>CAZHBH010000132.1:0-1634 GCA_964530525.1 uncultured Rhabdothermincola sp. | reverse complement strand
GTGCTTCGTGAAGATGCTGCGCACCTCGGAGCCGGTGCGGTTGCGGTTGTCGGTGAGCACCTCGATGAGCAGCGCCACCCCACCAGGCGCGTAGCCCTCGTAGGTGATCGACTCGTAGACCACGCCCTCCAGGTCACCCGTGCCCCTCTTGATCGCCCGCTCGATCGTGTCGAGCGGGACCGAGGCGTCGCGCGCCTTCTGGTACATCGTGCGCAGCGTCGGGTTCGCGTCGAGGTCCCCCCCGCCCTCGCGCGCCGCCACCTCCACCTGTCGGATGAGCTTGGCGAAGAGCTTGCCGCGCGCCTTGTCGGCCGCACCCTTCTTGTGCTTGATGGTCGCCCACTTGGAGTGGCCCGACATCGCTGACCCCTAACTTCTCAGATCGATCTCCACCAACGGCCGTCGTCGGCCCGGTCGCGAACCCGCGCTGAACACGCTAGGGGTCGACCTCGAACGAAGACAGGAACAACTGGTGGATCCGAGGATCCTCGCGCAACTCGGGGTGGAAGGACGAGGCGAGCACCTGGCCCTGGCGGCAGAGCACCGGAACGTCCCCGACCTTCGCCAGCACCTCGACGCCCGGGCCCACCTCCTCGACCACCGGCGCCCTGATGAACACCGCTGGGAAGGCGGGGGCACCGAGGCCCGCCACCTCGACGTCGTCCTCGAAGGACGCCACCTGCCTGCCGAAGCCGTTGCGCCTCACGTGGATGGCCAAGGCACCGAAGCTGACCTGGTCGGGCCGGCCGTCCGAGATGCCCTCGGCCAACAGGATCATCCCGGCGCACGTCCCCATCGCCGGCATCCCCGCCGCGAGGCGCTGCCGCAGGGGTGCCTCGAGGTCGTTGGCCTCGATGAGGAGCGACATCGTGGTCGACTCACCTCCCGGGATCACAAGGGCATCGACCCGTGCCAGCTCCGCCGGCGTGCGCACCTCTGCGGCGCTGACGCCGAGCCCGCGGAAGACCTCGATGTGGCGCGCGAACGCACCCTGGACGGCCAACACCCCGACGGTGAGCCCGACCGCGCCATCGCCGGCTCGTGCCGGCCGACCTCGATCGCCCTCGCCGGTGGCCCCCGGACTCACCAACCGCGGTCGGCCAGCTTCGTCTCGAGAGAGCCGATCTCCAGCCCCACCATGGCGCCTCCGATCCCGCGGCTCACCTTCGCCACGACGTCCGGGTCGCGGAAGTTGGTGGTGGCCTCGACGATGGCCCTGGCCCGATGGGCGGGATCGGAGCTCTTGAAGATGCCTGAGCCGACGAACACCGACTCCGCCCCCAACTGGAGCACCAGTGCCGCATCGGCAGGCGTGGCGATGCCGCCGGCGCAGAAGAGCGGCACGGGGAGCCAGCCCGTCTCCGCCACCTCTTGCACGAGCGGGAGGGGTGCCGCGAGTCGCTTGGCCCAGTCGAACAGCTCGGCGCCGTCGGCCTGCGTGATCTTGCGGATGTCGCCGATGATCGAACGCAGGTGCCTGACGGCCTCGACGATGTTCCCGGTGCCGGCCTCGCCCTTGGAGCGGATCATCGCCGCCCCTTCGCTTACGCGCCTCAGGGCCTCGCCCAGGTTGGTGGCACCGCAGACGAACGGCACCGTGAACGCCCACTTGTCGATGTGGTGGGCCTCATCGG
>CAZHBH010000131.1:0-1644 GCA_964530525.1 uncultured Rhabdothermincola sp. | reverse complement strand
AGGGGCGCCTCACCGACTCGCAGGGACGCTCGGTCGACTTCCGCAACACCGTGCTCATCATGACCTCCAACCTCGGCACCGCCGACCTGCGCAAGGCGAACATCGGCTTCGGCAGGGCCGACGAGGCGATCAGCTACGAGCGCATGAAGGAGAAGGTCCACGACGCCCTCAAGGCGCACTTCCGGCCCGAGTTCCTCAACCGGATCGACGACACGATCGTCTTCCACGAGCTGAGCAAGGACGAGGTCGTCTCCATAGTCGACCTCATGATCCGCCGGGTCTCGGCGCAGCTGGAGAGCCAGGGGATCGGACTCGAGCTCACGCCCGCTTCGAAGGTGCTCCTGGCGGATCGGGGCTACGACCCGACCCTGGGTGCTCGCCCGTTGCGGCGGGCCATCCAGCGGCTGGTGGAGGATCCCCTCTCCGAGCGCCTCCTGTGGAAGGAGTTCCGCGCGGGCGAGACCATCGTCGTCGACGCCGAGCTGGACCCCGAGACGGGAGAGCAGGTCATCGCCTTCCGATCGGTGGAGGGCTTCGAGCCTCCTCCGGTCGAGATGGCCGAAGCCGGCCCCTCCTAGCCACCGGTCCATCCCGCGGTCCCGGCGGTCGAGCCCGTCACCCACGGGGTCCGTCCGGCGGTAGGTTGCTCGGCTATGCGCAGGGCCTTGGCCATCTCGACCGCTCTCGTCCTGCTCGTCCTGGGCGTGGGGTGCAAGGTCGACGTGGTTATGGACGTGGCCGTGGACGAGGACGGCAGCGGCTCGGTGACCGTGAGCGTCGGACTCGACGACGAGGCGATGGCCCGGGTGGGCGACTTGGGCAGGCAGCTCCGCACGGACGATCTCGCTGGGGCCGGCTGGACCGTGACCGGACCCGAGCGCGAGGGCGAGACCACCTGGGTCAGGGCTTCGAAGTCCTTCGCCGAGCCCTCGGCCGCACCCGCGGTTGTCGGGGAGGTGTCCGCCCACGACGGGCCGTTCCGCGACTTCGTCGTGACGCGGAGCGACGGCCTGCTGGGCACCGACTACTCGGTCACCGGAACCATCGACCTCACCCGAGGTCCGCAGGTGTTCAGCGACGCCGATCTGGCAGCGCTGCTGGGCGGGGACCCGTTCGGGGGCACGCTCGACGCCATCGTGGCGGAGCAGGGCAGGCCCCTCGAGGAGATGGTCGACATCTCGGTGAGGGTGGAGCTCCCCGGCAGTGACCCGGTCGTCACGCCGGCCAGCTTCTCCGACGGTGCTCCCGTGGAGGTCGACGTGTCGTCGACGCGGACCAGCACCATCGTGACGGGTGGCCTCTGGCTGTCGATGTTCCTGGTTGCGGCCGGCGTCGTGGCCCTCGTGGTGTTTCTCGTGAAGAGAGCGCAGAGGCGCATCTAGACTGCGCTCGTGAACCGCCGCCTGAGCGAGGCCCTGCTCGATGCTCTGGCTGCAGTCGCTCCCGGCAAGGCCCTGCGTGAGGGCATAGACCGCATCCTCCAGGCAGGGATGGGCGCGCTCATCGTCGTCAACGACGGGCCGGAGGTGTTGAACATCTGCTCGGGGGGCTTCCTGCTCGATGCCGCCTTCAGCCCCCAGCGCCTCTCCGAGCTGGCCAAGATGGACGGCGCCATCATCCTCGCCCCCGATGCCAGCCGCATCG
>CAZHBH010000130.1:0-1752 GCA_964530525.1 uncultured Rhabdothermincola sp. | reverse complement strand
ACGAAACCGCAGGTCAGGGCCCATCCGAGAGGATGGGCCCTCCTCGTTCCCGGCCAGACTTCTAACGGATCTTCTAACGGACAGGCGGCGGAACGGCAGCCAACGCCCAGCTATTCGGCAGCGGAGGAGAACTCGGGGCTGCCGGCTTCGAGGCCGAAGCGCCTTAGCATTCGGGCCTCTGAACGTCGGCTGGTCGTGACCTCAATCCGACGAGCAACCGTGATCAACGAGTGACCGGTGATCTGACAGACGAGGAGGATCACGACTGTCACTCCGATCAAGACTCGGAGCACCCACCGAATCGCACCGTCGAGCTCAGCTGGCGGGAGCCCCAGCGACGACGGCAACGAGAAGTAGGCGACGACGGCCGTTGCGACGATGAGCACACCCAGGGAGATATGCCGAGCGAGCCTGCCGACACTCTCTCCGCGGTTCCGGGCGCGACGCCGCTGACCGTCGAGAACGTTTGCGGCGGCGCGCGCCTGTTCCTCCGCAGCGGCGGCTCGCTGCTCTGCCGCAGCAGCTCGAGTAGTCGCGTCCGCCGCGAGGCGTTCTGCCTTCGACGACGAGGCCTCGGCCTCACGCGTCCGCTGCTTCTCAGGCTCACGTATGGCGGCCTGGGCTCGCTCAAGGACCTCCTCCACGACTTCAGCGCTGACGCGGTCGGCCGATCCGAACGTCCGATCCATCAATGCCTGCTTCGCGTCCAGGCTGTACCGCAACACGAAGAAGTCGTCCTCCGTGATTGATCCTCGCTCCTTGAGCTTGTCGACTTCATCGAGGTACTTGGCCCAAAGGTCGTTGCCCGGCTCGAGGGCTGCGTAACAGTCCGCGATGATCCGGAGGCGAGGGAGGTCCGGTGCATCGAGCGGGCGCTTCAACCAGACGAGCGTGGCAAGGTCCTCGTCTGCGAACGCGACGGGCACCACGTGTTGGTCGCCGTTGTGGAAGAACTGTCTGGCTGCACCGACGAGCGGAGTATTCGTGGTAACGAACAGGGCTCGACAGCGTTCAAGCTGCGACTGGCGCTGCCCGCCGCGCAGGCGGTGAATCGCGGTCAACGCGTCGAGGTCATGCAGCAATGGAGGTCGTGACTGGTAGCCCACCCGCTCCTGCAACACCGCCTCGAGAGCCACCTCGTCGACGGTGAGCGACACCTTCGGCGATGGTCGGTCGAGTATTCCGATGCGAAGGCCCTTGAGATCAGCCTCGAGGTTCTCGCTGAGCAGCTCCACGTCGCTCGGCGAGAAGCCCTGCGTCCGGAACCACTCCTCGGTCAACCGGCGGTGCTCGTTTCGGGTACCTCGCTTGAGGTTGTTGGCGATTCCGCTCAGTACTCCGCGCGTCTCGGTCACGGTGTCGGTGAACGTGGCGAGAGTTGCGCCCAGCTCGTAGGCCAGCTCGAGGGTCTGCCGCATCGAGGACTCAGCGTCCGGGCCTTCATAGCCGAGCGCTTGTAGAAGAAGTCGGGTGTCGAAGTAGAGCGTTACCCGTTCGAACCTTCGGCCCACCTCGGCTGGCGTGGGCAGGTAGACGGCACTGGCCAACATGAGGCCCTTGACGATCGCCTCGAGGTAGTCGAAGCCCTCCGGATCCCGCGCGAAGGTATGCACGATGAAGTCGCTCACGACGTAATCGAGCGACTCTTCGGGAAGGGTCGGCTGATACGCGGTCCCGCGCAAGGCAGCCTTCAGGATTGAACCGCCCTGGGTCTGATGGAGGCTCGTTCTATTGGATTCCAACCCCGGTGGG
>CAZHBH010000129.1:0-1816 GCA_964530525.1 uncultured Rhabdothermincola sp. | reverse complement strand
GAGGGCTACGAGGTGCGCAGGCTGGAGGAGGTGCTCGACGTAGCCGATATCTACGTGTCGGCTACGGGGTGCTTCAACGTGATCACCGCCGAGCATATGGCCCGCATGAAGCACCAGGCGATCGTGGGCAACATCGGGCACTTCGACAACGAGATCGACATGGCCGGCCTCGCCAAGCTCAGCGACGTGCAGCGGATCAACATCAAGCCCCAGGTCGACGAGTACGTCTTCCCCGACGGCCACTCCGTGATCATCCTCGCCGAGGGCAGGCTGCTGAACCTGGGGTGCGCCACGGGCCACCCGAGCTTCGTGATGTCCAACAGCTTCTCCAACCAGGTGATCGCCCAGATCGAGCTGTTCGACCACCCCGACTCCTACGAGCGCAAGGTGTACGTGCTCCCGAAGCACCTCGACGAGAAGGTGGCGAGGCTCCACCTCGGCGCCCTGGGCGTCCACCTCACCGAGCTCACCGAAGAGCAGGCCCGTTACCTGGGGGTGCCCCCGGAGGGGCCCTTCAAGCCCGACCACTACCGCTACTGAGCCGCCCGGGCCCTGCCCGGCTTGGCTGTCGTACCCGGTCCGTAGGGTCGGGCCGTGATCTCGTTGCTGGCGCCCGTACGATGCGTCGCCTGCGGTGCGGGTGGTGCGCAGCTGTGCGCCGGTTGCGTCGGTGGCCTGTGCGAACCCGATCCCTTCGACGTTCCGGAGGGGTTGGACTCGTGCCTCGCGCTGCTCAGCTACGAGGGCGTGGGCCGACGGGTGGTGGGGGCCCTCAAGTTCCGCGGTGAGCGATCTCTGGCAGGGGTTCTGGGGGCGGCGATGGCGCGTCTCGTGGTCGACGGCGCCTCGGCGCCATCCCTCGACGTCGTCACCTGGGCGCCGACCACGGCGCGGCATCGGCGATCGCGCGGCTTCGACCAGGCGGCCGAGCTCGCTCGGTCCGTGTCGACTGCCTTGGGCCTGCCGCTGTGCGGTCTGCTAGCCCACGCCGGGGGAGGGGGTCTGACCGGGCGCTCCCGGGCCGAGCGCCAGGGAGCCGTGACGTTCCAGCCGCTCGCTGCGCGAGGCTGCCGCCCAGAGCTCGACCGGCGCTGGACGGGCCTCGCAGCCCATGGCCCACGACGAGCCGTGATCAACGCCGGGGGAGCGAACGTGCTGCTGGTCGACGACGTCGTGACCACGGGCGTCACCCTCGCTGCCGCCGCCCGTGCCCTGCGCGCCGCCGGCGCCCATGCGGTCCACGGCCTCGTCCTCGCCGCCACGCCCAGCCCGGCGAGGTGCTGACCTTCCGGCCGAGGTGCACTACTCGCCCCGGCCGGGCGACCTCGTCGGGCCGACTGAGCTCCGCTGGTCACCCCCGGAGGCGACTCGACGCGAGGAGCCGAGAGCCGGGGAATCCCCGTGAGCCCGACGACCGGGGCTCTTTGACGGTGGCGGTGAGACCCGGGCCGCGGGGCGCCGGTAGAGTGGCCACCTCATGGGTCTGCTCGACAAGATGCTGCGCGCCGGCGAGGGCAAGAAGCTCCGAGCTCTCCAGGGCCTCGTCCCGGAGATCAACGCGCTAGAACCCGAGATGCAGGGCCTCTCCGACGAGGCTCTCCAGGGCCGCACCGGCGAGATGCGGGCCAAGATCGACAGCGGGGCCTCCCTCGACGACGTGCTCATCGAGGCCTTCGCTACCTGCCGTGAGGCGGCCAGCAGGGTCATCGGCCAGCGCCACTACGACGTGTAGCTCATGGGTGGCGCCGCCTTGCACCTCGGGTGGGTCGCCGAGATGCGCACCGGGGAGGGCAAGACGCTGGTGTCGACCCTGCCG
>CAZHBH010000128.1:0-2046 GCA_964530525.1 uncultured Rhabdothermincola sp. | reverse complement strand
GGAGGGCAAGGCGGTCGGCTCCATCGAGGACTGGGACGAGGCCACCGAGACCTTGCGCACCGCGACCACCGAGATGGGCCTGGAGGTGGTGCTCGACGAGGGAGGTGGCGCCTTCTACGGACCGAAGATCTCGGTGCAGGCCCGCGACGCCATCGGACGCACCTGGCAGATGTCGACCATCCAGATCGACTTCCAGCTCCCGCAGCTGTTCGGGCTGGAGTACGTGGGGGCCGACGGCGAGCGCCACACGCCCGTGATGATCCACCGGGCCCTGTTCGGGACGATCGAGCGCTTCTTCGCCCTGCTCCTGGAGCACCACGCGGGGGCGTTCCCTGCTTGGTTGGCGCCGGTGCAGGCAAGGGTGCTGCCGGTGCGAGACGACCACGAGGCCTACGCCGCCCGGCTCGAGGAGCAGCTGCGGGGAGCGGGCTTTCGTGCCGACGTAGTGGTCGCCGACGAGCCGCTCGGCCAGCGGATCCGCAGGGCCAAGGTCGAGAAGGTCCCCTACGTGCTTGTCGTGGGGGACGAGGACGTCTCGGGTGGGACCGTGGGGGTCAACCCCCGCGGGGGCGAGGTGGAGCGCGGCGTGCCTTTCGAGGCCTTCGTCGAGCGGCTGGCCGCCGACGTCTCGGCCCACGCCTGAGCTTGCCATGGGAGACCTCGAGCGCATCTGGGCGGGCTGGAGAGCCGGGTACGTGGCGGACGTGAGCGCCGACGACTCGCCCCTCGCACCCGACGACCGGGGATCGCTGTTCGAGCGGATCCTGGCGCTGGACGACGACGAGGGCTCCTACGTGGTGCACCGGGGGCCGAGGTGCTCGACCCTGCTCAACCTCTACCCCTACACCTCGGGGCACCTGCTCGTGCTGCCCAACAGGGCGGTGCCGGATCTCGACGATCTCGAGTCCGAGGAGTTCGTCGAGCTCTGGGAGGAGGTGCGCGACGCCAGGGTCGCGCTCGGTCGGGCCTACCGTGCGGACGGGATCAACGTGGGCATCAACCTCGGTCGCGAGGGTGGAGCCGGCGTACCGGACCACCTCCACGTGCACGTCGTCCCGCGCTGGTCGGGGGACACCAACTTCATGACCACCACGGCCTCCACGAGGGTCCTACCGGAGCCGCTTTCGTTGACCTGGCGCAAGTTGCGCGACGCTTGGTCCGAACCGACATGACCGACGAAGAGAACCCGCCCGAGAACGGCGACGACGACGAGCAGTCGACCAAGCCCCTGTCCGACGAGGACATCCGGGACTCGCTGCCCGACGACCTGCAGGCCCACGGCTACGTCGGGCCGTACATGTTCCCCAACAACAACCGGCGCCGGATCCCTGCGTTCCTCTACTGGGCGATCGCGGCGATCTGCATCGCGATCTGGGCACTGACGCTGGGGTCCGACCCCGTCCTGGTGAACGGGGGGTTCCTGGCCGCGGCCGTGGTCCTGGTGGTGGTGGGGGCGTACAGCTTCCTCACCGGTTGGGACCTCGACGTCGACGAGCGGGACGCGCTGGTCATCGCTACGCGCCAGGTGGGGTTCCCCGTCGGGCACGCCTCTGCGCAGATGGGCTGGCGTGGTCTGCTGAGCAGGCCGACGTGGCGCATCCTGCTCTACTCGGCGGAGGAACCTCCCACGAAGCGGGGCCTCGTGCTCATCGACGGCGTCGAGGGCGATGTCGTGGAGTGGTTCGTGGAGGACAACCCCGAGGACTGGTCGACCTCCGACTCCTAGCCGGCGTCGCCCGCCTGGCGAGCCGCCTCGTCTACCGATGCGAGCGTGGCCTGCACCTCGTCGAGACCCTTGCGGCCGATTCCCACGGCGCGATGTACCAGGTCGAGGGCCGTCACCTCCTCACCTGAGCCGGCGACCTCGCCCTTACGCTGCCAGCTGTCACCCGATACCTGGTCGATCTGGTTGGCGAGGCTGTTGGCACGGCCCTCCAGCTCGATAACCGCCTGGGCCACCCGCTGGGCTGGGCCCGGCTCGCCCCCGGGATCGATGTCCACCGTCGGCTCTGTGCTCAACACGACCTGCTTCAGTGCTTCTCCCAA
>CAZHBH010000127.1:0-2230 GCA_964530525.1 uncultured Rhabdothermincola sp. | reverse complement strand
GACTCCATCCTCGCTTCAAAGGTCTGGAGCCTCCAACGAACCCAGGGCTGTTCAGATTGACGTGGAGTGCTGCTCGAGGTGTCCTAGCAGAGCCGACTCAGCCGCGTCGCGGTCGAGCGCAACGTCGTGCTCTGCTGACCCGAACGCGATGAGTCGATCCAGGAGCGCTTCCTCTCGGCGCATCGCGTCGGATCGTTGACGGGTGAGGTCGAACTTGGCGACCTCCTCCTTGTTGATCCGGAACCGGCCCTGCGAACGTGTGCCGAGGCCATGTCGTGAAGCCTTCTTGAGCAGGGTTTGAATGACGCCGTCGGGCAGCGGGATCCCGAATCGCTCACGCATGTGCCGTGAGAGATCGGTGGGAGCAACGTCGTCGCCTCCGCAGGTGTTCATACAGTCGGCGATGAACGGGAGGAAGTTGTCGAGGTAGCTGCGCTGGCCCTGATCCCAGTTCGCTTTGAGGATTGCCAGGCTGGTGAGAAGCCGATCGCCGGGCGATCCGGAGGTCGAGCTGGAGTCGGGCATGAGTTTCGCTTCGCTGTGGTCGAACTGAACTGGTCACCATGCCACCTCGGGCTGTGGGAATGGTGGACCCGCCCTCGAGGCCTGGCGGGTTCGGTGCGGCGCTCGCTGCGCTACGTACGCTCGCGGCATGGACGGTGCGATCGTCTTCCTGACTCTGGCCCTTGTGGTGATAACTGGCTACTACGCCTGGCAGAACCGCAGATGGTTGACGAGATGCGCCTGGCTAGGGAGGCGAGCGCTCGTCCGCACCTCGCTCTCTGCTTCGAGCCTCTTGGGCCGATGAACGTGATGGTCGGCTTGGTCAACCTTGGGCCCGGCGCAGCTTTGTCGATCGATCTGACGATCTTCTTCCACCCGCGGGAGGGAGGCGACTTCCGCGGTGAGACCCGGCGGTGGCGCGGCGAACTGCTGGCAGCCGGCGCTCAGCGGGACTTTTACGTTCCCGGAAGCACCGGGAAGATGATGACCATCCAGCAACTCGCCGAGGCAGTTGACCGGATCGAGATGACCGGGACGATGGTCGATGTCCTCGGAGCTGAACACCCGATCCGGGGAGAGATCGGCGCACTCGACGAGTGGGACGAGCTCTTGCGGAACGCGCATGAGCGATACAAGGAGCCGTGGCTGGACAAGCTCGTCAAGGAGACCGCCAAGTTGTCCAAGGCGGTGGACAAGGCGGTCTCGAAGTGGACTGCCTTCGGTGGTGGTCTCCACGTCCGAAGCGATACCGATCTCGCTGCCGAGCGCGAGGAGTGGATGAACGAGGCCGGGCAGGCGCGCTCAGAGTCGAAGTCACGGGCCCCGTCCTCCGAGGGCGGCGACGATGCCGGCGTCGACGGAGAAGATGTGCTCACAGAAGACCTGCTCGATACCGACTCTGCCCTTGCGTCAGGGCCACCGACCGTGCAGGTCGACAAACAGGCTGAGACCGACGCGCCAGACGAGGAAGCTGCTTCCTAGCCGTAGAGGGCCTCGCAGAAGAGGCGAGCGGCGTCGGCCTGCATGCCGGGGATGACGTGCTGGTAGACGGTCATGGTGAAGGCGGGGCTGTTGTGGCCGAGGCGTTCGCTGACGACCTTCACGTGGACGCCGGCCTTCAGCAGGACCGTGGCGTGGGTGTGGCGGAGGTCGTGGAACCGGATCCTCGGTAGGGCGCTCGCGGCGAGGTGACGGTCGAAGACCTGGCTGAAGTAGTCGGGGTGAGTGAGGCTGCCGTCGGGGCTGGCGAACACGGTCTCGTCGTCCTCGCTCAGTTTCAGCCCGCGAGCGCCACCTCCTGCTCCCGCACGAGTCTCCAGGCCCGGAGCGCGTCGATGGTGCGGTCGTCGAGGTCGATGGTGCGGCGGGCTGTGCCGGTCTTCACGTCGGCGATGGTCATCTGGTACTCGACGGTGATGACGGCCTGGCGAACGGAGAGCCGGTTGGCGTCGAGGTCGAGGTCGCGCTAGGTGAGGCCGAGTACCTCGCCGCGGCGCATCCCGGTGTGGGCGGCAACGACGAACGCGGTGGCCAGCCGGTGCTCGGCGATCTCGTCGAGGAACTGGACGAGCTGCTCGGGGGTCCAGACCCGCATGGCGGTGTCGCGGACGGGCTTGGGCGAGTCGGCGAGGGTGGCGACGTTGCGCTGGAGGGTGCCCTTGCGGCAGGCGTCGGCGAGCGCCTTGCGCAGCATGTTGTGGATGTTGCGCACCATCTTCGGTGACAG
>CAZHBH010000126.1:0-2367 GCA_964530525.1 uncultured Rhabdothermincola sp. | reverse complement strand
AGTTCGCCTCCAACCACCGCGTCGGCGAGCTCGTCTACGGCCGGGTCACCAAGCTGGTGCCGTTCGGGGCGTTCGTGCAGGTGGGTGACGGCATCGAGGGTCTGGTGCACATCTCGGAGATGTCCGCCCACCACGTGGACCTCCCCGAGCAGGTCGTGACGCCCGGCGAAGAGCTGTGGGTGAAGATCATCGACCTCGACCTCCAGCGCCGGCGCATCAGCCTGTCAATCAAGCAGGCGGCCGAGGGCGGGGTCGTGGCGGCGGAGTACCAGGAGCACTTCGGCGAGCACGCGTACGACGACGAGGGCAACTACATCGGCGGTGCCGTGGTCGAGGTGGAAGAGGAGCTCATCGACCCCGAGCTCGTTGAGGGTGTCCAGGCGGTACCGGTCGATGACACGATCGGAGCCGAAGCCCCGGTCGAGCCCGAGGCGTCCACGTCGTCCTTCGAGCCGGCCGAGCCCACGCCCGAGGCAAGCCCGGCGGAGGAGGATGCCCAGGCGCCGCAGCCGATCGCCGAGACCCCCGCCGAGGCAGATGTGGTGGAGGCAGCGGAACGAGCAGAGCCCCTAGAGGACGCCGAGCAGTAGAGGCCTGCCCGTGGTGGTGCTGGGTCTCACGGGTGGTATCGGTTCGGGCAAGTCGACGGTCGCCGCGCTGCTGGAAGCCCGGGGCGCTCACGTCATAGACGCCGATCGGATCGTGCGCGAGCTCCAGGAACCCGGCGAGCCGGTCTTCGAGGCGATCGTCGAGCGCTTCGGTCCTGGCGTGGTGGCGGTCGACGGCTCTCTCGATCGCAAGGCCGTGGCCGACATCGTCTTCAACGACGACGAGGCCCTCGCCGACCTGAACGCCATCGTCCACCCAGAGGTGGGGGCCGAGCTGATGCGCAGGCTCGACGAGGTCCTGTCGAGCGCGGGCGACCACGGTGTGGTGGTCCTCGACGTTCCCCTGCTGGTCGAGGCCAAGGATCCGCCGGACCTGGCGGGGGTGATCGTCGTGGATGCCGAGCCAGAGGTGGCGATCCGGCGGCTGGTGGACCAGCGGGGCCTCACCGAGGCGGACGCGAGGGCTCGCCTGGCGCACCAGGCGTCGCGCGAGGAGCGCCTGGCGAAGGCCGACTTCGTGGTGGCCAACCACGGCTCGCTCCAGGACTTGGAGGAGCAGGTCGACCGGTGCTGGGAGTGGGCCAGCCGGCTCTGAGGACCGACGGGGTACGTCGGTAGGCTCTCCGTGTGCCTGGAGCTTCCAAACCCTTCCAGATGGTGGCCCCCTTCGGGCCGGCGGGCGACCAACCGGCGGCGATAGCGGCGCTGTCGGAGGGGATCAGGCGAGGTGATCGCTTCCAGACCCTGCTGGGCATCACCGGATCCGGCAAGAGCGCGACGATCGCCTGGACCATCGAGCAGGTGCAGCGGCCCACCCTGGTGATGGCGCCGAACAAGTCGCTGGCGGCTCAGCTCGCCAACGAGCTGCGCGAGTTCTTCCCCCAGAACCGGGTGGAGTACTTCGTCTCCTACTACGACTACTACCAGCCCGAGGCCTACATGCCTGCCTCGGACACCTACATCGAGAAGGACTCGTCGATCAACGACGAGATCGAGCGTCTGCGCCACTCCACCACGGCTTCGTTGCTCACCAGACGTGACGTGATCGTCGTCGCGTCGGTCTCGTGCATATACGGGCTGGGTGCTCCCGACGAGTACCGGGACCAGATCCTGGTCGTGCGCCCCGGTGAGGCGCACGACCAGCGCGAGGTGCTCCGCCGCTTGGTGGAGATGCAGTACGAGCGCAACGACGTGAACCTCACCCGGGGCAAGTTCCGCGTGCGCGGCGACACCATCGAGGTGCACCCGGCCTACGACGAGACCGCGGTTCGCATAGAGCTGTTCGGCGACGAGGTGGAGCGGATCGTCGTGGTGGATCTGCTCACGGGGGAGAAGGTCCACGAGCTCCCCGAGCTGATCGTTCTGCCCAACAGCCACTACGCCACCAGCGAGGAGCGCCTGCGACGCGCCATCCAGGGGATCGAGGTGGAGCTGCAGCAGCGCCTCGCCTACTTGGAGAAGCACGGAAAGCTCCTAGAAGCCCAGCGACTTCGCATGCGCACCCAGTACGACCTGGAGATGATGGCCGAGGTGGGCTACTGCAACGGCATCGAGAACTACTCCATGCACATAGACGGGCGGACCTACGGGGAGCCTCCCTACACGTTGCTCGACTACTTCCCCGACGACTACCTCGTGGTGCTCGACGAGAGCCACGTGGCGGTGCCCCAGCTGCGCGGGCAGTACGAGGGTGACCACAGCCGCAAGGAGATGCTCATAGAGCACGGGTTCCGCCTCCCGTCGGCGGCTGACAACAGGC
>CAZHBH010000125.1:0-2500 GCA_964530525.1 uncultured Rhabdothermincola sp. | reverse complement strand
TACTACGCAGCCAACAGTTAGAGCGGTCCTCCTCCCTGCCGCTCTGGTGCTGCCCATCTCACGGGGCAGAGCCGGTGGGAAGCAACGACGCTTCCGCGACCGGCATTCAATCCCTGATAGCTCAATTGGCAGAGCGTGCGGCTGTTAACCGCTTGGTCCAGGTTCGAGTCCTGGTCGGGGAGCTTCGCAACTGACAACCGACCATGCCCCGAATCAGCGGGGGGGGGGCAAAGTGTATGACCGTCACGGTCAGCGTTCCATTCTTCGGCAAGCAGGAGTACCTGCGTAGGTGCGTGAAGTCGCTCCTGGCGCAGACCCACAAGGACGTGCATGTCCTGGTGATCGCGGATGGGATGTCAGTGGGCCGCGGCCTGCCGGCGGACTCTCGACTTCAGGTGTACCGGCTCCCCGAGAACAGGGGCGCCTACTACGCCAGGGCCGTCGCCCTGGAAGCCACCACGTCCAAGCACCACGCCATCGTGGATGCGGACGATTGGGTGGACCCGGACTGGCTGGAGACGATGCTCGCCACCGGCGGCAGCGCCGTCCAGCACGGCTCCCGCATGACGCACTATCCGGACGGTCGGGTTGACCACGATGTGTGGCGCGGGGCGCGCCGCCACCTCGCCACGAAGTTTCTCCACTACACCAGCCACACCGGCGTGTACGAGACGGAGCGGCTGCGCGAGGTGGGCGGCTACTCCCCCGCGTACCGCGTCGGCTACGACAGTCTTCTGTGCGGCCTGCTGCGCATGGCTGGCCCGGTCGAGATTGTGGACCGGCCCATGTATCACCGGTATCGCCACCCCGACAGCCTCTGCAACGCCCCTGGCACGCAGATCGGCTCCCCGGTTCGTCTCCAGGCTCGCTCCGAGCTGGAGGTCGTCTACCGCGACGCCTACGCGCACCGCGACGACGTGGATCGCATTCGTTCCATCGCCCTCGGCGCCACTCCCGGCCATCTCTGGGAGGAGGTTCGGGAGCACGCAGACAGGATCAGGTGACCGTGCCCACTTACCAGCAGCACATCGAGCAGGCCATCCGGGACTGGACTGCCGACCATCCGGTCTGGCGACACAACGACAAGATCTCTGCGCGCGAACTGGCCCACTTCTCCGGGGTGAGGCCACCGGCGCTGCTGGGCGGACCGTCCTCGCTGCGGAACCTGCCGCAGCCGACGACCCCCGCCGTGCTGAAGCCGGTGCACGGTTGCTCCGCTCGCGGGGTGCACCTGCTGGTCCCTGCGCACGAGGGCTACCGAGAGCTGCTGTCTGGCAGGTGCATGACCTGGGAGCAGGTCACCAGCTCTGCCCTGGCCGCGAAGCACACACCTCGCAACGAGGCCCTCATCAAGCGGGGCCACCCCGACGCCACGCGCCCGCCCTGGCTCCTCGAAGAGCTGATCCTCTGGGACGGCGAGGCCGCGTGCGACTGGAAGATCTTCACCTTCGGCCACGAGCCGGAGGTTGCGCTCCAGATGAAGCGAGGCCCTGAGCTCATCCGAGTCAAGTGGTGGTCGCTGAACGACTGGAGCGACATTGGCGACATCTGCCCCACGAGGGGATGGCGCTACAGCCCCCGCCTCGCGCCACCCTCGAACCCCGAGGCGATGGCGGAGGCGGCTCGCAAGGTGGCCCGCCAGGTGCCCACCCCGTTCGTCCGGGTGGACCTCTACGAGGCGCAGGACGGGCCGGTGTTCGGGGAGATCACTCCCATACCCACGGGCGGTACGAGCCTGTTCGTTTCTGAGTGGAACGAGCGCCTGGGCCGAGCCTGGGATGCGGCACTTCTGAGGGGATGAGCGATGGTCTCCGTCTCGTATGGCGTCGTCGGCCACATCGACCGCGTTGAGCCTGCCGCCGCCCTGGCGGTCAGTCTCGATGCCGGCCTGTTCATCGACAACGGCACCCTGTCCGTATGGGAGAACCACGCACGAGCATGGCGTTCGGTCGCTTCTAGGGAGAGCGACTGGACGGTCATCCTCCAGGATGACGCCCTGCCCATCGACAACTTCGACGCCCACTTCAAGAACGCGGTCGAGAACCTGCCCACAAAGGGCGTTGTTGGTCTATACGTGGGCATCTCCCGACCGCCGCAGTGGCAAGCACGCATAGATGCCGCGATAACGGCATCAGACGCCTGCGAGGCAGCCTGGATCAAGGCGAAGGTCCTCCTGTGGGGGGTGGGCGTTGCGATCCCCTCAGATCGCGTTCTGGACATGCTGGACGTGGCAGGACGCCTGCCCATCCCGTACGACCAGGCCATTGGGTGGTGGGCCAGGCGCGAGCCTGAGCCGATGCCCATCTACTACCCATCCCATTCCCTCATCGATCATGCCGACTGGCCCACGCTGATTCGCCACCATGACGGACGGCCTCGTGTGGAGCCTCGAAGGGCATGGCGCATCGGTGAGCCACGACTGAATCGGCGCTACGTCGATTTATGAACTACCACTCGCTTGAAGTGCGAACTAGCAGAGCGAGCGGGCACGCGGGGTCGC
>CAZHBH010000124.1:0-2631 GCA_964530525.1 uncultured Rhabdothermincola sp. | reverse complement strand
CTTCACCGGCAACGTGGTGCTCAAGACGCTCGAAGGGGGCCTCGCGCACCTGATGGACAGCGTTGACGCCGCGTTCGAATCGGTGCCGGAGGCCGCCGCTCAGCTACGGCCGGCCCTGGAGCCCCTGAGGGAAACCCTCGAGCCCGAGAGCACCGGTGGGGCGATGCTCCTGGGGGTCGACGGCGTGTGCATCATCAGCCACGGATCGTCCAACGCCAGGGCGATCTTGAGCGCTGTGTCCGTAGCAAGGGACATGGTGGACGCCGACGTGGTCGGCCACATACGCACTGCTGTGCATCCCTGATGCCTTAGATGTCATCCCGGTGCATCTCGTAGGATGGGGATGTGCCATCGTGCACGCGGTTCGGCTACCCTTGCCGGGTCCAAAGACCTGACGGGTCCTAGAGAAAGGGACAGCTCTTGCCCGCCGAGACCCACGTCGAGCACGGTCCGCTCGATCGCCAGTTCGTCGTCGACCTGATCCGGGACCGCCTGGCCGACATCCTCGAGATCGATCCCTCCACCATCGGGGAGGGCGACTCCTTCGCAGACGACCTGGAAGCGGACTCCCTGGCCCTTATCGAGCTGGTTGAGGCTCTGGAGGAGGAGCTGGGTGAGCGCAGCGTCGGCTTTCGCATCGACGACGAGGACCTCGAGGATCTCAAGACCGTTCGCGACGCGGTCGACTACGTCGTCGCGAAGCTGGGTTGATCCTCTGCGTAGCGAACCCACGTTCGAGGAGCGGCTGGGGTACACCTTCACCGACCGGCAGCTGTTGACTGAGGCGCTGACCCACCGGTCCTGGTGCGCAGAGAACGTGGGAGCCCCTTCCTACGAGCGCCTGGAGCTGTTGGGAGACGCTGTGCTGGGGCTGGCCGTCGCGGAGAGGACCTTCCAGAGGTTCCCGGAGATGGCCGAGGGGGAACTGGCCATGACGCGCTCGGCGGTGGTGCGGGGATCTGCGCTCGTGGAGGTGGCCCACAAGGTGGCCATAGGGCCCGAGCTCCTGCTGGGGAAGGGCGAGGAGTCCAGCGGGGGCAGGGAGAGGGCTTCGATACTGGCCGACTCGATGGAGGCGGTGATAGGCGCCATCTTCCTCGACGGCGGTTACATCGCCTCTCGTGACGTGGTGCTCGACCTGTTCGGCGAGCTGATCGACGAGGCCGCCATCCGCGAGCCCGGTGAGGCCGACTTCAAGACCCGGTTCCAGGAGCTCACCGTCCAGCGGTTCGAGTGCCTGCCCGCCTACGAGGTCGAGGCGCAGGGTCCTGAGCACCAGAGGGAGTTCTCGGCGGTGGTCCGCGTGAAGGGTGACGTCGTGGGTGAAGGCGTCGGCAAGTCGAAGAAGAGAGCAGAGCAGGCGGCGGCGGAGGCGGCGTTGTGGCGCCTCGTGGCCGAGGCCCCGAGCGAGGACCCGACAGATGCCTGAGCTACCTGAGGTCGAGACCATCCGGCGTGAGCTGGAGCGCGACGTGGTGGGAAAGCGCATCAAGGAGGTGAAGGTGACGGGCACCCGCACGGTCCGTCGCCAGCCCAAGAAGGAGTTCGTGGAGCGCCTGGAGGGGACGAAGATCACCTCGGTGTCCCGCAAGGGCAAGTACCTGTTGCTGAAGCTCGACAGCGGCGAGACGCTCATCGTCCACCTGAGGATGAGCGGTCAGCTGCGCAGGCAACCCGCCAAGGAGCCGCTGGCGAAGCACACCCACGTGGTGATCACCTTCACGCAGGGCGGCCAGCTGCGCTTCGTGGACCCACGGACCTTCGGCGAGATGTTCGTCGCAGGTGACGAGACCTTTGCCGCCGACGCCCCCGAGGTGGCGGCGCTGGGCGTCGACCCCGTCGACGAGCCCATCTCGTGGACGGACTTCGCTCGTCTGCTGCGCGGCCATCCCACCAAGCTCAAGGCCTTCCTGATGGACCAGAGCATCCTGGCGGGGATCGGCAACATCTACTCCGACGAGATCCTCTTCGCCGCCGGGCTGCGCTACGACCGGATGACCGACACCCTGTCGTCGCAGGAGATCCGCCGCCTCTACCGGACGATGGTCGAGACCCTCCACGAGGCGATCAAGTACGGGGGCTCCACCCTCACCGACGAGCAGTACGTGGACCTCAACGGGAAGCCCGGGGAGTTCCAGGGCCACCACAAGGTGTACGACAGGGAGCGCAAGCCGTGCCGTCGCTGCCGACGCCACCCGGTGCTCAAGGCGAAGTTCCAGGGCCGCTCCACCTACTTCTGCGGCGTCTGCCAGGTTTGAGAGCTGCGGCCACACCTGTCCGCGTGCAGCCCTCGGGATCGCCCGGGCCAACGGTGAGTGCACGGGCGGTCAGGGCGTGACGGCTAGGGTTCGAACGTGTTCCTGAAGACCCTCCGGATCAAGGGCTTCAAGTCGTTCGCCGACACCGCCACGCTCGACATGGAGCCCGGCGTGACCGTCGTGGTGGGACCGAACGGGAGCGGCAAGTCGAACGTCGTCGATGCCATCTCCTGGGTGCTCGGGGCCCAGGCACCCAGCACGGTGCGGTCCCAGAAGATGGACGACGTCATCTTCGCCGGAACCACCAAGCGCCAGGCTCTGGGTAGGGCCGAGGTGTCGCTCACGATCGACAACGCCTCGGGGATGCTGCCCA
>CAZHBH010000123.1:0-2735 GCA_964530525.1 uncultured Rhabdothermincola sp. | reverse complement strand
CTCGTGGCCAACCCACGAGGCGACATGATCCCGCGGCCCATCAAGTCCAACTTCCGTGAGGGCCTGTCGATGCTGGAGTACTTCATCGCCACCCCCGGCGCCCGTAAGGGACTGGTCGACACGGCTCTGCGCACCGCCGACTCGGGCTACCTCACGCGGCGCCTGGTCGACGTGGCCCAGGAGCTGATCGTCAACGACGAGGACCCGTTCGCCGCTGGCACGGTCCGTGGGATCTGGATCGAGGACATCGGTCCGGACAGGCCCGGCAAGCGCTCGTACCTGGAGCAGCGGCTCCTGAGCCGCACGCTGGCCGACGAGGTCACGGCGACCGGTGCCCTGGAGGCGTTCGAGGAGCGCGACGGCGCCCTTGGCCTCGAGGTGCTCTGCTGGGACTCGGAGCAGGGCGAGTGGGTCGAGCGTTGGACCCCAGCCAAGAAGTCGGGGGAGAAGGCGACCATCACCTTCCCCACCGCCACCGTGGTGCGGGAAGAGGTGCAGGCGATCCTGCGCGACGACCCGGAGGTCACCCGGGTGCGCGTCCTATCGCCGCTGACCGACGACAGCCACGTCGGCGTCTCGGCTGCCTCCTACGGCCTCTCCCTGGCAACGGGCGAGATGATCGAGGTGGGCGAGGCCGTTGGCGTCATAGCGGCGCAGTCCATCGGCGAGCCCGGCACCCAGCTCACCATGCGCACCTTCCACACCGGAGGAATCGCCGGCAGCCAGGACATCGCCGGCGGTCTGCCGAGGGTCGTCGAGCTCTTCGAGGCTCGTTCCCCCAAGGGCAAGGCCACGCTGGCCCGCACCTCGGGAGTCGTCCGGGTGGGCGAGGACGAGGGCAAGGGCCGGGTCGTCACGATCGTCGGCGACGACGGAACCGAGGACGTCTACAACATCCCGACCCTGGCACGCCTCGAGGTTCCCGACGGCGCCGAGATCCACGCCGGTGACGCCCTCGTGGAGGGCCCTCGCGACCCCAAGGAGCTCCTCGAGATCCGCGGCGTGCGTGAGACCCAGCAGTACCTCGTGGAAGAGGTGCAGCGGGTCTACCGCGACCAGGGTGTGCCCATCCACGACAAGCACATCGAGCTGATCGTGCGTCAGATGACCCGTCGCATCGCCGTGGGTGAGCCGGGCGACAGCGACTTCCTCCCGGGTGAGAGGGTCGACGCCAAGGTCTACACCGACACCAACCGGGCCCTGGTGACAGAGGGCAGCAAGCCCGCCGAGGGCCGGCCCGAGATCATGGGTATCACCAAGGCGTCGCTGGCCACCGACTCGTGGCTGTCCGCCGCCTCCTTCCAGGAGACCACCCGCGTGCTCACCGAGGCCGCCATCGAGTCGCGCAGCGACAACCTCATCGGGCTCAAGGAGAACATCATCATCGGCAAGCTCATCCCGGCCGGAACGGGGATGCCCAACTACCGGGCCATCGAACCCCACGCGCCGGACTACCAGCCGATGGAGTTCTACTCGATGGCCGACGAGGAGGCCGACCTGGCCGACTGGCTGGCGGGGCGCTCCGAGACCGTGGGTGCCTTCGCGGTGGCCGAGGGCGAGGGCGAGACCGCCGAGGTCATCGACCTGCCTCGCGGCGAGGAATCTGTCGGCTAGACGATCGGTCGCAGGCCTCGTAGCATGGCTCTTCGGCCCGGCGGCCCATCGGACGGCGTCGCCAGCTCGGCCAAGAGATTCTTCTAGAAAGGGAAAGGATTCGTCGTGCCCACGATCCAGCAGCTGGTTCGCAAGGGGCGCCAGTCGAAGCCCGCCAAGGGCAAGACTCCGGCGTTGAAGGGTGCCCCCCAGCGCAGGGGCGTGTGCATGCGCGTCTACACGACCACGCCCAAGAAGCCGAACTCGGCTCTGCGCAAGGTGGCCCGTGTGCGGCTCACCAGCGGCATGGAGGTGACCGCCTACATCCCTGGGGAGGGCCACAACCTCCAGGAGCACTCCATGGTCCTCGTGCGTGGGGGTCGTGTGAAGGACCTCCCGGGCGTGCGCTACAAGATCGTGCGCGGCACGCTCGACACCTCTGGTGTACGTGACCGCAAGCAGGCTCGTAGTCGCTACGGCGCCAAGAAGGACAACTGACATGCCTCGCAAGGGCCCAGCCCCCCGTCGTGAGCTGATGCCGGACCCCGTCTACCGCTCGGTCCTCGTCACCCAGCTCGTCACCAAGATCCTGCAGCGCGGCAAGCGCTCGACCGCCGAGAGCATCATCTACGACGCGCTGAAGCTGGTCGAGGCCCGCACCGGCAGCGAGCCCATCGCGACGCTCAAGAGAGCGGTCGACAACGTCAAGCCGCAGCTCGAGGTGCGCAGCCGTCGCGTGGGTGGTGCCACCTACCAGGTTCCCGTGGAGGTGCGCCCACGCCGAGCGAGCACCCTGGCGATCCGCTGGATCGTGGGTTACGCACGCCAGCGCCGCGAGCGCACGATGGCCGAGAGGCTGGCGAACGAGCTCCTCGACGCCGCGAACGGCGTGGGGGCCTCGGTCAAGCGCCGTGAGGATCTCCACAAGATGGCCGAGTCCAACAAGGCCTTCGCCCACTACCGCTGGTAGCCGCTAGGCGACGCCGGCGGGCTCTCGGTTCGAGAGCTCCCTACATCCGACTCCGCAGGCACGCACTCGCTGGCCCGACTCCGCAGGAACACGAACGATGGCAACCCGGTCCTACCCACTAGATCGCACCCGGAACATCGGCATCATGGCCCACATCGATGCCGGCAAGACC
>CAZHBH010000122.1:0-2787 GCA_964530525.1 uncultured Rhabdothermincola sp. | reverse complement strand
CCTTCGAGCGTCTTGAGCGCCACGTTGCCGGTGAAGCCGTCGGTGACGATCACGTCGGCCGCCCCGCTCAACACGTCTCGGCCCTCCACGTTGCCCACGAACGTCGCCGGCTCCTGGCCGACCCAGGCGTGATCGGAGAGCAGTGCGTGGGTCGCCTTCACCAGGCTGTTCCCCTTCGAGCTCTCCTCACCTATCGAGAGCAGCCCCACCCGGGGCACCTCGATGCCATAGCGAGCCCGCGCGAACACGGCTCCCATCTGGGCGAACTGGACGAGCCATGGGGGTTGGCACTCTGCGTTGGCGCCGGCGTCGAGGAGGATCACCGGCGTGGAGTCGGGGATGGGCAGCGGCGTGGCGATCGCCGGCCGCGCCACCCCCTTGATCCGGCCCATGCGCAGCAGCGCGCTGGCCATGGTCGCCCCGGTGTTGCCGGCACCGACCATGGCTGCAGCCTTGCCGTCGCGCACCAGCTCGGCCGCCCGGACCATGGAGGAGTCCTTCATCGAGCGAACGCTGGAGGCCGGATCGGCGCCCATCCCGATCACCTCGGAGGCCGGGACCACCTCCAGCTGGCCGGTGTAGCCCAGCTCCTCGGGCCTGCCCACCAGCACGATGGGGACACCCAGGCGCTCTGAGGCCTGGCGAGCCCCCTCGACGATCTCGGCGGGGGCGTTGTCGCCCCCCATCGCGTCCACTGCGATGGGCAGCGCTTCGGCTCCCATTCTCCCCCGATCCCTGTTTGTCAGCTCACGCCTGCCGGTCAGCTCACGTCGAGGGCCTGGCGCCCGTGGTACCAGCCGCAGTTGCCGCACACCCGGTGTGGCAGCTTGGCTGCACCGCAGCGGGGGCAGGTGCTACGTGCCGGCATGCCCAAGCGCCACGCTGACGCACGCCTGCTCCGGCTCTTGGCCTTGGAGGTCTTCTTCTTGGGGACGGCCATGTCTGTCTTCCTCGGGCGGCTTTCTTGGCTGGCTTCCTCGGACCGAGCATGCTGCGCTCGTCGCTCAGCCCACCGGGGGCGCACGAGCGGCCCGCCACCCTACCTTTCGCCGGCGCCGCGCCCTAAATCCCGGGTGCAACCCACGGGGCGGCCTGCCGCGGGCGATCTCGGCTGCCTAGCACCAAGTGACGGTCTGCCAGGATCCTCCGGTCATCCTCGGACGTCGAGGGTCCTGGTCAGGCTGGGGTCATGGCGGCGTAGCGGAACAGGAACGCCGCGGCGGCTTGACGGGTCACCACCACTTGAGGACGGAAGGTGCCGTTCTCGAAGCCCTCCACGATCCCTTCCGAAGCGGCCCACTCGATCGCCAGGTAGAAGGGGTGGTCGGTGGGGACGTCGGTGAAGGTCGGGGCCTCGGGCAGGTCGACTTCCGGCTCGCCGGCCAAGCGGTAGAGGAAGGCTGAAGCGGCCTGGCGGGTCACGTCCTGGTTCGGCCGGAACGTGTCGTCCTCGTAGCCCTCGGTCACGGGGACTTCGTAGCCGTAGAACGTCATCCCTGCAACAGCCCACCAGATCGGCCTGCTGAAGGGGTGAGAGAGTGGCACGTCCGGGAAGCGGCTCGGGTTGACGACGGACGGCACGGGGTCCGATCCGGCGAACCTGTAGATGAAGGCCACCATCGCCTGGCGGGTCACCGGCATCGTCCCGCCGAACTCCCCGTCGCCGTACCCGGTGGAGACTCCGTCGTCACCCATCCACGCGATCTCTTGATGGAAGGGATGGCCTTCTGGCACGCCCACGAAGGGAGCTGCCTCGATGGTGAAGCGTTGTTCGGAGCGCTCCCAACCCTCCCCGTCACAGCTAACCGCTCCGGCGAACTGGTAGCCGGACAGGAGCGGAACGATGAAGTCGAATCCGAGGTTGGTGTTCTGGGCCGTGTACACCTCGGGGATCTCAACGGTGGCCGCTACGGCTCCCTCGGCGTCGATCGTGACGTCCTGCGCTACCAGCGGGTAGCGGTGGTACATCTCGCCTTCGGGCGGCCCGTAGAGGTGCTGAAGCTCCACCGACGGCTCGTCCCCCGCATCGCACTGCCCGACGACCTGCACCTGCGTACCGATCGGGCCCCAGTTCGACGAGAGGGAGACCTCCCCCTCGTCCAGGATGCCCAGTTCGGAAGCCGATGCTCCGATCCCGTTCGCTGGGCTGATGCCACCCGGGCCCAGGAGCACCATCGCGGCGAGCGCAACTGCGGAGGTTGCGGTCGCAACGATCCGTCGCGGCATTCTCATGAGACATCCCCTTGATCGCTGCGGCCAAGGTTAGGACCTCTGGGTTCGAGCGTGCTCGTTGGGCTCCCGACGCAGAGGAGCTCGATGCACGGGCGCCACGGGTCGGGGGACGGGATCCCTCCTCGGCAGCGAACGGGGCGGTGGTCAGTCGAAGCGTAGGTCGTCGAGGGCCGACCAGCGGGGGTCGCCGCCGGGTACTTCTTGCCCGTCGGCGCCTTCCGGGCGTTCCGATTCGGCGAGAGCGGGGCCGGTTGGGAAGGCGTCAGGTGCCGGGCCGGTGCAGTCGGTCCGACAGAGGGGTGCCAGAGGAAGGGCGAGGAAGAGGGCGTCGCGGACCATGGGCTCCAGGTCGACGACGTCGTCACGCAGGGGGTAGGTCTCGCCTTCGGTGGGGACCTCCTCGAAGATCTCCCGCACCTCGACCTGAGCGATCCCTTCCACCGGCTCCAGGCAACGGCGACAGGAGCCCGCCCAGCCCGCCCCGACGGTGCCCTCTGCCACGACCGGGACCGGGCCCGGCCCCCCCGTGACGGCCTCGAGCTCCAGATCCACCTG
>CAZHBH010000121.1:0-2800 GCA_964530525.1 uncultured Rhabdothermincola sp. | reverse complement strand
ACCCGGCCTGCTCCAGCCGCCGGGCGATCACCGGGTCGTCGGTGGTGTAGGCGAGCACGGCGAAGCCGTCGTCGGCCAGCTGCTCGGCGGCGTCTACGAGCTCGATCACCTCGGGCAGCAAGGTGCGGTCGTCGGCTATCACCTCGAGCTTCACCCAGTCGGTCTCGAAGGCGTCACGGGCGAGCTCTGCGGTGAGCACCGCCTCGCGGGCGGTGTAGCAACCAGCGGTGTTCGGCAGCAGGCGAACCCCGAGCCGTGACACCACGTCGAGCAGGGATCCCTCTCCGGCGCCCTCGACGCGTCGGAGCGCCACGGTGACCACCTCCGTACCGGAAGCAGCGACGGCCTGCTCGAGGATCGCGAGGTTGGCTGCGCCGCCGGTGCCCATGATCAGGCGCGAGCCCAGCTCCACGCCCGCGATCACGAACGGGTCTCGCCCCGGTGGCTGTGCCACGTCGTGCTCAGCCACCTTGGGCCGCCGTGAGGATCTCGATGCGGTCACCGTCACCCAGCTCGGTGGTGGCCCAGGTGCTCCGGGTCACGACCTCGCCATTGCGCGCGACGGCTATGCCGGCAGGCCCGCGCCCGACCTCGGAGACGAGCTCGTCGACCGTGCAGCCCTCGGACACGGTGCGCTCGCGGCCGTTGACGGAGACGCGTAAGGTCACGACTCGCTCCCTTCGCCCCTAGCGAGCCGACCGACCGCGATGGGCTCTTGATCGGGGGCGTCTCCTGGGGGCCTCGGCGTCGCGGAGCCCATGAGGTGTCCCACGACCCGTTCCGCCGTGATCGGTGCCAGGAGCACGCCGTTGCGGTGGTGGCCGGTGGCCAGGACGAGACCCTCCAGCTCCGGCGAGGGACCGATGAGGGGGTGGTTGTCGGCGGTGGCGGGGCGCAGACCGGCGATCGCCTCGACGAGCTCGTGCTCCAGCAACGCCGGGAAGAGCGTCGTGGCGTCCCTCAAGAGGTCGTGAACGGCCCCGGCCGTCACCGTGGTGTCGAACCCGCGCTCCTCCTGGGTTGCGCCGACCACCACCCGGCCGTCGGATCGTGGGACGAGGTAGACACCCGAACCCCTGACCCAGCCGCGCACGGAACGTGTCGGGCTCAGCTCGGGCGAAGGGCTGCGCAGCACGAGCAGCTGGCCCTTCACGGGGCGCACGCCAGGACGTACGGCCGACGGGAGTCCGTCGAGGTCGCCGGACCAGCACCCGCACGCGAGCACCACTGCGTCGGCCCTCACCTCCCCACCGGCCTCGAGCTGGGCGCCCACGGCTCGTCCGCCCTCCACCAGCAGGCGGGTCGCCCTCAGCTCGATGAACCGAGCCCCGGCGCGCCCCAGGGCGACCACCAGGGCGTCCACCACGGTGCGCGGATCGACCCTCCGCTCGTCGGGCACGAGCACCCCTCCGCGCACGGATGGCGAGAGGAGCGGCTCTGTCCTCCTCAGCTCAGCGCTTCGCAGCTTCTGCGTGTGCAGGCCTCGCCTGGCGTGCAGCTCTCCGACATCGGCGACGACAGCCATGTCGTCGGCGTCGAAGCCGACCATGAGGGTGCCGCCATCCCCGAGATCCACGCAGCGGTCGCTGGCGGCGACGAGCTCCGAGGCGAAGGACGGCCACAGGCGGGCGGATTCGAGGTTGATCCGGCCGATCAGCTCCTCTCCCCAGTGCGCTTCGCTGACCGGGGCGAGCATCCCGGCTGCCACGTGCGAGGCGCCCCTTCCGGGAGAGGGGTCCACCAGGGTCACCGACATCCCGGCCTGCGTGGCGCGCCACGCCACCGACAACCCGATGATGCCCGCACCCAGGATCAAGCAGTGCTCGACGCGCGGCCCAGCAGCCTCACCCACGAGCCGACTCCAGAGCGTCCAGGAGGTCGCGCACGGACGCAGCAGGGTCGGGCGCGTCGCGCACGGCACCGATCACGGCGACCCCGTGGGCCCCAGCGCTCAACACGTCGGGCACCCGCCCCGCATCGATGCCCGAGATGGCCACGACGGGGATGGACACGGCCGAGGTGACGGCCGCGAGTCCCTCCAGCCCGATCGGGGCGGGCAGGCCGGCCTTCGTGGTCGAGGTGTACACCGGCCCGACGCCGAGGTAGCTGGCCCCTTCCCGCTCGAGCCGCTGGGCCGCATCGGGGTCGCGTGCCGTGCCACCCACCACGGCATCGGGCCCGAGCAGGCGGCGAGCGGTGGCGACCGGCAGGTCCTGCGCTCCTCCGTGCCAACCACCTGCGCCGGCGGCCAGGGCGAGGTCGGCCCTGTCGTTGACGATCGAGGTCGCGCCTGCGAGGGCACAACGTCCCACGAACCGGGAGGTGATCTCCAGGCGTCGGCGGTCGTCGACGCCCTTCACCCGCAGCTGCACCACGGTTGCCCCCGCCCCGAGGACCTCTTCCAGCAGCTCCTCGCCCTGGGCGCCGGGTGCGACGTCGACGATCACGTGGAGCCGGCCCAGGCTCACCGGTAGATCTTGCCGCCGGTCTCTGCGAACTCCGCCGCCTTGCGCTTCATGCCCAACTCCACGGCCTGGGCCTCGAGCTGCGGGGCGCCGTCGGCCGCTGCTGCCTGATCGCGGACGTCCTGGCTGATGCGCATCGAGCAGAAGCGTGGACCGCACATCGAGCAGAAGTGCGCCGTCTTGGCGGGCTCGGCGGGGGGCTCGAACTCGCCATCGTCCCACCAGTAGCAGAACCGCCCGACGCGAACGTCGCAACGGCCCGACGTGCCGCGATGGTTGAGGGGCAGATTCGCGCGCCGGGTTCGCTCGAATAGCGCTGATAGTCGATGCGCCAG
>CAZHBH010000120.1:0-2958 GCA_964530525.1 uncultured Rhabdothermincola sp. | reverse complement strand
CCCCCTTGAGGCCCATCGCCTTGATGGCCTTGTTGATCTCCTTGGCCTTCTCCGACGAGATGCCTGCGGCCAACTTCGCAACCTGGCGGTACGTGCCGCCGGCGGCGTCCTCCACCTGGCCGTAGTCGAGGCCCTTCAGCGACACCTTCCGCTTCACGAGCTTCTCCTCGAGGACCACCCTGGCAGCCTTGAGCCGATCCTCGGAGGACGAGCGCAGGGTTATCGACAGCTCGTCCAGCTCCACGGAGGTGTCGGTGCCCTTGAAGTCGAACCGGTTGGCCAGCTCCCTGCTGGCCTGGTCCACGGCGTTGCGGACCTCCTGCTGGTCGACCTGCGAGACCACGTCGAAGCTCGGCATGCCATTACGTTAGCGGCCCGCCTCGCGGGGGTAGGAGGGACCGGGAGGGCCTCGGCCGGCCCTCTGGAGGACATCCCGATCGGATACGTGGACAGAGGAGAACCCATGGGAACCAGGCTCGAGAACACCACCGTCGCCTTCCTGACCGCCAACGAGGGCGTCGAGCAGATCGAGCTGACCTCGCCGTGGGAGGCGGTCCAGGCGGAGGGGGCCCGCGCCGTGCTCATCGCCCCCGAAGCGGGCCCGGTGCAGGCCATGAACCACCTCGACAAGGCCGACGTCTTCGTCGCCGACGTGGCGGTCGACGACGTGGAGCCAGAGGAGTTCGACGCCATGGTGCTGCCGGGCGGCGTCGCCAACCCCGACAACCTCAGGATGGTGCCGACGGCCGTCCGCTTGCTGCGGGAGTTCTGGCAGACCGGCCGGCCTCTGGCGGTCATCTGCCACGCTCCCTGGATGCTCGCCGACGCCGGCATCACGGAGGGCTTGCGCATGACGTCGTGGCCGAGCCTGCGGACCGATCTCCGCCGGGCCGGAGCCGACTGGACCGACGAGGAGGTGGTGATCGACGGGAACGTCATCACAAGTCGAAAGCCCGGCGACCTGCCCGCCTTCAACGCAGCCTTGGTCGAGGCGGTGGCCAGGAAGGGCGCCCAGGCGGTCTGACGCCGTGACCCCTCCGCACGGGGGAGAATGAACCCATGAGCGATGCCATGCGTGCGGAGACCGTGACCCTCCAGGTGGGCGGCGACGAGGTGGAGGCCTACCTAGCCCAACCGCTGGACGGTGGTCCCTTCGGGGGCGTGGTCGTGATCCACCACATGCCCGGCTTCGACGAGCCGACCAAGGAGATCGTGCGGCACTTCGGAGCGAGGGGCTTCCTGGCCATCTGCCCCAACCTCTACTCGCGAGATGCGCCCGGGAGGCCGCCGGAAGAGGCCTCGGCCATCGTGCGGGCGGCTGGCGGGGAGCCCGACGACCGCCTCGTCACCGACGTGGCCGCGGCGGCCGAGCACCTAAGGGCGCACCCGAGGTCCAACGGGAAGGTGGGTGTCATCGGCTACTGCTCAGGTGGTCGCCACGCCTTCCTCGCAGCATGCAAGCTGCCGCTGGACGCTGCAGTGGACTGCTACGGCGGCTTCGTGACCTCGTCGCCCCCGCCCGAGGCGGGCCTCACCAACATCGTGCCGGTCGTCCACCTGGCCCCCGACCTCTCGTGCCCCCTGCTCGGCCTGTTCGGAGCGCAGGACACGGCACCGTCGCCCGCCGACGTGGCCGATCTAGAGGCGGCGCTCGAGGCCGCCGGCAAGGACTTCGAGGTCCACACCTACGAAGACGCCGGCCACGCCTTCTTCGCCGTCAATCGCGCCGCCTACCGCCCCGAGGCCGCGATGGACGGCTGGAAGCGGGTCGAGGCCTTCTTCATCGAGCACCTCACCTAGTCGCTCGGCCTACGTGGCCCCGAACGGCCCCTGGTCGCACGGGGCAGCGCCCCCGAGCTCCGTGACGTCGCTCTTGGGCCACTGACGGCTGCCTCCCTCGCGGGCGCTAGGATCTCCGCTCCTGGGTCGGTGCCCGAGTGGCCAAAGGGAGCGGGCTGTAAACCCGCCGGCATTGCCTACGGTGGTTCAAATCCACCCCGGCCCACGTCTGCGCAGTCGAGCTCGCACGCCTGCTCGCCTGGCTGAGCCGAGACATCTCCGTCCGTTCAGGTCGCGAGGCCGAAGAACCGTGCGAGGGCAGACCCCTCAGAGCATCAGCTGCATCACGGTCGCGTCGAGCCACGTGCGGAACTTGCGGCCCACCTGTCGCTCGACGCCCACCACCTCGAAGCCAACCGAGCGGTGAAGCGCCACCGAGGCCTCCTGACCACCCGCGATGCGGGCGATGATGGTGTGGAACCCGTGGCTGGTGGCCAGCCGTACGAGCTCGGCCAGCAGGGCCCTGCCCACGCCGTTCCCCCGCTGGTCGGAGCGGACGTACACCGAGTCCTCGACGGTGGTGCGATAGGCGGCACGGTCGCGATAGGGCGACAGGGAGGCGAAGCCGACGACCTCGCCGCCCACCTCGGCGACCACGACGGCGTGGGCCCCGGTGCGGGCCGAGATCCACTCCCGTTGCTCCTCCAGCGACCTGGGCACCAGATCGAAGGTGGCCGTCGACCCCGTCACCTCTGCGTTGTAGATCTCCCGGATCGCCTGGGCGTCGTCGAGGCTGGCCGGCCGCAGGACCACGGTCACCTCGCCTGGGGGAGCAGGTCGATCCCCCGGGTGCGGTCGACGTGTGCCGACGAGCTGGTGGCCATGATCAGAAAGCTACATCGGCCTCGGAGCCGCCCTCGGCCCGGCGGGGTCATCCGGGTTGGGCACAGGCCCTTCGTCGTGGCAAGATGTCCTGCCCGTTTGCCGGCGGTCACGCCGGTGTGGGCGCGCCCCCTTAGCTCAGTCGGCAGAGCGTTTCCATGGTAAGGAAAAGGTCGTCAGTTCGATTCTGACAGGGGGCTCGCTCGTCCGGGTCCGCTCCCGCGCCCCGGACGTCGTGGCGACGTAGCTCAGTTGGTGAGAGCACTCGGCTCATAATCGAGGGGTCGTCGGTTCGAG
>CAZHBH010000119.1:0-3042 GCA_964530525.1 uncultured Rhabdothermincola sp. | reverse complement strand
ACACCTTGCGGCCGTCGATCGTGCCCCACCCGGTGATCACGCCGTCGGTGTAGGGCCTCTCTTCGATCCCGCTGCGGAAGGCTCGGTGGCGAGCGAGCATGTCGAGCTCGTGGAAGGACCCGGGATCGAGCAGGTAGTCGATGCGCTCCCGGGCCAGGAGCTTGCCCTTCTCGTGCTGGCGCTGGACGGAGCGATCGGAGCCAGGCTGGAGGGCCTCCTCCTTGCGCTTCGCAAGCTCGTCGAGACGCTCTGCCATGGGATGCTCCGACATGGCCCCGAATGTACTGGTCCACCTTGCGCCGCACGAACCGTGGGCAGCGCCGGGCGCGTCGCGGAGAGCCCCGCCGATGAGACCCCAGGCACGCAGCGGGCGGCGGCGCGGCCTGTGGAGTCGGCGCCGCTCAACGTAGCCTGCGGAGGTGGACCTGCCAGTGATGCCGCCAGTGCGACCGATGCTCGCCAAGGCGACCCAGGACCTGCCCGACACCGAGGGCCTGCTGTTCGAGCCGAAGTGGGACGGCTACCGCTGCATCGTGTTCCGCGACGGCGACGAGGTGGAGCTGGGCAGCCGCAACGACAAGCCGCTGACCCGCTACTTCCCGGAGCTGCTCAGGCCCATCCTCACCCAGCTCCCGGAGCGGTGCGTGCTCGACGGCGAGCTCGTGGTGGTCACGACCGTCGACCGGCCGACTCCCGGAGGTCCTCAAGGCGACGGGGCGGGGAACGCCCGGCTCGACTTCGACCTCCTGTCGCAGAGGATCCACCCCGCGCAGTCCAGGGTGATCAAGCTGGCCATGGAGATCCCCGCTTCGTTCGTGGCCTTCGACCTCCTTGCCCTGGGCGACCGCTCGCTGGTGGGCGAGCCGTTCGCAGAGCGCCGCAGGCTGCTCGAAGAGCTGATGGCCTCCACCGAACCCCCCTTGCACATCACTCCCGCCACCACCGATCGCTCGGTGGCCCAGGAGTGGTTCGAGCACTTCGAAGGGGCAGGGCTCGACGGCGTGATGGCCAAACCCCTGGCCGGCACCTACCAGCCGGCCAAGAGGGTGCAGTGGAAGGTGAAGCACAAGCGCACCGCCGACTGCGTGGTTGCCGGCTTCCGGCAGCACAAGGACGGCGAGGGAGTCGGTTCGCTGCTCCTCGGCCTCTACGACGACGAGGGGGCGCTGCACCACGTAGGGGTCGCCGCCTCGTTCACGGCGACCCGGCGGCGAGAGCTGGTGGACGAGCTGGCGCCCTACCGCATGAGCTCGTTCGAGGGGCACCCCTGGGCGGGGTGGGGTGAGGCCGTCGAACACGACGGATCGGCCGTCTCCGAGGCCCGGGCGACCGGTGATGCGGCCCCCGCGCAGCGCAGGCCGGGCGCTCCCAGCCGCTGGAACTCCCAGAAGGACCTGTCGTGGACGCCGCTACGTCCCGACCTGGTCTGCGAGGTCACCTACGAGCACCTGCAGTCGGGAAGGTTCCGCCACATGGCCCACTTCCAGCGGTGGCGCGCCGACAAGGACCCCTCCGAGTGCACGTACGCGCAGCTCGAGCAGGTGGTCCCCTACGAGCTGACCGAGATCTTCAGCTCGGCCGTCTAGCCCTTGTCCGCCTTCTTCGCCTTGCTCGGCTGGACCCGGCGGGGCTCGCCTTCGGCCTTCGGGAAGTTCGGAGGCCACGGTGCGTCTCCCAGGCCCTCCGCCTCGTCCCGCTCCGAGAGCTCCAGAAGGCCTTCCAGCGAGTACGACTCGTCGTCGATCGTCTCCTCCAGGTCGCCGACCTCCCGGAAGCGGGCTGGCACCGTGGCGATGGTGAAGTCGGCCAGCTCCACGTCGTTGAGCTCGTCCCAGCGGAAGGGACAGGAGACCATGGCCTGGGGGTTCGCTCGCACCGAGTAGGCCGACGCCACGGTCCGGTCGCGGGCGTTCTGGTTGTAGTCGAGGAACACCCGCTGGCCGCGCTCCTCCTTCCACCACTTGGACGTCGCCAGGTCGCCGCTGCGCCGCTCGACCTCACGGGCCAGGGCCAGGGCCGCTCGTCGCACCTCCTGGAACCCCCAATCGGGCCTGATGCGCACGTTCACGTGGATGCCGCGGGAGCCCGACGTCTTCGGGTATCCGACCATCCCGTGCTCTGTGATGACCTCGTTCACGATGCCCGCCACCTTGCGGACGTCGTCGAAGGTGACCCCAGGCTGCGGGTCGAGGTCGACCCGCAGCTCGTCGGGGTGGTCCAGGTCCTCGCGCCGGACGGCCCACGGGTTCAGGTCGATGCAGCCCAGGTTCACCGCCCAGATGATGTGCGCCAGCTCGGTGGGGCAGAGCTCGTCGGCGTGGCGCCCGCTCGGGAAGCTCACCGTGGCCGTCTCGATCCAGTCGGGGCGCTTGGCGGGGACCCTCTTCTGGAAGAACATCTTGCCCTCGGCTCCGTCGGGGAAGCGCTTGAGCACCGTTGGGCGCCTCGCCACGGCACGAAGCGCTCCGGGTCCGACGGCGACGTAGTAGAGCGCCAGGTCGAGCTTGGTCTCGCCCCGGGCGGAGAAGAAGACCTTGTCGGGGTTCGAGAGCCTCACCTCCCGCCCGTCGACCTCGAGGGTCATCGAGTCTCCGGCCATCCTCAGAGGATAGAAGCAGCGAGGCGCTCGGCCCTCGCCACGGCGGCGCCTGCGTCCACACGCTCGGCGAGCGGCGCGAGGGCCTCCGTGGGTCCGCTCCAGCGCAGCTCCTCGACGTGGTCGATCGTGGGGGCATCGCGCTCGAGGGTGGCAAGCCGCCGGAACAGCAGGGCGGTCTCCAGCTGCTCGCGCAGCACCATCGCCAGCTTCGCCGCTCCCCTCACGCCCGTTCCCTCCCAATCCGTGGCCCGAGCGGGGATGTGCTCGAGGTGCTGGTATCGGGCCAGCACGGCTGCAGCCGACTTCGCACCCCATCCGGGAAGGCCGGGAAAGCCGTCGGCACTGTCTCCCACGAGCGCCAGGTAGTCGGGGATCGATCGGGGCGAGACCCCGAACTTGGCGATCACCCCGGCCTCGTCGATCACCAGCCCCTTGCGGCGATC
>CAZHBH010000118.1:0-3130 GCA_964530525.1 uncultured Rhabdothermincola sp. | reverse complement strand
CGCTTCCGTTATGGCGTGCAAGTCAATTCGCTTGGGCTGACAGAGCAGCAAGCGGAAAACAACGTCTACCGCATCCTGCTCGAAACGCTGGCCGTCACGCTCTCCAAAAACGCGCGCGCCCGCGCCGTGCAGCTGCCGGCCTGGAACGAGGCGCTGGGCCTGCCGCGGCCCTGGGACCAGCAGTGGAGCCTCCGCCTGCAGCAGATTCTCGCCTTCGAGACCGACCTGCTGGAGTACGACGACATCTTCGACGGCTCTCACGTCGTGGAGGCGCGGACGGCCGAGCTCGTGGAGGCGGCCCAGGCCGAGCTGGAGGGCATCTGGGCCCAGGGCGGCGCGTTCGAGGCCATCGAGGAGCTGAAGGGTCGCCTCGTGGCTTCCAACACCGAGCGCGTCCGGAGGATCGAATCGGGTGAGCAGGTCGTGGTGGGCGTCAACAGGTTCACCGACACCGCGCCGTCACCGCTGGGCGGCCAGGAGAGCATCCTGACGGTCGACCCCGACGTCGAGAGGGCTGCCGTAGAGGACGTGCGCGCATGGCGCTCCCGAAGGGACGCCGACGCGGTGGCTGCGGCGCTCGAAGACCTGCGCTCCGCCGCCTCCAGCGGGGCCAACGTGATGGAGCCGACGATCGCACTCGCACGCGTCGGAGGGACCACGGGCGAGTGGGCGGGCGCGCTGCGCGAGGTCTTCGGCGAGTACCGGGCCCCCACCGGGGTCGCCGCGGCGGGCGTGCACCGCGACGAGGTGGGTGCGCTGGCGACCGTGGCCGAGCAGGTGCGTGAGATGCCCGGAGGACCGCCCAAGCTCCTGGTGGCCAAGCCGGGCCTGGACGGCCACTCCAACGGCGCCGAGCAGATCGCGGTAGCCGCTCGTGACGCAGGCATGGAGGTGATCTACCAGGGCATCCGACTCACCCCGGCGCAGATCGCCGCCGTCGCCCGCGACGAGGACGTGGACGTGGTGGGCATCTCGATCCTGTCGGGAAGCCACGGTGAGCTGGTGCCCGAGGTGGTGCGGCTTCTCAGGGAGGCGGGGGTGGACGCTCCTGTCGTGGTCGGGGGGATCATCCCCGACGAGGATCGGCCGAGGCTGCTGAGCAGCGGTGTGGCCGCGGTCTACACGCCCAAGGACTTCGAGCTCGGACGGATCATGTCCGACGTGGCTCGCCTCGCCGAGGGCCGCCGCTCGTCCTAGGGACTCCCACCGGTGCCGCGCCGGTGGTGCCTCAGCCCCTCGCTGCCCCCGACACCGGTGCGGGCAGCGCCCCGGGAAACCGGGCAAGATTGGTGCATGAGCCCGATCCTGGTGCTCGCCATCTCCTTCCTTCTCGGAGCTATTCCTTTCTCGAACATCGCAGCTCACCTGACCAGGGGCGTCGACCTGCGCACGGTGGGCAACGGGACGGTGTCCGGGACCGGCCTGTACAGCGTCGCGGGGACGGGTCCGCTGGTGGTCGCCGGACTGGCGGATGTGGCGAAGGGGATGGTGGGCCCGATCCTGGCCGGCTCCGGGCGGCCGGTGCTCGGAGCGCTGGCCGGGGGCCTCGCGGTGGTCGGCCACGACTGGTCGCCCTTCCTGAGGGGCGCCGGCGGCAGGGGCGTCTCCCCGGCGATGGGAGCTCTGCTGGTGCTGGCCTGGCCGGGAGCGTTGATGCTGCTGGCGGGCGTGGCGCTGGGAAGGCTGTTCGACGAGGGAGGACTGGGCGGCTTCCTCGCCGAGGCATCGCTCGTGCCGGTCCTCGGCCTTCTCCTTGGTGCCACCGCCGCACTGGCCGGACTGGCGGTGGCCGTCCCCATGATCGTGAAGCGCCTGGCCGGCAACAGCCGTCCCGACGAGCGATCGTGGCGCCTCTACCGCGACCGGCTGCTGTTCGACTGCGACGACCGCTCGTCGCCGTGACCCCTCGACCGACCGAGGTCTCCCCTCCCGACGATCGAGCACGACCTACATGAGGGGACCGGGATCGGCTCGTTCGGATCGGCCGGTGGCCGTCGTTGCCGACAGCTCGGCATCGATCCCGCCCGAGCTGGCCGAGCGCTGGGGCATCTCCATCGCTCCCCTGTGGCTGCACCTCGACGGGCGCTCCGTGCGCGACGGCACCGTGGCGCTGGTCGACGTCATGGCGGCGGAGCACGCGACGACTTCGGGCCCGACACCCGGGGAGCTCCACGCCATCATCGACTCACGCATGGAGCAGGGCTACGACGTGGCGGTGCTCACGGTCGCCTCCTCTCTCAGCGGAACGCACAGGGCGGCCTGCCTGGCGGCGGCCCAGGCCGGTCGCTCACCGGCGGGCGCCGTAGGGGCGATGGTGGGGCCGGAGCAGGAGTCGTCGATCGACGCTGTCCCGCAGCGACCATCGGTGGAGGTGGTCGACTCGGGCACGGCCGCGGCCGCGTTCGGCCTGGTGGTCCTCGCTGCGGCACGGGCCGCGGCCTCCGGAGCCGGGCTGCGAGATGTGGTGGGCGCCGCCCGCAGGGCCGCCGACGGGGTGAGGCTGGCCGCCGGGGTGAGGTCGATGGACCGCCTGGCCCGGAGCGGGCGCGTTCCCCTCGCCGCGGGCTGGGCGGGACGCCAGCTGGGTCTGCGACCGCTGTTCGAGCTGCGGCCCGGCGGCGGGATCCACCCCCTGAGGCCGGCGCTCAGCCAGTCCGCAGTCGTGGAGCGCCTGGTGCGCCGCTGGGACTCCAGCCGGCCGGCGCCGCACGCCTCGTCCCACCTGGCGATCGCTCACGCCATGGCAGACGAGGAGCTGGGCGAGCTTGCCCAGGCGCTGGCGAGCCACGGCGCTCCCGAGCCGGAGGTGGTCGGGGGGTTCGGTCCTGCGATGGCAGCCCACGTGGGACCCGGCCTCATCGGGCTGGCCTGCTGGTGGGAGGAGGCGGGATCCGAGGCGGGATACACCGCTGGATCGGCGAGCGTCGAGATCTAGGACAAGCGGTGGGGGCGCTCCCGCCTCAGCACGGCCGGACGACTCCACCAGCGACCGGAGAAGCGCCATTGCTCGCCCCCCGTGGCGGGCCCGGGGGCCGCCGCTGCGGCGGCCTCGCCGTCGAGCAGTGCGAGCGCTGCTGCTATCGCCGCCATCTCATCGATCGACGGCTCTGACTTGATCACAGACCTGCCC
>CAZHBH010000117.1:0-3169 GCA_964530525.1 uncultured Rhabdothermincola sp. | reverse complement strand
TGAGCGACAGGTAGCGCCGCATGTCGAGGATCTTGTCGAGGATCTCGATGTTGACGGGGCAGATCTCGTCGCAGGCCTTGCACGACGTGCACGCCCAGACCTCCTCGGAGGTGATGCGCTCGAACAGCGAGCTCGCCCCGATCTTGATCTCCGGGTCGGTGCCGATGGGGGGCGACACCACCGGGGTGCCGGTGGCAGCCATGACCTCGCCCGTCTTGAGGACGATCTCGCGGGGGTCCAGGGGCTTGCCGGTGGCGTGGGCCGGGCACACGCTGGTGCAGCGCCCGCACATGGTGCAGGCGTCGGTGTCGAGCAGCTGCTTCCAGGTGAAGTCCTCCACGGTGGCCGCCCCGAAGGTCTCGAGCTCGGTCTCCATGAGGTTGGGCATGGGCTTCATCGCGCCCTTGGGCCGGTCCCTGTCGCGCAGGTACATGTTCAGCGGGGAGGTGAACATGTGCCGCAGCATCGTGACGGGCAGGATCGCCAGGAAGGCGACGAACGTGAGCACGTGGGTGATCCACCAGAACTGGTACCAGCCGGCGATGTGCGAGGTGCCGTCGACCAGGCCGGCGACCAGCCACCCGACGAAGGCCCACTGCTCGAACGAGGGTGAGCCGTCGAGGGCGATGCGGTAACCCTCGGCGACGAAGCCGGTCACCGGCAGAGCCAGAAGCACCAGCAGGATCACGGCGTGCTCGGGCTTGGACTTGATGCGGATGCGGTAGGGCCGCTGGACGTAGCGCCGCAGGAGCGCCCACACGACGCCCACCACCATGGCGAGCCCGGCCAGGTCCCCCACGAACGAGTAGCCCTCGTAGACCCGGCCGTTCAGGAACTTCCACGACTCGGGGACCTGGTGGTTGATCTCCAGGACCGTGGTGACCGCCAGAAGCACCAAGAAGCTGAAGTAGATGAGGGAGTGCATGATCCCTGCGGCGGGGTCGCGCAGGAGCGTCTGCATGTAGACGCCAGCTCGGAAGTCGCGCAGGCGTCGCCCGACGTTGCGGACCGTGGTCGCCCGGTTGTCGGGCCGCCCCCGCTCCCAGTTGCGGGCTCGCAGGGAGAAGACGATCGCTCCGTAGAGCAGGGCGGTCGGGATGACGATGTAGAAGGCGGTCTTGATGACCGAGGGGATCCCTCCGAACACCACCCTGGTGACCGTGGAGTCGTCGTGCTGGTCGAACACCGCGCTCGCGATGCCCGAGGCGACCGTTACGACCGCGATCGCCACGCCGAGGATGATCACGGCGGCCTGTCCCTTGGACAGCCTCCAGGACTTGTCGGGCTCTTCGTCGACTTGGGTGTCGGTCTTCTGGTCCGTGGCCGCGCTCATCAGGGGACGAAGTTACATCGCCTTACAGGTGCGACCCACTCCGGGCGTCCGAGGCGGCTCCGGGCGGGTGAGCGCGAGGAGGAGGCCCTCGTGCGTGGGAGCGTCAGCCGTACGCCTTCTGATCGAGCTCGCGGATGCGCCCGGCGAGGCTCGCCATCACCTTGCGCGAGAGGCCGGGCACGGCTTCTAGGACCGACACGAGCCCACGCTGGGTCAGCACCAGGACGCGCATGGGGGTGGCCGCTTCGACCGTGGCGGTCCGTGGGCCGCCGTCGAGCAGGGCCAGCTCGCCGAACTGGTCGCCGGGGCCGAGGGTCGTGACCTTGCGCCCGTTGCGCTTCACGTTCGCCTTGCCCTCGAGGATCACGAAGGCCTCACGGCCCATCTGGCCCTGCTCCACCAGGACGCGACCTGCCTCCACGGAGACCTCGTCGGACGCACGAGCGATTCGCTGGAGGTCACGCTTGGAGCAAGCGGAGAAGAGGTTGATGTTTGCCAGGTGGTCCGGGATCGCCATGCCGGAAGCTTACGATCTGCTACCCCGGCTCGCTTGGGAAGGTGTCCGATGACACCAGCTCAGCCTGCTTGGCGCGCCACGGCCTCGGCGGCTTCCCTGGCTGCAGCCACGTCGCCCACGATCCGGTCCAGGAGGGGCTTGCGATCGACTGGCCGCAGCTCGTCGTCGAGGTCGTAGAGGATCGGTCGCCCGGTGGGGATCTCCACGCCGGAGATCTCGTCGTCGGCGATGCCGTCGAGGTGCTTCACCAGGGCACGGAGGCTGTTGCCGTGGGCGGCCACGAGCACCACCTCACCCGCGGCTAGATCGGCGGCGATGGCGTCCTGCCACCAGGGCAGCATCCGCACGAGCACGTCTTTTAGGCACTCCGCCGAGGGGAGGACCTCGGGCGGCAGCCCCGCGTAGCGAGGGTCGTTCGAGGGATGGCGAGGGTCGTCCGGGGAGAGGGCGGGCGGGGGCACGTCGTAGGAGCGCCGCCAGATCTTCACCTGCTCCAAGCCGTGCTCGGCCGCGGCGGCCTTCTTGTCCTGACCCTGCAACGCCCCGTAGTGGCGCTCGTTCAGCCGCCAGGACCGGCGCACGGGGAGCCAGAGGCGACCGATCTCGTCGAGGGCGATGTACGCCGTGCGGATCGCTCGGGTCTGGAGAGAGGTGTGGACGACCGTGGGGGCGATGCCGGCCTCAGCCAGGTCCCGCCCGGCCTGGGCCGCCTCCTGCCTGCCCAGCTCGGACAGGTCGGCGTCCTCCCATCCGGTGAAGAGGTTTGCCTGGTTCCAGACGCTCTGGCCGTGGCGGACCAGCACAAGTGTGGCGGACATGGCCACCGACCTTACGTGCCACGACCCGCCACGGGCATCCTCGGGGCGTGTCTGGGAGGTGCTCGAGAAATCCCTGCTCAGCGGGAAGAACCGGGCACCCGAACAAGTTGATAGTCCACGACTCAACTTTTATGCTCGGGTGGACCGCACGATCTGCGATGCACTCGATGCCAGGACCGAACGACAACCGACGACGACTGCAAGCGACGACCCCCCGAACCACCAAGATCACCCCGATCGACGAAGACCTAGGAGAAGCAGCACATGGCGAAAGCCGTAGGAATCGACCTCGGAACCACCAACTCGGTGGTCTCCGTCCTGGAGGGCGGCGACCCCGTCGTGATCCCCAACGCCGAGGGGTCGCGCACCACCCCATCGGTCGTCGCCTTCTCCAAGGACGGCGAGGTGCTCGTGGGAGAGGTGGCCAAGCGCCAGGCCATCACCAACCCCGATCGCTCCATCCGCTCCGTCAAGCGCGACGTCGGCACCAACTGGAGCAGC
>CAZHBH010000116.1:0-3183 GCA_964530525.1 uncultured Rhabdothermincola sp. | reverse complement strand
ATCGGTACGTCTCCCACGGGTCGTCGTAGAGGCGCCCGTCGAGGATGTCTATCTGGGGCTGGTCGGTGGCTCGATCGATGGTGCTCGTCACGCCACCAGTATTCCATCAAACGTTCGTTGGGTCAACCTCCCCACCCACCGAGGCCTGCGCCAGGAGGGCTTCCGGCGGGGGCCCGTAGCGCCCCAGGAGGTGGTCTGCGAGACCCCGAGCCCGGCCGGTCGCGGAGAAGAGGAAGGCCCTAGGCGGAGGCCGCACGAGGCCCCTGGCCAGCTGGTACGCAGCGATCACGGTGCGGACGGCCGCGTTGTAGCGACCGGAGTGCTCCCGCACCAGCAGCAGGGTGTTGCGGTGCATCAGGTAGTCGACGGCAGGGCTGCCCGAACGCATCGTTGGGTTCGTGACCATCACTCCCCTCGCGAGCCCCACCTCCCAGCCCGCCTCGCGTGCCCTGATCCCGAGGTCTGCCTCCTCGCAGTAGGCGAAGTAGCGCTCGTCGAAGAGGCCGACCTCCTCGAGGCAGCTCCTCCTCGCGAGCATCAGCGTTCCGTGCGGGTAGTCGACGTCGATCCAACCCGGCGAGACGTCCGCAGCCGGAACCGCCATCCCGCCGAAGTACGGATCGACGACCGGTACGCATCCGTCTCCCACGTCGGCGCAGGCGAGCCCTGCGCGCGGCCTGGACGACGCCAGCTCCACCAGCTGCGCCAGTGCCCGGGGCGCTGGACGGGCATCGTGCGGTGCCACCGCGGCCCACTCGCCGAGCCCCCCGGCCAGCCAACGACGCAGGCCGGTGTTCGCCGCCGGCCCGAAGCCGGTGTTGGCCCCGAGCTCGACGAGCTCGACCTCGGGGACGTCCGCGAGCGAGGCGCGCAACCTGTGCAGCTCCGCTGCGGTCGACCCGTTGTCGACCACGATGGTCCTCGTCGCGACGTCCTGATCGGCGAAGCGCTGGACCGTCTCGTAGCAGCGCGTGGCTTGGTTCCAGTGCACCACCACCACCGTCACCACGTCGCCCACGGTTAGAGATGGTATTCCGAACACTTCCCTAGCCCCCGAAGCTTGGCTAAGGTGCGCGGCGACCGCTCACCATGGGCGGCATCAGCTCGTCTGGAGGAAGGCATCGTGAGCGACACACCGCAGGGGCCAGGCTGGTGGCAGGCGTCCGATGGCAAGTGGTACCCACCTGAGCAAGCGCCTGGAGCGAGCCCGACGCCCGGCGGTGGCGGCGTCTCCGCGCTCGACACCGGCGCGGCGCTCAGCTACGGCTGGAACAAGTTCGTCCAGTACATCGGGCAGATCATCATCATCGTCCTGGTGATCTTCGCGGTGCAGATCGTCTTCCAGATCGCCAGGACGTTCCTCCAGGGGAACGTCGACAACGGCGCGTTCTCCTTCATCGTCTCTGCCGTGCTGATGGCGCTGGGCTTCTTCATCACCCTGCTCCTCCAGGCGGGCCTCATCCGGGCGGCTCTTGCCGTCACGCGGGGTCAGGCACCCGAGGCGAGCATGCTGTTCTCCACCGAGAACATCGGGCCGTACATCGTGGGTGCGATCATCGTCGGCCTCCTCTCGTTCGTCGGGTTCCTCGTGTGCTGCGTGGGCTTCTTGGTGGTGGCGTTCTTCACCCTCTTCTGGGGCTACTACGTGATCGACCGCGGTACGCCGCCGGTCGACGCGATCAAGGCGAGCTTCGAGATCACCAAGAACAACGCCAGCGCCGTGCTCGTGTTCGCCATCGTGGTGATCGTCTTGAACCTGATCACCTGCGGGCTCGCCATCGGGGTCACCTCGATCGCGCTGGCCTACGCGTACAAGGTCCTGAACGGCGAAGCCGTAGCCACCTGACGCTTCGGCGGGCCTAGGCTGGCCACGTCCACATAGAAACCGCGGGAGCTCGGCGCTGCACCGGGCTGAGAGGGCGCTTCCTGGCGTCGACCGCCTACCTGATCTGGGTAATGCCAGCGAAGGGAGAAACATGGGTGACCCAGCCCGGCGCAAGATATACGTGAGGGGTTCGCGCTACGACGTCCAGGTGCCGTTCGTGGAGGTGAGCCTGAGCGACTCCCCCGCAGCTGGTCCCGCCCGAGACGACGGTGCGACCGTGCCGAACGCTCCCGTTCGCCTGTACGACACGAGTGGGCCGGCGGGTGAACCCGGGCGCGCCGTGGATCCCGAGATCGGCCTCGACCCCCTTCGCCGGAGCTGGATCGTGGGCCGTGGCGACGTCGTGGAGGTCGACGGGCGGCCCGCAATCGCTCGCGATGACGGTCGCTCTGCGCAGCGGAGGGGTGTGGTGCCGACAGGACCCCGCAGCTCCCTCGCTCGGCGCCCCCTTCGATCGACCGGTGCCCCCGTCACCCAGCTGCACTACGCCCGGCGCGGGGAGGTCACCGAAGAGATGGAGTTCGTCGCCATCCGCGAAGGCGTGGACCCCGAGCTGGTCCGCTCCGAGGTGGCCCGCGGGCGCGCCATCATCCCCGCGAACGTGAACCACCCCGAGTCCGAGCCGATGATCATCGGGCGGAGGTTCCTCACCAAGGTGAACGCCAACATCGGCAACTCTGCCGTCACGTCTTCGATCGCCGAGGAGGTCGACAAGCTCAACTGGGCAACCCGCTGGGGGGCCGACACGGTCATGGACCTGTCGACGGGTTCGGACATCCACACCACCCGGGAGTGGATCCTGCGCAACAGCCCGGTCCCCATAGGAACCGTCCCCATCTACCAGGCCCTCGAGAAGGTGTACGGGCGACCCGAAGAGCTCACCTTCGAGCTGTTCCGCGACACCGTGGTCGAGCAGGCCGAGCAGGGCGTGGACTACATGACGATCCACGCCGGGGTCCTCCTGCGCTACGTGCCCCTCACCGCCGCGAGGGTCACCGGCATCGTGAGCCGTGGCGGAGCCATAATGGCCGCCTGGTGCCTGGCCCACCACGTGGAGAACTTCCTCTACGAGCGCTTCGAGGAGCTGTGCGAGGTCTTCGCCGCCTACGACGTGGCGTTCTCGCTGGGCGACGGACTTCGACCCGGGTCCATCGCGGATGCCAACGACGAGGCGCAGCTGAGCGAGCTGGCCACGCTGGGCGAGCTGACCGAGATCGCGTGGCGCCACGGCGTGCAGGTGATGATCGAGGGGCCCGGGCACGTGCCGATGGACAAGATCCAGGAGAACGTCACCCTGC
>CAZHBH010000115.1:0-3229 GCA_964530525.1 uncultured Rhabdothermincola sp. | reverse complement strand
TGCTGGCCGAGACCCTCGCGCGCCTGCTGAACGTGCCGTTCACCATGGCCGACGCCACGACCCTCACCGAGGCCGGCTACGTCGGCGAGGACGTCGAGAACATCCTGCTGAAGCTGATCCAGGCCGCCGACTACGACGTCAAGAAGGCCGAGACCGGGATCATCTACATCGACGAGATCGACAAGATCGCCCGCAAGAGCGAGAACCCCTCGATCACCCGCGACGTATCCGGCGAGGGCGTGCAGCAGGCGCTCCTGAAGATCCTCGAGGGCACGACGGCCTCTGTCCCGCCGCAGGGGGGTCGCAAGCACCCACACCAGGAGTTCATCCAGATAGACACGACGAACGTCCTGTTCATATGCGGAGGGGCCTTCGCCGGGCTCGACCGCATCATCGAGGACAGGATGGGTCGCAAGGGCGTGGGCTTCGCTGCGGAGATCCGCTCCAGCGAGCGGCACGACACGAGCGAGCTCTACTCGGCCGTGCTCCCCGAGGACCTGCTCAAGTTCGGCCTCATCCCCGAGTTCATCGGCAGGCTCCCGGTCATAGGTGCCGTCAGCAACCTCGACCGCGAGGCGCTCATCCAGATCCTCGTGGAGCCCCGCAACGCCCTCGTCAAGCAGTACCGCAAGTTCTTCGAGCTGGAAGAGGTGGAGCTGGAGCTCACGGACGACGCGCTGGCAGCGATCGCCGACCAGGGCCTGCTGCGGGGGACGGGCGCTCGCGGCCTTCGCGCCATCCTCGAAGAGGTGCTGCTCAACGTCATGTACGAGCTCCCCAGCGAGACGAACGTCGGCAAGGTCGTGGTCGACGCCGAGACGGTGCTCGACAAGGTGAACCCCACGCTCGTCCCCCGATCCGAGCGTGCCCAGCGGCCCCGCCGCGCAGCCTCCTAGCCGTTTGGACTACTCCGAGGCCGTCGCCTACCTCGACGGCCACGTCAACCAGGAGGTCGTGGGCGCCGGCCACACCCGTGGCCTCTCGCTCGAACCCGTCATCAGCCTGCTCGGCCTGCTGGGCGATCCTCAGCGCTCCTATCCGTCGATCCACGTGACGGGCACCAACGGCAAGGGGTCGGTGTGCCGGATCGCCTCGGCGCTCCTGCGCGAGCACGGCCTGAGCGTCGGCACGTACACGAGCCCCCACCTTGCCAAGGTGAACGAGCGGCTCGCCTGGGACCTCGAGCCCATATCCGACGAGTCCTTCGCGGGCCTCATGGGCGAGCTGCAGCCGCTGGTGGAGATGTCGGGCCTGCGGTTGTCGTACTTCGAGCTCCTCACGGCGGCGGCGTTCACCTGGTTCGCCGAGGTCGCAGTGGACGTCATCGTGGCCGAGGTGGGGATGCTCGGCCGCTTCGACGCCACCAACGTGCTGGACGCCGGGGTGTCGGTGATCACCAACGTGGGCAGCGACCACACCGACAGGGCGCCCGGCTGGAGGCAGGCGATCCTGCACGAGAAGGCTGGGATAGTGCGGGCCGGCTCCGCGCTCGTGCTCGGAGCCCCCGATCTGGGCGAGCCTGGCTCCGAGGCGCGCGCACTGCTCGAAGCGGAGGAGCCGGCGGTGATCTTCGTGCGAGGGGAGGACTTCGACGTCGCACACGCACGCGATGCCGTGGGAGGACAGGTCTTCGACCACCGTGGCTGCGAGTCGTGGCTCGAGGACCTGTTCCTGCCCCTCCACGGTGCGCACCAGCTCGACAACGCCACCACCGCGATCATGGCCGTGGAGGCGTTCTTCGGCCGGGCGCTCGACGCCGCCGTGGTGCGTGACGGGCTGGCCGGCGTGGAGGTCCCGGGACGCTTCGAGGTGCTCGGCCGGGCGCCGTTGGTCGTGGTCGACGGCGGGCACAACGCGAACGGCGTGGCCGCCGCGGCAAGCACCCTCGCCGAGAGCTTCGACGTGGCCGGCCGGACGATCCTGGTAGCCGGCTTCCTCCAGGGGTCTGGCCGAGACCTCGAAGAGATCCTCGACGCGCTCGAGGTACGCAACGCCGAGCTGGTGGTGGCCTGCGCCCCGGACTCACCGCGAGCGGTGGACCCCGCAGAGGTCGCACGGGCAGTGGGAGCGCTCGGCACCAGGGCCGAGGTGGTCAGCGATCCGGGAGCTGCCGTCGAGCGCGCCCTGGCGGTCGCCACCTCCGACGACGTCGTGTTGGTCGTGGGATCGCTCTACCTGGTGGAACCCGCACGCAAGGCGGTGTCGCGCTGGGCCCAGCTGGGCGCACCCGACGGTGGTGGGAGATGACCACGTACCCCCGTCGATTCGTTGCCTGCGCTCCCCGGCCCTAGCCTGCCGCCCATGGATCGCACACTTGTCATCTGCAAGCCCGACGCTGTCGAGCGCGGGCTCGTGGGAGAGATCATCTCCCGACTGGAGCGCCGGAACCTGCGCATCGTGGGGATGGACCTGCGCCAGGTCGACGAGGCTCTCGCATCTGCGCACTACGCCGAGCACGAGAGCAAGCCCTTCTTCGGCGAGCTGGTCGCCTTCATCACCCGTTCGCCGTCGGTCCCGCTCGTCGTGGAGGGACCTGAGGAGACCTGGAAGGTGGTTCGCACGATGATGGGTTCCACGAACCCGCGCGACGCCGCGCCTGGCACGATCCGCGGAGACCTCGGCATAGAGCTGACCGAGAACCTCATCCACGGCTCCGATTCGGCAGAGTCCGCTGAGCGTGAGATCGCTCTGTGGTTCCCGAAGCTCTGAGGCTGGCCGGGAGCGTCGGGATCGCAGCATCAGGGCTGAGAAGTGCTGCTGATTGCGGTCTCATGGCGAGCCGATAGGATTTGCTGATCCTTTCCTTCACGGTGAGGGTTCTCAGGCAACTCGTCCGTCGATCGCCGCGGAAGGCCGAAAGACCACATGGCCGCTAGAGCGCTGTCATCGCTGTCCTCCATCGTCGGCCGAGACATGGCCGTCGACCTCGGCACGGCCAACACGCTCGTCTACGTGCGTGGGCGCGGCATCGTCCTCGACGAGCCGAGCGTCGTCGCCGTCGACGAGACCTCCGGGCGTCTCGTCGCGGTCGGGTTGGAGGCCAAGCGGATGATCGGGCGCACGCCCGGCAACATCACGGCGATCCGGCCGCTGAAGGACGGCGTCATCAGCGACGCCGACACCACGGAGCGGATGCTGCGCTACTTCATCCACAAGGTGCACAAGCGGTCCCGGTTCGCCCGGCCGCGGATCGTCATCTGCGTGCCCAGCGGGATCACCGGCGTCGAGC
>CAZHBH010000114.1:1559-3300 GCA_964530525.1 uncultured Rhabdothermincola sp. | reverse complement strand
GCTGGAGGGTCTCGGTGAAGTCCCGGATCGGACTGATGTCCCGGAAGGTGTCGGTCAGTCCCTGGTTCAAGAACCAGTCGAACGACTCCCTCTGGATGGCTATCAGGTCTGGGAGCTCGAGGACCTCGTCGAGGTTCGCGAAGGAATAGCGGTCCCGGGTGCCAGAACGAGCAGGCAAGGATGGCTCCTCAATCGAGCGTCGGTCATAGGTAAGAGCTGCCCTGCTGCCCGGGCGCGACGGGACGGCAGAACGAGGTCGACAAAGACAGACGGGCGAGCACGGCGAAGAACAAGCCTAGGCGCGCTCATGCCCGATGGCAACTCCGGACGCGGAGCGCCAGACCGGCTGGGAGCCGCCCTGCCACCTGCGGCGGCACCCTTGCGGGTGGCCCCGAAGGGTAAGGCGGGCTCCCCGCCAGGTCAAGGGTTTACTGGAGCTCCACGGTGCCGCCGGCGGCCTCGATGGCCTCCTTGGCCTTGTCGGCATCCTCTTTGGACACGTTCTCCAGAAGTGGCTTGGGAGCGTTGTCCACGAGGTCCTTGGCCTCCTTGAGACCGAGGCTGGTGAGGCTGCGGACCTCCTTGATGACCTGGATCTTCTTGTCGCCGGCAGAGGTGAGGACGACCGTGAACTCGGTCTTCTCCTCGGCAGCGGCGTCTCCGCCGCCGCCACCACCGCCAGCCGGGGCGGCGGCCACCGCGACCGGAGCGGCCGCGGTCACGCCGAAGCGCTCCTCGAAGTCCTTGAGCAGCTCGCTCAGCTCCAGCACGGTCATGCCGGCTATGGCGTCGAGCACTTCTTCCTTGGTGGCCATCTCAGCTCTCCTCTTGCTTCTTCTCTTCGATCAATGCGGACAGGGCGTAGGCGAGGTTCTGGGGCGCCGCCTGGAGCAGGCTGGCGAAGCTCTGCATCGGAGCGGCCATCAAACCCGCAAGGCGGGCGAGCAGCTCCTCGCGAGGCGCGATGTCGGCGAGTGCCTTGGCGTCGGCGTCGCTCAGGAGCTTGGTGCCGAGCAACCCGCCCTTCACCACGAGGTTCGGGTTCCCCTTGGCGAAGTCGCGGAGCGCCTTTGCCACGGAGACCGGGTCGCCAGGGCCCTCCGAGGGCACGAAGGCGATGGCCGTGGGCCCGGTGAGCAGGTCGTCGATCTCGAGGCCCAGCGACTTGGCAGCGAAGCGGACCAGGGTGTTCTTGTAGATCTTGTAGTCGCCGCCGGCCTCGCGCAACGAGCGCCTCAAGGCCTGCATGTCTCCCACGTTGATGCCGCGGTACTCGGTCAGCAGCGCAGCTTCGCTGCTGGAAAGGCGCTCACGCACCTCGTCCACCACCGCGACCTTCTCCGGCCGGGGGTTCTCCATCTCGCTCCTCCTCGTCGGGCGGGCTCTCGAACGAGCCCCTTAGGCGCTCCGGGCGCACCTGATGTCTTCGGACTTGTCTGTACTGGTCGCTCGGTGTGCGAACGTTAGCGGTCGGGGCTCCCCCTGAGCCAGCCGGACACCGGTCGAGTCGCCGGCTCCGGTCGGGGATGCCGGTGGATCAAGCTGCCGCCGTCGCCAGCTCGTACATGCGACCCGGGTCGATCTTCACCCCTGGACCCATGGTGGAGCTCATCGTGATGCTGCGGAAGTACCTGCCCTTCGCAGCCGCCGGCTTGGCACGCTCCAGCTCCTCCAGGACAGCCTGGAGGTTGGCCCCGATCGCCTCGGCGGAGAAGCCCACCTTGCCGATCTGGACGTGGAC
>CAZHBH010000114.1:0-1549 GCA_964530525.1 uncultured Rhabdothermincola sp. | reverse complement strand
TGCGGTACTCCACCTTGCCGCCCTTGAAGTCGGTGACCGCCTTGCCCACGTCGGTGGTGACGGTGCCCGTCTTGGGGTTGGGCATGAGGCCCCGGGGGCCCAGCACGCGGCCGAGCTTGCCCACCTGGCCCATGAGGTCGGGGGTGGCGATGGCTACGTCGAAGTCCAGCTCGCCGGCCTCCACCTTGGCCACGAGGTCGTCGGCACCGACGACGTCGGCGCCTGCAGCACGAGCCTCTGCAGCTGCCTCGCCCGTGGCGAACACCGCCACGCGCACGTCCTTGCCGGTCCCCGAGGGCAGGGCGACCGTTCCCCTGATCATCTGGTCTGCCTTGCGGGGGTCGACCCCCAGCCGCACGGCGAGCTCGACCGTCTCGTCGAAGCCTGCCGAGGCCAGGCCCTTGACCAGGTCCACCGCCTCGGCGGAGCTGTGGAGGTGCTGGCGGTCGAACCGCTTGGCGGCGTCCGTGTACTTCTTGCCGTGGACTGTCATGTCAGGAGACCTCGATACCCATGGAACGTGCGGTGCCCGCGACCTGCAGCTTGGCTGCCTCCAGGTCGTTGGCGTTCAGGTCGGGGAGCTTGATCTGGGCGATCTCGGCCACCTGGGCGTCGGTGATGGAGCCCAGCTTCTGCTTGCCGGGATCGACCGAACCCTTCTCGACGCCCGCGGCCTCCCTCAGGAGCGTGGAGGTGGGGGGCGTCTTCAGCACGAAGCTGAACGAGCGGTCCTCGTAGATGGTGATCTCGACGGGGACGATGGTGCCCCGCTGGCCCTCGGTCTTGGCGTTGTACTCCTTGCAGAAGTCCATGATGGCCACGCCGTGCGGGCCGAGCGCCGTGCCCACAGGGGGCGCCGGCGTGGCGCCGCCCGCGGGGATCTGGATCTTCACGATCGCCGTGACCTTCTTCTTCGGTGCCATCTGTAAGTGCTACTCCTCGCTCCGCGCCGCTCTCGGCGCTGTCCTGGCGGGCCGGGCGTGCTGCTAGAGCTTCGCCACCTGGGAGAACTCCAGCTCCACCGGGGTCTCCCGCCCGAAGATGTTCACGAGGACCTTCACCTTGAGCTGGTCCTCGTTGATCTCCACGATCTCGCCCGAGAAGTCCGCGAACGGACCCTCGCGAACCCGCACCGTCTCGCCGGTCTCGTACTCCAGCCTGGGCTTGCCGCGCTTGGGGGTCGCCTCGACGCCCTCGGGCTTCACCTGCAGGAAGGTCTCCACGTCACGGCGCGGGAGCGGCGAGGGCGCCCAAGGTGAGGGCGAAAGAGCAAGCGGCGAGCACGGCGCGAACGGTGTGCGAAGTAGTCATGACGATCCCCTACATCGAAGTTCGTGTGTGAACTGCAAGCGGTCGAGTATAGCGGTTCGAGGCTCCTGCGCTACGTTTAGAATGCTGGGCGCCATGCGACTCTCCCGCACCCATCACTACGAGGAAGCGACGGCCACGTTCGAGCAAACGGCCGCCGTGCTCGGCAAGTGCGCCGACGGCGCGGCGTGCGCCGCGCTCTGCCGGCGCTTGAACGGCGTCATCGATCGCAAGACCGAGG
>CAZHBH010000113.1:0-3402 GCA_964530525.1 uncultured Rhabdothermincola sp. | reverse complement strand
ACGGCTTGCACCACATGTACGGCCCCGAGCCCGAGAACGTCTTCTACTACCTCACCCTCTACAACGAGAACTACCCGATGCCACCGCGCCCTGAGGGGGTCACCGAGCAAGACATCTGCGATGGCATCTACAAGTTCGCCCCGGCTCCCGAGGGTCTGGATCCCAAGGCCACGATCCTGTTCTCAGGTACCGCCCAGGGGGCAGCCCGTGCAGCCCAGCAGGACCTCGCCGAGCACCACGGCATAGGGGTGGAGCTGTGGTCGGCCACCTCCTACAAGCGCCTGCGCGAGGAGGCCTTGAGCGTGGAGCGATGGAACCGGCTCCACCCCCTCGACGAGCCCAGGACCCCCTTCGTGACGACCCGTCTCGCAGAGGCCGTCGGACCGATCGTGGCGGTCACCGACTTCATGAAGATGGTTCCCGACCAGATCGCGAGGTTCGTACCCGAGGGGAGGACCTTCGAGGTGCTCGGGACGGACGGCTTCGGCCGCAGCGACACCCGCGAAGAGCTGAGGCGCTTCTTCGAGACGGACGCCGCGCACGTGGCGGTCGCCACCCTCGGCGCGCTCGCAGCCGACGGCCAGGTGGAGCTGAGCTCGGTGGCGGATGCCATCAAGCGCCACGACATCGACCCCGACGTGGACGACCCCAGGACCCGCTGATCCGACCGGCACGCACGCCGGTCCGGTGAGGATCGCCGTTCGGCCACAATGGGGTCATGGCGACCCCCTCACCCTCACTTCCGATCACCGGCGACGCGGAAGCCGACCAACTCCTGGTGAGCGACCCCCTCGCTCTGCTCATCGGGATGCTCCTCGACCAGCAGGTACCCATGGAGTGGGCCTTCCGGGGGCCCCTCACGCTCCGGGACCGTCTGGGCAACCCGCTCGACGCGGGGGCCATCGCAGCGATGGACCCCGATGCGGTCGAGGAGATCTTCCGGGCCAAGCCGGCGATGCACCGTTACCCGGGTTCGATGGCCAAGCGGACCCACCAGCTCTGCCAGATCGTGACCGAGCGCTACGGCGGCGATGCGAGCCGCATCTGGGATGAGGCCAGCGATGCGCAGGACCTGCTCGATCGGCTCCAGGAGCTTCCCGGCTACGGCAAGGAGAAGGCCAGGATCTTCCTCGCCATCCTCGCCAAGCGGTTCGGCATCAAGCCGAAGGGCTGGAAGGAAGCCGCCGCACCCTTCTCCGACTCGACACCCCGCTCGGTGGCAGACGTGGACAGCCCCGAGGCCCTGTTGAAGGTTCGCGAGTTCAAGAAGGCGCAGAAGGCAAAGGGCAAGAGCAAGGCCGACTGACCTAGCGCTGCACCGACCTGCTGCGCTGGCGTTCGAGCCAGCCGAAGAGCACCGCGACCGCCCTGGGATCGTGGCGTAGTTGGTGGCCCGCCCCCTCCACGATCCGCAGATCACCGTCGCCGTGGGCGTCGGCTAGCACCCTTGCGTCGAAGGGTGGCACCAACTCGTCCTCCGAGCCGTGTACCAGGAGCAGCGGCCGGGGGCTGACGCGCTCGGCGCACTCGATGGCACGGATCTCACGCAGCTCACGAGCCCACTGATCCGGCGCAGGAGGGAACCCGTGCTCGGTGGAGATGATCCCGACGTCGCGAGCGTGCTGGAGGAGGCGGCGGGGATGGCTCGCCCAGTCGTCGAAGTCGGCCGGTGCGGCCATGGCCGCGACGCCGCGGATGCCAGGGTCGTCGGCTGCAGCGCAGATCGCCAGGGCTCCCCCGGTGCCGAAGCCGATCAGCCAGAGGTCTACCACGCCCTGCTGCGTGCGCAACCACTCGGTGGCAGCACGGAGGTCGGCAAGCCAACCCCCGAGGGCGAAGTCGCCCTCGGAACCACTGCAGCCCCGGAAGGCGAAGGCAACCGTGAGCCAGCCGAGCTCGGCCGCTATCCGGTCGGCCAACTCGGGTAGAGAGCTGGCTGCGAGGCTTCCGCCCCCAGCCACGCTGGGGAAGCCGTGGCAGAGCAGGACGGCCCTGGGAGATCCCCCCGTAGCGCTGCGTGGCCGTGCCAGGTGCCCGGCGATGGCCAGGCCCTCGCTGTGGAAGAGGGTCTCCACTCAGCCGTGAGCGCTCGGTGCGTGATCGCGGGATCGTGGTTCCCGGTACGGTCGGTAGCCCCGGTTGCGGGCCTCTGCGAGCGTGTCGGGACCGAAGCAGATGAAGGTCTCGGCCTCCACCAGCTCGTCGAGGATGGAGGTGCCGTCGAGCGAGTCGACGTCGTAGACGATCTGCGTGCGCTTGTCGCCCACCCAGCGATGATCCTCGAACCTGCTCAACCTGGCCATGGGGCGAGCTTAGAGCGCGCGCAAAGCGCTCCGGCCAGGCGCGACGAGGGAGGCCCGGAGGCCTCCCTCGAAGCAAAGAAGCTAGATGGGACCGGATCGGCCCTCTGCTACCGGGCGGGACTAGGTCCCGGCGACCGACCCAGCGGTGGACTGGTTGGATTCCACCAAGTGGTCCAGCGAGCCGCTCAGCGGCCAGCCACCTCCAGGGTCCCGAAAGAACAGTCACTCATCGTGTGGACCACCTCCTTTCTCTGGTGAGGTGGATGGTAGCGCTCCAACCGGCTCCGGTGGGTTCAATCCCGCGCAGCGTTCGGGTCGTCCGGCGGGGTCGCATCGTCCGCCAACGTGACCTCCACCCCGATCGCGCCGATGGCGGCCAGGTGGGCGGTGGCGGCCTCGAGGACCTGGGCCACTGCCACGTCTTCCACCTCCATCCCAGCGTCGGTGGCGAGACCCAGCACGTAGGCGACCGCCTCGTCGTCCTCCGCCACGACAGGGCCCGAGGGGAGGCCTTCGAGCTCGTGGTCGTTCTCCCACGCCACCCCCTTGTCCTCCAGGTAGTCCACATACCAACCGAGGAGGACGCGCACATCGTCGTAGCTGAGGACGGCAGTGGCATCCGGCGGCAGGCGATCGGCCACGTCGACGACCGCCTGGTCGAGGTCGAGGATCGTCCTGGGCGCCTCCGTGGAGAGCCTGCCGGTGACCGCTCCGACGGCCAGCAGACCGATGACGACCACCACTACGGCGGTGACGGCAGCCAGGAGGACGATCACGGCCGGCGAGCGCCGCCCGACTCAGATGCCGATTCGCTGGGCGAGCAGCTCACGGTGGTACGTGGGATCGCCGAACAGCAGCTCGGAGCTCTTCGCCCGCTTGAAGTAGAGGTGAGCCGGGTGCTCCCACGTGAAGCCGATGCCCCCGTGGATCTGGCTGTTCTCGGCTGCGGTGTGGAAGTAGGCCTCGGAGCAGTACGCCTTGGCCAAGCTGGCAACCGAGGGCAGCTCGTCGTTGCGCTCCGAGGCGCACCACCCCGCGTAGTACGCGGCCGACTTGGCCGACTCGACCTCGAGCAGCATGTCGGCGCACTTGTGCTTGA
>CAZHBH010000112.1:0-3475 GCA_964530525.1 uncultured Rhabdothermincola sp. | reverse complement strand
CAGACAGCCTGACCCGCCAGGCCATGGCTGCCTTCCTCTACCGCTACACCACGGTTATCCCCACCGAGCTGTAGCAACAGGCACACCAATAGGGCTCTACGAGCCCGAAGAGAGGAGGCCGGGGCTCACGCCCCGGCCTCCTGCGTCCTGGGTGGCGGTGGAGAGGCCTGAGCGATATCCGTCCACAAGGACCACGCTGGGCCTATTGACACATCGGACAGCTGCGATATGATGAGAGTCATAAGTAGCACACAGGAGCTTCGAGCCCCCTCCGTCGCCCTCGGACATCGGTGACGACTCGGCCACCCGGGCCCTCAACCCGAACTGTTCGACGAGAGGGAGATTCGTGTTAACGCAAGAACAGCGCCACAACATGATCGAGTCGTTCAAGGCCAGCCACGGAGAGGAGACAGCCATGACACTTGCCGAGGGCCTCTTCTCCAACGACCTCGCCACCAAGGACGATCTCGATGGTCTGCGCGGCGAGTTCAAGGAGCTGCGGGCAGAGATGAAGTCGAACTTCCGGTGGACGATGGCTGGGCTCTTCGCGATGTTCGGTTCCATGGTCACGCTGTTCGGCCTCGCTATGGGCGTCGGCTAGCTCAGGAACGACTGCAGCGCGGCGGCATTGGTCTGGTCGCCCACCAGGCGCTCGAACACCGCCTCTTCGCGGGCCCGAGCGGCGACCACAGCGTCGGCTCGGGCGGCCAGCATCACCTGCTTCGTAGCCACCAGAGAGTTGAGTGGCATGGCGGCGATCGTGGCGGCAAGCTCCCGGGCCTCGACGAGCAGCTGCTCGTCGGATACGACCTTCCAAGCGATCCCCAGGCGCTGCGCCAAGGCCGAGTCGATCCACGGCTCGGTGAACAGCAGGTGCGCTGCTTCCTGCCATCCCACCAGCTGGGGCAGCAGCAGGCTCGCCGATGCCTCGGTGGTCACGCCGAGGCTCACGAAGGGGGCCTTCAGGCGTGCGCTCTCGCCCATCAGCACCAGGTCGCAGTGGAGCAGCATGGTGAGCCCGATGCCCACGCCCACGCCGTTCACGGCCGCCACGAGCGGCTTGGAGAAGCCCTCGAGCACGGGCATGAAGGCTCGGTAGCCGGGCTCCTCGCCGGCCTCGGCCCTTCGGGCCATCAGCTCGAGGTCGGCCATCTCGCGCAGGTCCTGACCGGCGGTGAAGGCCGGCGACGTTCCGGTGATCACCACGCATCGCACGGCGTCGTCGGTCGACGCCGCCAGCAGGGCGTCTCGCATCGCCAGCCAGAGCTCTTGGTTGAACGCGTTGCGCGAGTCCGGACGGTTCATCGTGAGCTGACGCACCCCGTCGAGGTCGTCCACCAGCAGCACCCCACCACGATCTTCGTTCGTCATGGGCCCGATTCTGCACCCCTGGGGGCAAGTATGGTGAGTTCTGATGTCGGCCCAGCACACCAGGCGCCCCCTGATCAACACGTGCTTCGCCATCCTGGCAGCGCTGGTGGGCCTGGTGGCCTTCTGGCTCGGCGGGTTGGCGGCGCCAGGGGACCCGGGCGTGGGTTCGTCGCCCGTGGGTGCCCAGGAGACCACCACCACAGAGGCCTCGACCACCACCACCGAGCCCCCGACGACGACCACCGAGGAACCTCCCCCCACCACCACCGAGGCGCCTCCGTCGACCACGTCGGCTCCCACCACGACGCAGCGCTCCACCACCTCCACCTCTTCGAGCACCACAACCTCGTCCAGCACCACCACGTCGAGCAGCACCACGACCACGGTGGCCCCGGTGCAGATAGCGCCTCCCCCCGCCCCGCCCACCGAAGAGGTCGACGCCGGAGGGGGAGGGGGTGGGCTCTCGTCCGACGCCAAGCTGGCCATGGTGGTAGGCGGACTCGTGGTGGTCGCAGCCCTCATCGGGAGCCTCACCTACCTCTACTGGCGCCGGACGCGCCCAGCCGCCTACGGCACCGCCCTGGACGCGCTCGCCGACATCACCCTGCTCCCCGCGGGAGCCGGAGCGAGCGGTGCGGGGGATCCCACCACCTCATTGCCTCCAGTGGGGCCTCTAGGTCCCCTCGGTCCGATGGTGCCGGCACCCGACGCATCCGAGACCACGAACCCGGGCGATCCCTTCCCTGCATCCACGTCGTCACAGGGCCTCAACGGCGGTGCGACCGGCAACGGCGCGCTGCTCTTCCCCCCGAGGCCCGACGAGGACGGTCCCAGCATCGACCTGGGCGACAAGCCGCTCTTCCCCCCTCGAACCGGTGAGCAGCCTCCGGTGCTGCCGGAGCCACCGCCACCCATCGTCACCCTGGAGGACCTGCAGAGCCAAGGCTCGGCGGACGACGCTCCACCGGGAGGGCACATCCAGGAAGGGCCGCGAGAAGAGGAGGACCGACACGATGGCTGATCAGTTCGACGCCCAGGCGATGGTCGACCGGTTCAAGGAGAGGGCCAAGGCGGTGAAGGACCGAGCGCTCCCCCCGGTGTCGGGCGAGGAGAGGAACCGCTTCCTCGAGGCAGCCAAGATCGACTTCATGGACTACGCCATGATCGGCGACGCCCAGGTGTCGTGGGAGGACGGCGGGGTGCTGGTCCTCCGGGTGGACCTGCGACCCAAGGGTTGAACGTGCATGTGGGGTCACCGGGAGATGCCTCCCGGGCTTCCGCCGTCGACGGACCCTTACCAGGAGAGGGCTTGGAGCGGTTGACCGAAGCGTTGGCCTCCATAGACGCTGCCAACGCCGAAGATCCCAACACCATCTTCTTCGAGGGCTCTGAGCACCCCAAGGAGCTGCTGCACGCTCGGCTGATGACCGATTGGGTGCTGCGGCTCCACCCCGAAGCCACCGAAGCACAGCTCCTCGCCGCCCGGGCTCACCACCTGCGCCGCTGGGTCCACCCCCGCACAGAGGAGGCCCCGGGGCGGGCGGGCTACCTTCGCTGGCGCTCGAAGGCCAAGGAGCGCCACGCTCGTGAGGTTGCCACGATCCTCGAGCGATGTGGCTACGAGAAGGTCACCATCGAGCGGGTCCAGCAGATCATCCGCAAGCAGGGCCTACGGCCGGACCCCAGGAGCGCGGAGGGCGTACGGGCTGCGCCGGACGTGGCCGTGCAGGCTCACGAGGACGCGCTCTGCCTGGTGTTCCTGCAGACCCAGCTCGACTCCCTCGCCGACGAGCTGGGCGAAGGCAAGGTGGTGGAGGTGCTGCGCAAGACCCTGCGCAAGATGAGCGATCGAGCGAAGGTGGAGGCCCGGAGCCTCGACCTCGGCGCTCGTGGCCGGCAGCTGGTGGCGCTGGCCGTGGGCGAGGAGTGAGCACACCCCCGTCGGGTGAACCGGTGGTCGTTCCGCTGTTGCGCGCCCGGGCCCGAACCTCATCGAGGCGTGCTTTTGCTATCCTGCTAGGCCAACGCGGACGTGGCTCAGTTGGTAGAGCATCACCTTGCCAAGGTGAGGGTCGCGGGTTCGAATCCCGTCGTCCGCTCCACA
>CAZHBH010000111.1:2599-3630 GCA_964530525.1 uncultured Rhabdothermincola sp. | reverse complement strand
CCGTCCGGGAGAACAGCTTCACGCCGACTCGACGCTCCAGACGACGGATCCGTTCCGATACCGACTGCTGGGAGACGCCCACCTTCAGCGCCGCTCGGGTGACCGAACGCTCAGAGGCCACAAGAAGGAACGAACGGAGATCGTCGATGCTCAGCGCCACGTTCACCCCTCACATGTCAGACCCGGCTCCGGACCTCAGAACCGGTACAGACAGACTGTACCTACCCTCCAGTCTAAATGCCAGTACCTCACAGAAATTTGTTGGATCAGGTACGGCTCTCTCCCCATGCCATACCGACAGGTCCGCTGCGGCTGTGACGAGCACCTTCGCGCCGCGTTCCTGCACTGGATCAGGCCAGAGCCGTCAGCCTCCAGGGCTCGCAGGACGAAAGCCGTCCACCCTCAGGCGGATCGGCAGTCGATCCGAGGGGGAACTGGGCCGCCCGATCCGGCCCCTGGAAGACGTCCCCCTTCCTTGCCGACAGCCCCCGCAGGGAAGCGACCTGGCCCCTCCCCGAGCGGGTGTAGCTTTCGACCCGATGATCACCGGTGGCGGAGAGGGGGCGGGCGCTCGAGCGTCCGCTGGCACGAAGGGCGGCGTTGTCGCCGAAGGCCTGGTGAAGCGCTTCAAGTCGCTCACGGCCCTCGATCACCTCGACTTCTCGGTGGAGGAGGGAACGGTCGTCGGACTCCTCGGCCCCAACGGAGCGGGCAAGACCACCACGATCAGGATCCTCACCACGCTCCTGCAGCCCGACGAGGGCCGAGCCACCGTGGCGGGCTACGACGTGGTGACCCAGGCCCAGCTGGTGAGGGCGGTAATCGGCCTCACCGGGCAGTACGCCGCCGTCGACGAAGACCTGAGCGGACGGGAGAACCTGGTGCTGGTGGGGAGGCTCTCCCGGCTCCCCAAGCAGGCGGCCATGGAGCGCTCCGACCAGCTGCTGGAGGCCTTCTCGCTCACCGACGCCGCCAACCGCTCGCTGCGCACCTACTCGGGCGGGATGCGCCGACGGCTCGACCTGGCCGGC
>CAZHBH010000111.1:0-2589 GCA_964530525.1 uncultured Rhabdothermincola sp. | reverse complement strand
GACGAGCCCACCACCGGGCTCGATCCCCGCAGTCGCCTGGAGCTGTGGGACGTGATCTCGGACCTGCGCGACCAGGGCACCACGATCGTGCTCACCACCCAGTACCTCGAGGAGGCCGACAGGCTGGCCCAGCGGATCAACGTGGTGGACGGCGGGAAGGTGATCGCCGAGGGCACCGCGGATGAGCTGAAGGCCCGGGTGGGCGGCGACGTGCTCGATCTCACCGTGAGCGACCGAACCGCCCTCGAGCCCACGCTGGAGCTGCTGGCCCGCACCTTCGGGGTGACCGGCGACGACCTGGTGGTCGACCACCACCTGGGGCGCATGCAGGTGCCCGTGACCACGGGCTCGGGGGCCCTGCTCGAAGCCCTGCGCGCCCTGGACGCCAGCGGCACCGACGTGGCCGACATCTCCCTGCGTCGCCCGTCGCTGGACGACGTGTTCCTCGCCCTCACCGGCCACGCCGCCGACGAGGCACCCGAGCCCTCGCCCGACCAGGGCGCGGTGGCGAACGGCGAGCAGGAAGAGGTGGCACGAGCATGAGCTCGTCGGACGTCACGGCGCCTCGGGGAGCCGGTGCGGCCGGGGACGACCCGGGAGGGGCGCCGTCGCTTCCCATCCAGACGCCCGAGGAGCGAGCCGCGCTCCCCCCTCAGCGGGTGATCGCCGACATCGCTCTGGTGGCCCAGCGGAACCTGCGCAAGATCCCGCGCAACCCTCGCCTCATCCTCTTCACCACGATCCAGCCGGTGCTCCAGCTGGTGCTGTTCGTGTTCGTCTTCGGCGCCATCGCCACCGTGGGCGGCGGCGTGGTGTCGTACAAGGAGTTCGTGGTCCCGGCGGTGCTCATCCAGTCGGTCACGTTCGCGGCGATGACGTCGGGCATCGGGATCGCCAACGACCTGCACACCGGGATGGTCGATCGCCTCCGATCGCTGCCCATCGCGCGCTCGGCCTTCCTCGTGGGCAGGACGGCCAGCGACAGCACCAGGCTCGGAATCCAGGCCGTGCTGCTGGTGCTGGTGGGGTTGCTCATCGGCTTCCGCTTCCAGAACGGCTTCGTCCCGGCGGTCGGGATGGTGGTCGTCATCGTGCTGTGGGGGGTCGCCCTCACCACCTTCTCCGCGTGGGTGGGCCTGGCAGTCAGAGAGCCGGACGCGGTCCAGGCTGCCGTGTTCATCCCGATGCTTCCCCTGGTGTTCACCAGCTCCGCGTTCGCCCCAGTGGAGGCCCTGCCCGGCTGGATGCAGCCCATCGCAACCATCAACCCGGTCACGGCCGCGATAAACCTCACCCGCGGTCTGGCACTTGGAAACGACGCCCTGATGGCGGTGAGCGACACGACCCTTGCCGCATCCGCGGTCCAGTTCGGCCTCTGGTGGATCGCGATCGTGGGCGTGTCGACCGCGCTCGCCGTCCGCCGCTACCGCCTGGGCTGAAGCCGCTGCTGCCGGCGCTGGGCTGCTAACGGCCGACGGTGGAGCGGAAGGCTTCCACGAGGCGCCCGAGGTGGTCGGTGAGCTCGGCGGGATCCGTGGGGAGCCTGCCGGTGACGCGCAGGTCGGTGACACCCGCCTCGTAGAGGCCGGCGGCCGGCTCCAGGGTGGCTGGGAAGTCCGGAGATCCCCCCGCGTCGGTGACCACTTGCAACGTACCGAGCACTTCGAAGCTCTTCCCCTCGTATCCGGCAGCGGCCACCGCATCCCGCATCTCCCGGATCCCGGCGGCGGGGTCGTCGGACGCGGGACCCCAGGGGATCCAGCCGCTTCCGAACCGACCGAGGCGACTGGCGACCCTGGGGTTCACGGTGCCGCTGACCCACACGGGCACTCCCCCGGGCTGGGTCGGCTTGGGCATCATGTGGATGTTCTCGAAGGAGAGCTCGGGCGACACGAAGCTCGTGGGGTTCGTGGTCCACATTCCCTGGCAGACCTCGAGCGTGCGATCGAGCAATCGGCCACGCCCCTCGAAGGCCAGGCCGGCCGCCTCGTACTCCTCGCGCTGCCAACCCACCCCGACGCCCATGTCGATCCGGCCTCCCGAGAGCACGTCGAGCGTGGCCATCTGCTTGGCGAGCACCACCGGTCGGCGCAACGATGCGATGAGGATCGACGTCATGAGGCGGGCTCGCCGTGTGATGCCGGCCAGCATCGACAGGAGCACGACGGGCTCAAGCCAGTGGCCGTCGGCGTCGGTGGGTTGCCGCGAGCCCTTGCGTCCCCCCAGCTCGGGCTTGCCGTAGGCCTCGAGGTTCTCACCGAACACCACGTGGTCGGACACCGCCAACCGATCGACTCCCACCTCGTCGGCCACCTTGGCCCGTTGGATGAGGTGATCCCAGCTCTTCGGATCCTGCTCGAAGTTGATGAGGTTGATGGAGAGGCTGGGGGTCGATCGATCGCTCATCCTCGAATCATCCCACCCCGGCGAAACCGGTGGAGATCCAACGCCGGTCTCCCTGCTTCACACATCTCGCACGAAGCACAGGGCCGCTACTGCTCTGTCGGTCGATTGATGTTGCTCATCGTCGTAGCGCGAACGTCTGGCGATGCGTGAAGGAGGCCGGGGCGTGAGCCCCGGCCTCCTCCA
>CAZHBH010000110.1:0-3642 GCA_964530525.1 uncultured Rhabdothermincola sp. | reverse complement strand
CCCCGGGCTTCGTCGACCCGCACACCCATTACGACGCGCAGATCTGCTGGGACGACGTGACCTCGCCCTCGTCCTGGCACGGGGTCACGACCGTGGTCATGGGCAACTGCGGCGTGGGCTTCGCCCCGGTGGAGCCAGACCGCCACGAGTGGCTCATCGGGCTCATGGAGGGCGTGGAGGACATCCCCGGGGCTGCGCTCTCGGAGGGGATCGTGTGGGACTGGGAGACCTTCCCCGAGTACCTCGACGCCATCGAGCGCCGGCCGCTCGCCCTCGACGTCGGAGCCATGGTGCCGCACGGGGCGGTGAGGGCCTACGTGATGGGAGAGCGCGGCGCCCGCAACGAGCCCGCCACGCCCGACGACATCGAGGCCATGGCCGCCGTAGTGCGAGGAGCGCTGGCCGAGGGGGCGCTGGGCTTCTCGACCTCGCGGACGATCGCCCACATGGCCATGGACGGCGAACCCGTCCCAGGCACCTTCGCCGCGCAAGACGAGCTGTTCGGCATCGGTGCGGCGCTCGGCGAGGCCGGCTCGGGGGTGTTCGAGCTGGCGCCAGCCGGAGCCCTTGGCGAGGACCTGGAGGCTCCCGAGAAGGAGATGGCGTGGATGACGCTCCTCGCCAGGTCGACGGGTCGGCCGGTGAGCTTCGGTCTCACGCAGAACGACAAGGATCCCGAAGGCTGGCGTCGCATGCTGGAGCTCGCCGAACAGGCCTCGGCCACCGGAGCCCCGGTCCTACCCCAGGTGGCTGGCCGGCCCGTATCGCTCCTCTTGGGTCTGCAGACGTTCCACGCCTTCTCATTCGCCCCGTCCTGGGCGCCCATCTCGCTCCTCCCCGTAGTCGAGCGAGCCAAGGCGATGGGAGACCCCGCTCTCAGGGCGAGCCTCGTGGCGGAGGCGAGGGAGGTAGACCCCACGCTCAGCCAGTTCACCGACCCCGAGAGGGTCTTCCCGCTCACCGATCCCCCCGACTACGAGCCGCCGAGGGAGGCCAGCATCGCGTCACGCGCCCGCCGGTTGGGAGTGGACGCGCTCGAGGTCTTCTACGACGAGCTGCGCGCGGATGACGGGAAGGCGCTGCTGATGCTGCCGCTCCTCAACTACTCGCACTTCGACCTCGACCCCGTGCGCGAGATGCTGCTGCACCCCACGAGCACGTGGGGCCTCGGCGACGGCGGTGCTCACTGCCGTACGACCTGCGACGCCAGCACCCCCACGTACATGCTCACGCACTGGGCGCGCGACAGGGAGCGTGGCAAGCTCCCCCTCGAGTGGGTTGTGAGCAAGATGACGAGCCAGACAGCCCGCACCTTCGGCCTCCACGACCGGGGGACGCTGGAGCCGGGCAGGTTGGGCGACGTGAACGTGATCGACATGGACGACCTGAGGCTCCGGCTTCCCGAGATGGTCCACGACCTTCCCGGCGGGGCCAACCGCTTCATCCAGCGCGCTGAGGGCTACGTGGCGACCATCAAGGGTGGGCAGGTGACGCTGCGCGACGGGCAGGACCAAGGCGCCCGCCCCGGAACCCTCGTCCGGGGAGCCCGTGGGACCCCTTCCTACTTGTAGCCCTGCGAGATGTGCTCGACCCACCAAGCGGGTGCGGCGTTGAGCAGCGTCTGAAGGTCCCAGTAGTCGAACCAGCGGACGATCTTCCCTTCGCGCAGCTCCTGCACCGAGGTGAACGGGAAGGTGACGCTCTCACCGGTGTGCCACGCCCATGTCTCGGCGTGCTCGGTCACGACGGCGTCGCCCTCCGCGACGGTGAGGCCGTGGTGGTTCTCGTATCCGCTGAGCTTCTCGAGGCCCAACCTCGCACGGGCGAGGATCTCGTCACGACCCACAGCCACCTCGTCGGCGGGTGTGCACATGTCGGTGTAGTGGGAGTCGTCGGTGAAGAAGTCCCCCACCGCATCCCAATCACGGTCGTACAGCGCCTTCCAGAAGCGCTCCACCGTCGCCTTGTTCTCTTCGACCCCCATGACCCTCCCCCGGTTCGACGACCGGTCCAGGTCTAGTGCTCGCCGCGGTCGGGCACGGGGATCCCGAGGACGTGGCAGGCCTCGTCGTGGAGGCGCACCACAGCCGTGCGGACCTGCGGCCGCTCGGTGACCCGCTCCCCCCACAGGACGCGGGCCTCGGCGGGACCGTCGGGAGTCTCGATCCGGAAGTCGATCCCGTCCGCGTCCATGCCCACCATGAGGGCCGAGGTGGCATCGGGACGCCCACCCAAGGCCTGGCAGAGACGAAGCGAGTCTTCCCGGTGATCCTCGTTCATGTGCGCCTTGACGGCTTCGACGACCTCCGGCGAGAACGGGTTTGCCTCGCTCATGAGACGCTGCTCGAACCAGGACGACGCACGCGGCGGGAGCCCACGGCCAGGACCGTACCCAACAGCACCAGGGCCAGGCCAGCGGCGGCCAGTGGACCCTCGAGGTCTCCGGGACCGGTGTTGGGGAGCGTGCGCCCGCCGCGGGAGCCCGCTCCGCCGCTTCCCGCTGGGGTGACGGTGAACGTCGCCGACCAGAGGCTCAGCCCCGAGCTGATGCCCCGCAGCTCCACCCGGTGCTCGCCGGGTGGGACCTCGGGCGGCACCGCGAACGTGTAGCTCACGGATCCGGACGCGTCGGCCACCGCCGTGCCGACCCACACGGGTGTGGAGTGGATCCAGACCTCCACCTGCTCGCCGGGCATGAACCCGCCGCCCGAAGCGGTCAGAGATCCGCCCACGGGCACCGTGGTCTTGTCGAGCACCACGCCGGGTTCCTCGTCGTCGGTCGGGGGTGGTTCGGGCAGGTCGACCTCGTCGACGAGCCCCAGGGTGAACGAGACGGGATCGAACGGCGCGCCGGCCGCGTAGAACCCCGTGAAGGCCGGAGCCCCCCCAGCACCGAGTGCGGAGGGCACCTTCAGCCATGCGGCACCGTCTTGACCGTCGACCTCGGCTGCCACGGGCGTCACGCCGGTGAGGTCGAGCGTGGCGAGCACGACGTCGTCATAGGTGACTGGCTCGGTGCCTGCCTGGGGGTTCGAGGTGCCCCCTTCCAGAGGGAGGCTCACGACGTCGGCTATGAGGTTGCCGCTCGTGGAGGTGGCCTCGATGCGCACCTCGCTCACCGAGAGGCGCAGAAGGCACTCGCCGGGGCTGCTGGCGTGGTTGCAGTGGCCCTGGAAGTGAACGGAGCCGGCAAAGGCCGCGTCCACGTTGCCGGTGGACGGGTCGAACGAACCCACCGGATCCGGATCGGCCAGCAGGGGGAAGCGGAAGGTGCCGTCGGGGTTGCCGGTCGCACCGCCCTCGACGGTGATCGTGCCCTGGGCGACCGGACCCACGATGTAGTTCCTGAACGAGCTCTTGACCCCCCAGTCGAGGAAGCCTCCGGTGAGGGCCCCCCCACCCTGCGCCAGCGGCGCTGCCTGGGTGGGGCTCACCTGGGTCTGGGAGACCCCCGGGGTGACGTTGGAGGACTCCGCCTCGTCGTCTCGATCCTCGATCCCGGATGACTCGGCAGTGCCCTCGTGCACCTCATCGCCTGGATCCTGCGAGACGTCCGGCGCGGGGGCCACCGTCGGCAGCTGGGCGCCGGCCGTGGGCGGGCGCGCGCCGGCGCGGCCCGCCACCCCGGCGGGCGGGACCGCG
>CAZHBH010000109.1:0-4007 GCA_964530525.1 uncultured Rhabdothermincola sp. | reverse complement strand
AGCGGGTGACGGGAATCGAACCCGCGTTCTCAGCTTGGGAAGCTGATGTTCTGCCTCTGAACTACACCCGCGAGGAGCAAGATCCTAGGGGATCCGGGGGGTGGTCGGCACCAGCCCGGTCCGGGGATCTCCGAGCTCAGCTCCTGGTGAAGAAGAGGACGACGGCGAGGATTGCCAGTCCTGCTCCGTAGACCCGCTCCAGGCCGGTGCTGTTCGCTCGGATCGCCACCCTGGCGCCGAGGTACGAGAGCGGTATCGACGTGAACCCGAACACGGCGACTATCGCCCAGTCGATGTGGCCCAGGGCGAAGTGGACGATGGTGCCAGGGATCGCGATCACGGCGGACACGGCGAGGGAGCAGGCGAAGGCCTTCTTGATGGGGATCTTGAGCACGGCGATGTAGAGGGGGGCGAGGAGGAACCCCCCGCTGTTGGCCAGCAGGCCCCCGGCCAGTCCGGTCACACCGGCGACGGTTGCGAGCGCCCCCGTGCGACCTTCAGTCGGTGACGCCAGCCCAGGTCCGGAGGGGCTGGGCCTCAACAGCAGCCTCAGTCCCAGCACGGCGAGGATCACCTCGGTGATCTTCACCAGGAGGCTTCCGGACACGAAGGCGCTGGCCAGCCCCCCGACGACGGTCGCGGGAACCCCGATGGCCACGCTCCACGCGATGACCCGTCGATCCATCAGGTTCTCGCGCCAGTAGGCGAACGACGCTATCGAGGTGGCGGGGATCGTCGCCGGCAGGGGAGCGGCGACCGCTACGAAAGGTGGGATCCCCACGAGCGCCAGCAACGGGGTGGCCACGGCGGAGCCGCCCTTCCCGAAAGCCCCGCCCAGGAAGCCCACCCCCGCTCCCACCAGAGCTACCGCCAGCCACGAGGTCATGGCGAGGCCGTCTCGGGAACGTCCATGTCTCCAGTTGATCGGTTCCCAGGCTATATGCCAACGACATCTTGTCAGTAAGCCCTATAGGAATTACCTATAGGCAGCGCTACGATCACCACGATGGAGCTGAGGCAGATGGAGTACGCCGTAACAGTCGCCGATCGAGGCTCCATCAACGCCGCCGCCGAGGCCCTCCGCGTCGCTCAACCCTCTGTGTCACAGGCCATCCGCTCGTTGGAGGCAGAGCTGGGGGTGGCGCTCTTCGACAGGCTTCCCTCCGGCGCGCGTCCCACTGAAGCAGGCAAGGCGTTCCTGGGCCCGGCCCGCCTGGCTCTGCGCGACGCCGCCAACGCTCGCGAAGCGGTGGACGCGGCGGCCGCACTCGAGCGAGGGCGGCTGGACGTCGTCTGCCTCGCCACCCTCGCCGTGGTGCCTGCGGCGGGCCTCGTGGGAGAGCTGCGCCGGCGTCACCCGGGCATCGTGGTGAGGATGGGTCAGCCCGAGTCCGTCGCCGCCTTGATCGACCGAATCCGTGGCGGCGACGCGGAGATCGGCATCACGGAGATGGACCAGCTCGACGACGACCTCTCGACCCACCCCATCGGCACCCAGGACTTCGTGGTCCTCGTCCCGAAGGACGAGGCGAGGTCGAGCCCCATGGCGGTGGAGCAGCTCAGCCGTTCTCCGGTGGTCACGGCGCCGCAGGGCACCTCCACCAGGCGCCAGCTCGACGAGGCTCTGGAGACGTTGGGCCTGGAGCCGGCCATCGCAGTCGAGACGGAGAACCGCGAGGCCATCGTGGCCCTGGTCGCGTCGGGGGCTGGCGTGGCCCTCGTTCCCAGGTCGATGGCGCTGCTCACGCCCACCGCCGAGGTGGCCGTGAGGGACATCACCCCCCGGCTGCGCAGGAGCATCGGCATCGTCCACCGCCCAGGCCCGCTGTCGCCCGCGGCCGCAGCGTTCTTGGAGATCGCCCTTCCCGGAGCGCCCGAAGCCCGGAGGAAGCCACGCCCTCGCGTCAGGTGAGGCACCCGGACCGAGGCCGGTCACCTGGTGGCGCTTGCCCGGTCCGCTGCCCTTCTTCTAGGGCCTGAGCGAGCGCAACGACGAGGAGGCGGCAAGCTCGAGCGCCCGTCCTAGAAGGATGGGCGCGACGTTGGTGACTTGATCGAGATCACTTCCCGCGACCTCGCCACGAACCCGGCGCTGGTAGAGCCCCTCGGTGATGGCCGCGAGCTTGAAGTGGGCGAAGACCAGGTAGAAGTCGAGGTCGTCCAAGGAAGCGCCGGTTCGTCGCGAGTAGAGCTCGCAGACCTCGTCACGCCGCAGGAAGCCGCGTGACGAGGTGGCCCCTTGCGTTTGGGCGAAGAGCTCCTCCCCCTCCTCGCCCCAGTTGAGCAGGAACATCCCGAGATCGGCCAAGGGGTCGCCCAGGGTCGCCATCTCCCAGTCGAGGACGCCTTGGATGGTCCCGGCATCGGCAAGGTCAAGGACCACGTTGTCGATCCGGTAGTCGCCGTGCAGGAGTGCTCCAGGCGAATCGTCGGGCAGGGACCGACGAAGCCTGAAACCCAGCGTTTCGAACGACGCGCGGTCGCGGACGGGGATGCCTTCGAGCTGCTTCGTCCAACGCTCTACCTGGCGGGCCATGTAGCCGACGGGGCGGCCCAGATCGGCTAGACCGACGGCCAGGGGATCGAGCAGGTGGATGTCAGCAAGCGTCTGCACCAGAGTGATGGAGCACCGCCGGGCATCCTGCTCCGTGAGGCCGCTCGTGGCTTCACGGTCGCGCATGACCCGTCCGTTCAGGTGTTCCATCAGATAGAACGGCGCCCCGATGAACGAGGCGTCGTCACACCCCACGATGGGCACGGGCACGGGGACGCGGACGTCGGGTGGGGCGAGTGCCGTGAGAACCCTCAGCTCCCGACCGACGTCGTGGGCGCCCACGGCAACGTCGCCGTGGGGAGGCCGTCGCAGAACCATGGTGCGAGAGCCCACGTGGAGCAGGTAGGTCAGGTTGGAGTAGCCACCCGTGAGAAGCTGAGCGTCGAGCTCCTCGGACCCATCGACTAGGTCCTCGCGCTCCAGGAAGTCCCGAAGGCGGGAAAGATCCAAACCCGGCAGTTCATCCTCAGGCATCGGAGGAGACAGCGTCGAGGAGGGCCCCGAAGCGCTCGATCGCCTCAGCACGTCTTGTGGGGACGTGCTCGGTCGGCACCTCGCGGGGCTCGTAGCCCTTTAGGACGCGGCGAGCGACGGTCACGCGGTGGACCTCATCAGGACCGTCGTAGATGCGGGCACCTCGAGCGAATCGGTACATGGCCTCGAGGGGAAGGTCGGTCGAGTACCCGAGAGCACCGTGCACCTGGATCGCCCTGTCGATGGCGTTGTACATCACCGTCGCGCCGAAGTACTTGATCATCGCGATCTCGGTGCGCGCCGCTACCGCCCCGTCCCTGTCGATCTTCCACGCTGCCTGCAAGGTCATGAGGCGCGCGGCTTGCATCTCTGCGGCAGAGTCGGCGATCCAGTTCTGGACGGTCTGCTTGTCGGCCAGCAACGAGCCATGTGAGTGACGGGAGAGGGCCCGCTCGCACATCATGTCGAAAGCGCGACGGCTCTGCCCCAGCCAGCGCATGCAGTGGTGGATGCGGCCGGGCCCGAGGCGCTGTTGTGCCAAGGAGAACCCGTCTCCTTCGGCCCCAAGGAGGTTCTCGGCCGGTACCCGGGCTCCTTCGAACACGACCTCGGCGTGGCCGAACCCGCCAGCTCTGAACGTGCCCGGGATCGCCAGCGGGTCCTCCATGGTGGGTATGTCGCGGATGATCTCGACCCCGGGCGCAGGGAGGGGGACGACGATCATGGAGGCACCTCGTCTAGCGCCTACCTCCGGGTCCGTCACCGCCATCACGATCAGGAAGTCCGCCACCGATCCGTTGGACGTGAACCACTTGCGTCCGTCGATCACCCACTCGTCGCCGTCACGCCGGGCGCGCGTCGCGATGAGGGTCGGATCCGATCCTGCTGTTCCGGGTTCGGTCATCGAGAACGCGCTGCGCAACTCGCCGGCGAGCAGGGGGTGCATCCAACGCCGCTTCTGATCCTCGTTGCCGGCCAG
>CAZHBH010000108.1:0-4356 GCA_964530525.1 uncultured Rhabdothermincola sp. | reverse complement strand
CTCGTGTTCCAGAGGGCGAGGGAGAAGAGCGAGGAAGGCTGGCCGGTCATCGTCTTCTTCGACGAGATGGACTCCCTGTTCCGCACGCGGGGCACCGGGATCAGCTCGGACATGGAGTCGACCATCGTCCCCCAGCTCCTCGCGGAGATCGACGGGGTCGAGTCGCTCAGGAACGTGATCGTCATCGGTGCCTCCAACCGCGAGGACCTGATCGACCCAGCCATCCTGCGGCCGGGCAGGCTCGACGTGAAGATCAAGATCGAGCGGCCCAACGAGGAGGCGGCCGCGCAGATCTTCGCCAGGTACCTCACCCCCGACCTGCCCATAGACGCGGAGGCGGTGGCCACGCTGGGAGGTGGCGATCCGGCCAAGGCCGTCACGGCCATGATCGAGCGCACCGTCGAGGACATGTACCGGACCGACGAGATCAACCAGTTCCTCGAGGTCACCTACCAGAACGGCGACAAGGAGGTCCTCTACTTCAAGGACTTCTCCTCGGGAGCGATGATCGAGAACATCGTGCGGCGGGCCAAGAAGCTGGCCATCAAGCGGCTGATCGCAGAGGGCCGCGGGGGCATCCAGCTCGACGACATGATGCGGTCGATCCAGCAGGAGTACAAGGAGAACGAGGACCTCCCGAACACCACGAACCCCGACGACTGGGCGAAGATCTCCGGCAAGAAGGGCGAGCGCATCATCTACGTTCGGACCCTGGTGAAGCGGGATCACCACCAGGAGGCCACGGGCGGCCGGGCGATCGAACGAGTCGCCACGGGCCAGTACCTGTAGCCCAGGTCGAGGCCCCACAGAGAAGTAGCTGGCCCCGGTGCTCGCCCCGAGAACCGGCGATCTGGCCCATTAGGCTCTCGCTATGGCGGTTGCGAAGATCTGCGGAATGGAGACGGAGTACGGGATCGTGCTCCGCGGAGCCGCTGAGTCGAACCCCATCGCGGCGTCGTCGATGCTGGTCAACGCCTACGTCAACGAGCTGGCCCACGACCCCGGCACCGGACCGGGCCAGCCGAAGGTGGGCTGGGACTTCGAGGACGAGTCGCCGGGCAACGACGCGCGGGGAGCACCCCCGACCGACGCGATGCCGCCCGAGGTGGAGACCCACCTGGTGAACGCGGTGCTCACCAACGGGGCCCGGTACTACGTGGACCACGCCCACCCCGAGGTCTCGACGCCCGAGTGCGCGGACGCTCGTTCCGTGGTCGTGTGGGACAAGGCCGCCGAGCAGATCGTGGTGCGGTCCATGGCCGCCGCCCGCCGGCTGCTGCCGGAGGGCCAGGAGATCGTCGTCTACAAGAACAACTCGGATCGCAAGGGCAACAGCTACGGCTGCCACGAGAACTACCTGATGAGCCGCCAGGTGCCCTTCGGGCGGATCGTCGTGCACGCCATGGCGCACTTCATCACGCGCCAGCTCTTCACCGGCGCCGGGAAGGTGGGCAGCGAGGTTCCAGGGGTGTCGACAGACGAGGTCCCGTTCCAGCTGAGCCAGCGTGCGGACTTCTTCGAGGAGGAGGTGGGCCTCGAGACGACGCTGAAGCGGCCGATCATCAACACGCGCGACGAGCCCCATGCCGACGCCCAGCGCTACAGGCGCCTGCACGTGATCGTCGGCGACGCGAACCTCTCGGAGGTCGCCACCTTCCTGAAGGTGGGGACAACCGCCATAGTGCTGTCCATGGTGGAGGACGACTTCCTCACGAGGGAGCTGGTGTTCGCGGCACCGGTGAGCGCTCTGCGCACCGTGAGCTGCGACCTTTCGCTCTCGGCCCCGCTCCAGCTGGCCGACGGGACGACCATCACGGCGCTCGAGGCGCAGTGGGAGATGTTCGGGAGGGCTCGCAAGTACGCCGAGGAGCACGGGTTGTCTGCCGTGGGGGAGGAGGTGGGTGCCGAGGTGATGCGTCGTTGGGAGGAGGTGCTCACCGGTCTGGAGGAGGATCCTTCCGGCCTCGCCCACCAGCTCGACTGGGTGGCCAAGCACCGCCTCATCAACGGGTATCGCGAGCGTCACGGCCTCGACTGGGACGACGCCCGCTTGGCGGCCATGGACCTGCAGTACCACGACATCAGACCCGGCCGTTCTCTGGCGGCCCGGGTGGGCCTCGAGCGGATCACCGACGATGACGAGGTGACCCGTGCCATGACCGAGCCCCCACACGACACCCGGGCCTACTTCAGGGGCAAGTGCCTCCAGCGATGGGGAGCGGACGTGGTGGCCGCGAACTGGGACAGCCTGGTCTTCGACGTCGGTGCAGACTCCCTGCGCAGGGTGCCGATGATGGAACCCTCCCGCGGAACAGCAGCCCATGTGGGTAGGTTGATCGAAGAGAGCACTACGAGTGCCGAGCTGATCGAGCGGCTGGGCGCCTGACGGGGGGCCAAACCTCCCGAGCATGAGGTGACGAGAGCGAGCATGAGCGATGGCTGAGAGAGAACAGGTTCGAAAGCCGGCCAAGGAGCGTGAGGAGGCCGAGGCCACCGTGGAGGAGGCTCCGGCCACCTCCGAGCGCGGCGAGAAGCTCAAGGCGGAGCTGGACGACCTCTTGGACGAGATCGACGACGTCTTGGAGACGAACGCAGAGGACTTCGTGAAGAGCTACGTCCAGAAGGGCGGCGAATGACATCGGGAGCAACGGCCGTCCGGGCGGCCTCGTCCGTGCACGCGATGCGAAAGGGTGGGAAGTAGAGCTTGGGAATGCCCTTCTTCTCGCCCGGCGACGACCCAGGGCCGGGCTTCAGTGACCTGCTGCGCCGAGTCGGCCCTCCACCCCCTTCCTTCGAGATGGGTCCGGCCGACCGCGCCGCGATAACCCACGGCACGACGGTCGTGGCCATCCGCTTCGCGGACGGCGTGGTCATGGCCGGCGACCGCCGGGCCACGGCTGGCAACCTCATCGCTCACCGGGCCATCGAGAAGGTCTTCGCCGCCGACCAGCACTCCGGTGTCGCGATCGCGGGGGCGGCGGGACCTGCCATGGAGATGGTCAAGCTCTTCCAGCTCCAGTTGGAGCACTACGAGAAGGTGGAGGGCGTGGGCCTCAGCCTCGACGGGAAGGCCAACACCCTCGCCCAGATGGTGCGGGGGAACCTTCCCGCGGCGATGCAGGGCTTGGCGGTGGTGCCCCTCTTCGCCGGCTACGACCTCCGTCGGGGTTCCGGTCGCCTGTTCGAGTACGACATCACGGGAGGGCGCTACGAGGAGACCCGGTTCGCCGCCAGCGGATCGGGGAGCCTGCACGCTGGAACCGTGGTGAAGATGGGCTACAGCGACGACATGGCCCGAGACGAGACGGTCGACCTCGCCATCTCCGCGCTGTTCGAAGCGGCGGACGAGGACTCGGCCACCGGCGGGCCAGACCTGGTCCGGGGCATCTACCCGGTGATCGCGACCATCACTGCCACGGGCTTCGACCGTCTGTCCGACGACGAGGTGTCCGCACGGTTCAGGGGCCTGGTGGGCCGGCTGGCCGCCAGGGAGGTCGGGGAGAGCCCACACCTCCCGGAGACCACGGACGAGCGGGGTGAGGCGTCGTGAGCATGCCCTTCTACGTGGCCCCCGAACAGGTGATGAAGGACCGCGCCGACTACGCCCGCAAGGGCATCGCGAGGGGCCGAAGCCTCGCAGCCGTCGTGTTCGAGGGTGGGATCCTCCTCTGCGCCGAGAACCCCTCGACGACGCTGCGGAAGATCAGTGAGATCTACGACCGCATCGCGTTCGCAGGGGTGGGCAAGTACAACGAGTTCGATCAGCTGCGGATCGCAGGTGTTCGCTCCGCAGACCTGAAGGGCTACTCCTACAGCCGTGAAGACGTAGACGCCCGCTCGCTGGCCAACCAGTACGCTCAGATCCTCGGGCAGATCTTCACCCACGAGATGAAGCCCATGGAGGTCGAGATCCTCATCGCCGAGGTGGCCGGCACGAACGACGGCCTGACCGATCAGCTGTTCCGCATCCTCTACGACGGCACCGTGCGCGACGAGCGGAGCTTCACGGTGCTGGGGGGCGAGGCCGAGGCCATCGCCGAGCGGCTTGGTGCGACGTGGCGAGAGGGCATGGACCTCGCAGGCGCGCTCGGGGTCGCCGTGGCGGCACTGGCCGGGCCGGACCGGCAGTTGGGCGCGGACGACCTCGAGGTCGCCATCCTCGACCGCAACGCACCGCGGCGCGCCTTTCGCCGCATCGAGCGCCCGGAGCTGGAAACCCTGCTCTGACCGATCGCCGTCGCAGCCGCCCGATACGGTGAGCGGCGATGGACAGGCGAATCTTCGGGCTCGAGAACGAGTACGGGGTCACCTGCACGCTCCGCGGCCAGCGTCGCCTCAGCCCCGACGAGGTCGCCC
>CAZHBH010000107.1:0-4374 GCA_964530525.1 uncultured Rhabdothermincola sp. | reverse complement strand
CGCCGAAGATCTCGCTCACCGACGTGTCCTCGAAGACCGCGTCGATGGCGTCGGCCACTATGCCTGCGACCGAGAGGACCTCGATCTTGTCGATCTGCTTCTCCGGAGGGAGGGGCACCGTGTTGGTGACGACCACCTTCGTGATCGAGGAGTTCTTGAGGCGATCGATGGCGGGGCCGCTGAAGACCCCGTGCGTCGCAGCCGCGTACACCCGCACGGCGCCCTTGTCGGTGAGCTTGTCGGCAGCCGCCACGATCGTCCCCGCCGTGTCGATCATGTCGTCGATGAGCACGCAGGTGCGGCCCTCCACGTCTCCGACGACGTCGAGCGCCTCCACCTCGTTCTTCGCTCCCCTGACCCGCCGCTTGTGCACGATGGCCAGGTCGGCGCCGAGCTGGTTGGAGTACCGCTCGGCCACCTTCACGCGGCCTGCGTCGGGCGAGACCACGACGAGCTCCTCGCCCAACCCCGCGAGGTGGTCCACCAGCACGGGCATCGCCGTGAGGTGGTCGACGGGCCCGTCGAAGAAACCCTGGATCTGGCCCGAGTGGAGGTCGACGCTGATGATGCGGGTGGCTCCGGCCACCCCGAGCATGTTGGCGATGAGCTTGGCGGTGATCGGCTCGCGGCCCTCGGACTTGCGGTCCTGGCGGGCGTATCCGTAGAAGGGGCAGACGACCGTTATGCGCTTGGCAGACGCCCTCTGGGCGGCGTCGACCATGATGAGCTGCTCCATGAGCGCGTCGTTCACCGACATCTGGTCGTTTCCGGCGTGGCTCTGCACGATGAAGACGTCGGTCCCGCGGATCGACTCGGCGAAGCGGCAGTGGAGCTCGCCGTTGGCGAACTCGGAGAGCTGGGCGTCGCCCAGGTCGACGTCGAGCGCGGCGGCGATCTCTGTGGCCAGGTCGAGGTTGGCCCGCCCCGAGACCAGGAACAGCCGCTTCTTGGGAACCAGCTCCATGTGGGCCATCGTCAGGTGCTCTCCTCGCTGTCCGCAGTGTAGAACGCCCCCGTGCGCACCCCGTCCGGTACGTGCGAGCCGGGCTCGAGGACGGCGAAGGGACCGACTCGCGCTCCCTGGCCGACCTCTGCGTCACGTCCCACCGTGATCTCCACGGTCGCACCGGCGCCCACCACGCAGTCCGTCAGCCTGGTGTCGGGCCCGATCTCGGCACCCTGGCCCACCACGCAGCGACCCTGCAGCATCGTTCCCGGGAAGAGCGTCACGTCGGACGAGAGCTCGACGGTCGCGTCTATGTAGGTGCGCTCCGGGTCGAGCATGGTCACGCCGCGCGAGAGCCAGCCGGCGTTGGTGCGCCGGCGCAGCTCCGCCTCCGCGGCTGAGAGCTGGATGCGGTCGTTCACGCCCTTGGTCTCGACGGGATCCGTCGCGACGAGCGAGAACACCGGGTAGCCGGCGTCGTGGAGGACCTCGACCACGTCGGTCAGGTAGTACTCGCCCTGGGCGTTCTCGGGGCTCAGGCGGCGGAGGGCCGGCGCCAGGACGCTGCGCCTGAAGCAGTAGATGGAGGTGTTGACCTCGTCGATGTCCAGCTCGTCCCCGCTGGCGTCGGCGTGCTCTACCACCCGCCTGACGCGGTCGTCCGCGTCCCGCACCACGCGGCCGTAGCCCGCCGGATGTGGGAGGCGAGCGGTGAGCAGCGTGCACGCGGCCCCCGTCTGGCGGTGGCGGTGGACGAGCGCTGCGATGGTCTCGGCCCTCAGCAGCGGGGTGTCGCCCGGCAGCACGAGGAGATCACCCTCGTCTGCCGGGTCCTCCTCGGGGAACGCGGTCAGGCCGACGCTCACGGCGTCGCCCGTCCCCCGCTGCACGTGCTGCTCGACGAAGTCGACCGCCAGGGAGGGTTCGGTGTCCTGGAGCTTCTTGGTGACCCGCTCGGCACCGTGCCCCACGACCACCACCACGCGGCTGGGGGCAGCAGCGCTCAGGGCGTCGAGCACGTAGAGGAGCATCGCCCTCCCGCAGAGGAGGTGGAGGGGCTTGGGCCGCGAGGAGCGCATGCGAGTGCCCTCACCCGCGGCAAGCACCAGTGCCGACAGGGACGGGTCGCTGCTCACCAGACAAGTTCTAGCGCAGGCCCGGGCCACCGGTGCCATCGTCCCGGCTGCCGTCCCACCACCTCCCCGCTAGGGTTTGAGCACCCATTCGGGGGTGATGTAACTGGCAACATGCGAGGTTTTGGTCCTCGTCTTCGGGGTTCGAATCCCTGCCCCCGAGCTGGGCGGCGCTCGTCCTCGCAAGCCTGGTCGGACGACCACGCCGCAGCACCTCCGCTGCGCTGGGCGCGTTCGAGGCCGCGTGGGCCGAGCCGACTGAGGTCCTCGGAGGCGTCCTCGGTCGGGGCGAGCCGGCCCGGGAGGGCCGGGATTGGGCGATCGGCGGCGGGACCGGTAAGGTGCCCGGCGCCATGGGCTCCCTCATAAAGAAGCGCCGCAAGCGCATGCGAAAGAAGAAGCACAAGAAGATGCTCAAGCGCACGCGCTTCCAACGTCGCGCTGCCGGCAAGTAGGATGGCCGGCTCCATGCAGCTCACCCTCGACGCCGAACCCGGCCGCACCACCGGCTCCCGCCGTTCCAAGCGCCTCCGCTCGACGCGCCAGGTGCCGGGTGTGGTGTACGGCCTGGGCCGAGATGCCGTGTCCGTGTCGGTCGACCGCTCGCAGCTGCGGGACGTCCTCACCACGGAGGCCGGGCTCAACGCCCTCATCACCCTCCGCTACGGCGACACGCAAGACCTGACGATCGTCAAGGAGCTCCAGCGCCATCCGGTGCGGCGTGACCTGCTCCACGTCGACTTCCTCCGCGTCGATCCAGACGCAGACGTCACCGTCGAGGTCCCCGTGATCCTCGTCGGCGAGGCGAAGGAGGTCGAGAACATGAGGGGCATCGTCGAGCACCAGATCCGGAGCCTCACCGTCAAGGCCAAGCCTGGCGCCATCCCGAGCCAGCTCGAGGTGGACATCAGCGAGCTGAAGGTCGGCACCTCGGTCACCGTCGCCGATCTCGTCCTCCCGGCCGGGAGCAGCACCGAGACGGACCCCGAGGCACCGGTGGTCTCCGGGGTGGCAACGCGCTTCAGCGTGCTGGCCGCCAAGGGCCTCACCGCCGCCGAGATCGATGCGGCCCTGGAGGCCGAGGCCGCTGAGGCAACCGGCGTGGCGCCGGCGGCCGACGAGGCTGCCGGGGGCGAGCAGGCCCCCTCGGAGCCCGCGTCCGGGTCCGCAGCCTCCGACGAGTAGGCCATGCTGCGCCGAGGCAGCTCGGCAGACCTCTTGGTGGTTGGCCTGGGCAACCCGGGAAGGGAGTACCAGTCGTCGCGCCACAACGTCGGGTTCGACGTCGTCGACGAGCTGGCCAGCCGCCACCAAGCCCGGCTCCGCAAGGGACGAGAGCGAGCGTTGGTGGCCGAGGTTCGCATCGCCGAACGCCGGGTAACCCTCGCCAAGCCTCAGACCTTCATGAACCTCTCGGGTGAGTCGGTGGGGCGTCTGGTGCGGCGCTTCGGCATCGAGGACCTCACCGACCTCGTGGTCGTGCACGACGAGCTCGATCTCCCGCTGGGAAGGGTGAGGGTGAAGCAGGGCGGTGGGCTGGCAGGCCACAACGGGCTCCGCTCCATCACGGCTCACCTCCACAGCCAGGACTACTCCCGCGTCCGCATAGGGGTCGGCAAGCCGCCCACGCCAGAGCGGGGAGCAGACCACGTCCTGCGCCGGCCCGGGAAGGCGGAGCGCACCGAGCTCGACGTGGCAGTTCAACTCGCCTCCGACGCGGTGGAGGCGATCGCCGAGGGCGGGGTGCAGGCGGCGATGTCGGACTTCAACGGACGGTGAGCCTCCTAGAGCTTCCCGGGCTGCTGCGCGAGGAGCCGGCGCTGGGCCGGGTGCTCGGCAAGCGCTCGGCGATCCTCGCCGTGCCCGAGCCCGCCCGCGCCATCACGATCGCCGGCCTCGCCCACCTGTCGGGCCGGCGCCCGATCCTCGTGGCCGTGCCCACGGGCGCTGAGGCCGAGCGCCTCGTCGCCGACCTCACGGCTTACCTCGGCCCGGAGAGCACGGCCTTGTTCCCTGCCTGGGAGACGCTGCCGTTCGAGCGCGTCAGCCCGTCGGTCGAGACGATGGGCCAGCGCCTCGAGGTGCTCTGGCGCCTGCGCGACCCGGACCGCTGCCCCGCGGTGATCGTCACCGGCGTGCGTGCCCTGTTGCAGCGCCTCGGCCCCGACGCCACCACGATCGACCCGATCACGGTGCACCCGGCCGACGTCGTCGACCCCGAGGAACTCGTCGCCCGCCTCGCCGCCTTCGGCTACCGCCGCGAAGAGCTCGTCGAGCACCGCGGCGAGTTCGCCC
>CAZHBH010000106.1:0-4504 GCA_964530525.1 uncultured Rhabdothermincola sp. | reverse complement strand
TGGCCTCGCTGGTCGGTGAGTACTGACCCTTCGTGAGGCCGTAGATCTGGTTGTTGAACATCAGGATCGTGATGTTGACGTTGCGGCGAAGGGCATGGATCAGGTGGTTGCCGCCGATCGACAGCATGTCGCCGTCGCCGCCGACCACCCAGATGTCGAGGTCCGGCCGCGCGATGGCGAGCCCGGTGGCGATCGCAGGGGCGCGCCCATGGATGCTGTGCATGCCGTAGGTGTTCATGTAGTACGGGAAGCGGGCTGCGCAACCGATCCCCGAGACGAACACGGTGTTCTCCCGACGGACGTTCAGCTCGGGCATCAGGAGCTGCACGGCGGCGAGGATCGAGTAGTCGCCGCAACCTGGACACCACCGCACCTCCTGGTCGCTGGACCAGTCCTTGCGGGTCGTGATGGGCACAGCGGTATCGGTCATCCCAGCCCCTCCAGGATCGCCATCTCTAGCTCCCCCGCCGTGAACGGGACGCCTCGCACCTTGCTCACGGTCCTGACGTCCACCAGGTACTCGGCGCGCAGAAGCTTCGAGAGCTGGCCGAGGTTCATCTCGGGGCAGAGGACCTTCGGGTACCGGGAGAGCACCTCTCCCAGGTTCGGCGGAAACGGGTTGAGGTGCGCCAGGTGGATCTGGGCCACCTTGCGTCCCCTCGCCCGAGCCCGATCGACTCCTCCGCTGATGGCTCCCCAGGTCGAACCCCATCCCACCATCAGGATCTCAGCGTCGTCGACGTCCCCCACCACCTCCACCGGCGGTATGTCGGCAGCGATCCCCGCGACCTTCGCAGCCCGGGTGCGCACCATGTGCTCGTGGTTCTCGGGGTCGTAGGAGATGTTCCCTGACCCGTCGGCCTTCTCGATGCCTCCGATGCGGTGCGTCAGCCCAGGGGTCCCGGGTACGGCCCACGGCCGGGCGAGGGTCTCGGGATCACGCAGGTAGGGCCAGAACTGCTCGTTTCCGTCGTCGTCGACGTGGTTCGGGCTCGTGGCGAACGAGGTGCTGATGTCGGGCAGGGTGGCGACGTCGGGGATGAGCCATGGCTCGGTGCCGTTGGCCAGGTAGCCGTCGGAGAGGAGGATCACCGGCGTTCGGTACTTGATGGCGATGCGAGCCGCCTCGATCGCGGCGAAGAAGCACTGAGAAGGCGTCCACGCAGCGACGATGGGAAGCGGGGACTCGCCATGGTGCCCGTACATGGCCAGAAGCAGATCGGCCTGCTCGGTCTTCGTGGGAAGGCCGGTGGACGGCCCTCCCCTCTGGATGTCGATGACGATCAGCGGCAGCTCCAGGCTGATCGCCAGACCGATCGTCTCCGCCTTGAGGGCAACGCCTGGGCCACTGGTGGTCGTCACACCCAGGTGGCCTCCGTACGATGCGCCGAGCGCCGCTCCGATGCCGGCGATCTCGTCCTCGGCCTGAAGGGTGCGCACGCCGAAGCGCTTGTGCTTCGAGAGCTCGTGCAGGATGTCGGACGCCGGAGTGATCGGGTACGAGCCCAGGAACACCGGCAGCCTCGAAAGCTGGCCGGCGGCGACGAGACCCCAGGCGAGGGCGGTGTTGCCGCTGATGTTCGTGTAGACGCCTGAGACCTGAGGGGCGGGCTGGACAGCGTAGGGGTGGTCGAAGAGCTCTGCGGTCTCACCGAAGGCGTGCCCGGCGCGGAACGCGGCGAGGTTGGCATCGCGCACGAGCTCGTTGCGGCCGAAGCGCTGGTTGATCCACTCGATCGTGGGCTCGGTCGGCCTCGTGTACATCCAGGAGATGAGACCCAAGGCGAAGAAGTTCTTGGACCTGTCCGCGTCGCGAGGCTTGACCCCCAAGGGCTCGCAGGCCTGCTTGGTGAGGCTGGTCATGGGCACCTCGTACACCCGATAGGCCTTGAGGCTGTCGTCGGTGAGGGGGCTGTCGGCATAGCCCGCCTTGGCGAGGTTGCGCTCTTCGAAGGTGTCGACGTTGACGATCAAGGTCCCGCCGGGCTCGAGCTTGGGCAGCTCGTTCCGCAGCGCCGCCGGGTTCATCGCCACCAGGACGTTCGGCGCGTCGCCAGGCGTCGTGATCTCGTGGTCGCTGATGTGGACCTGGAAGGCGGAGACCCCGGCGAGCGTGCCCGCGGGGGCCCGGATCTCGGCCGGGAACTCGGGCAACGTCGCCAGGTCGTTGCCCCAGAGGGCGCTCGAGCTGGTGAACCGATCCCCGGTGAGCTGCATCCCGTCGCCCGAGTCCCCGGCGAAGCGGATGATCACCCGGTCGAGCTGCTCGGGACCGACCCCCAGCGGACGCTGCGCCGTGTCTGACAAGACAACCCCTTCGTTCGTGTTCGGCCCCCACGCTCGCGGCACTCGAGAGCACCTGGCAGCATACCGCTGCGGGTCTCGGCCCGAGCACCCCTCGGAGTCCGAGAGCTCGAGCCCTAGGCCACCGTGACGTCCTGGGAGAGATAGACGTCCTGGATCGCGTTCAGCAGCTCCACCCCATCCGCCATGGGCCGCTGGAACGCCTTTCGACCGCTGATCATGCCGGTTCCCCCCGCCCGCTTGTTGATCACGGCCGTTCGCACGGCGTCCGCCAGGTCGCTGGCGCCCTTCGACTCCCCGCCGCTGTTGATGAGCCCGATGCGGCCCATGTAGCAGTTGGCGACCTGCCACCGCGTCCAGTCGATGGGGTTCTCGGCCACCAGATCGCCGTAGACCAGCGGCGAGGTCTTGCCGAAGCCGACGGCTGTGTACCCACCGTTCTTGGTGGGCTGCTTCTGCTTGATGATGTCCGCCTCGATGGTCACGCCCATGTGGTTCGCCTGCCCGGTGAGGTCGGCGGCGTCCTCGTAGTTGACGCCGTCCACGTTGAAGCCGGGGTTGCGCAGGTAGCACCAAAGCACGGTGAACATCCCGAGCTCGTGAGCCTGGGCGAAAGCCTCGCTCACCTCCTGGATCTGGCGATGCGACCCCTCGGAGCCGAAGTAGATGGTGGCACCGACCGCCGCTGCGCCGAGGTTCCACGCCTCCTCGACATCGCCGTACATGATCTGGTCGTACTCGGCCGGGTATGTGAGCAGCTCGTTGTGGTTGAGCTTGACGATGAAGGGGATGCGGTGCGCGTAGCGGCGCGACGTCATGCCCAGCACACCGAAGGTCGTAGCCACCGCGTTGCAGCCACCCTCGATCGCCAGCTCGATGATGTTGACGGGGTCGAAGTAGGCCGGGTTCGGAGCGAACGACGCGGCTCCCGAGTGCTCGATGCCCTGGTCCACCGGGAGGATGGACAGGTGCCCGGTACCGGCGAGCCGACCCGATTCGAACATCGCGGAGAGGTTCCGCAGCACCTGGGGGTTGCGGTCGCTCCCACCGTAGACGCGGTCGACGATGTCAGGGCCGGGCAAGGTCAGGTCCTGCGCGGGGATCCCCTTGCACTCGTAGGACAGCAGCTGATCGGCCTCGTCACCCAGCAAAGCTTGGATATCAGTCATGAACCCACCCTAACGCTGCCCGGCCCTCCAGCGGAGCAAGCGAAGCACGGGTCGATCGAAGTCCCCGCGAGCTCAGCCCAGAGAGCGGAGCCTCTCCGCCACGTCGGCGAAGTCGGGGTCGGCGGCAGCGATCCGCGAGTAGAGCTCGCGGGCCCGCGGGACGTCCCCCGCCCGCTCGCTCAGATCGGCCAGCGCGTAGGCCCTTCGCAGGTGGTGCTCCATGGCTCGCCGGGGTAGGCGCCAGTCACGCCCGAGCATCTTGATGGCACCCGGGAGGTCGCCCCGGTCGGCCAGAGCGCCCGCGGCCACGATCCGACCCTCGGTGACGAGCTCAGCGCTCGGCGAAGCCGACCTCAACTCGTCCCAGAGCTCGTCGACCGCCTTGAACCGCTTCAGCGCCCTGTAGCAGTCCGCAAGCACAGGGTTCTGCTCCGTGGAGCCCGTCAGCGCTCGGAACGCCTCGAGCTGGTTCGCCGCCGCCCGCCAACGGCCCTGCCTGTAGAGCACCAACCCGTAGAGCTCTCTCGCACTGGCCATCGTGGGAGCCACGTCGCACAGCCCCTTGAGGATCCGGGCGGCCTCGCCGTAGCGCTCGGCCTCGAACAGCCGTGCCGCGTCCGCCAGACGGCGCTCCTCCTTCGTTCCCTTCGTACCGTTCGAGCGCATGGCCATGCGAGGACTGTAGCCAGGCTCCGCAACGTCACAATCATTCGGCAAGAGATCGTCGACAAAACTAGAAGGAGCCCCGCACAGGGGGCTCCTTCAAAGCGAAATCCGGCGGCGTCCTACTCTCCCAGGGGGTCTCCCCCCAAGTACCATCGGCGCTGGTGGGCTTAACTTCCGTGTTCGGGATGGGAACGGGTGTGACCCCACCGCTATGGCCACCGAAACCTGTTGCCAAAGAGGCGAACTGTACGCCCCTCAAGGACTCCATAGCGAGCACGAACATGTGATGTTGAGATCCAAGCCCTCGGTCGATTAGTACCGGTCGGCTGAACACGTCACCGTGCTTACACCTCCGGCCTATCAAC
>CAZHBH010000105.1:0-4633 GCA_964530525.1 uncultured Rhabdothermincola sp. | reverse complement strand
GTGTGCAGCGGCACGCGACCCTCTCGGTACCACTCGGTGCGCGCCATCTCGGAGCCTCCGAGCCGGCCCGAGCACTGCACTCGGATGCCGAGGGCACCTGCCTTCTGCGCGTTCTGGACTGCACGCTTCATGGCTCGGCGGAAGGCCACGCGGCCGGCGAGCTGGTCGGCAACACCCTGGGCGATGAGGGCAGCGTCGAGCTCGGGCTGCTTGATCTCCTGGATGTTCAGCTGGACCTTGAGGTTGCCCGTGATCTTCGCCAGGCCGGCGCGGAGCCGATCGGCCTCGGCGCCCCGGCGCCCGATCACGATGCCGGGACGAGCGGTGTGCACGTCGATCCGGAGCCGGTCGCGGGTGCGCTCCACCTCCACCCGGCTGATGGCCGCGTGGGGCAGCTCACCGGTCAGGTAGTCACGGATCTTCCAGTCCTCGACGACGTAGTTCGCGTACTCCTGGCGGTCGGCGAACCAGCGCGACTTCCAGTCGGTGGTGATCCCGAGGCGGAACCCGTAGGGGTTGACCTTCTGTCCCATCAGTCTGCGTCCTCTTGCGCCGACTCGGCAGGTCCGGGCGTCACGTCGCCTGCGTCCTCGCTCTGCTCCGCAGCGTCACCGAGCTCTGCTGCACGCTCTTCTGCCTCCACGCTTGGGTCCTGCTCCTCTTCTGCGGCGACTCGCTGCTCTGCGACATCGGCCTCAGCTGCCTCGGTCTCCGGCCCGACATCGTCGGCTTCAGCCTCGTGATCGTGATCGTGATCGTGGGCCTCGGCCTCGGCGGCTTCCTCGGCGGCCTTTCGGTCCGCCTTGGCCTGGCGGCTGCGAGCGACTCGCTCGCGACGTGCCTCGGAGGCAGCCCGGTTCGACCTGGCACGACCGCTCAGCGACTCGCGCTGGCGGAGCAGCTCGAGCTCGGCGGGGTCGAGGCGACCCACGATCACCGTGATGTGGCAAGTGCGCTTGCGGATCCGGGTGGCCCGGCCCCTGGCCCTCGGGCGCCACCGCTTGAGGGTGGGGCCCTCGTCGGCCCAACAGGCGGCGACGCGGAGCTCGTCGGCGGGGATGCCGTTGTTGTGCTCGGCGTTGGCGATGGCCGACTCGAGGCACTTGCCGACCGCGGCAGCGACGTCGCGCTCGCAGTACTCCAGCGTCTCCAGCGCTCGGGTCACGTGCTTGCCGCGGATGAGGTCGAGGACCTCACGGGCCTTGTAGGCCGAGACCCGCAGGTACCGGGCCTGGGCGCGCACACCGGGGCGCTCGTTGGTCTTGGTCCCTGCCATCAGCGGCGCCCCTTGCGCTCCTGGCCGGCATGGAACTTGAACGTGCGGGTCGGCGCGAACTCGCCGAGCTTGTGACCCACCATCGACTCGGTGATGTAGACGGGGACGTGCTTGCGGCCGTCGTGGACCGCCACGGTGTGACCGACCATCTCCGGGATGATCGTGGACCGGCGAGACCACGTCTTCACGACGCGCTTCTCGTTCTGCTCGTTCAGCTCGTCGACCTTGCGAAGCAAGTGGTCGTCTACGAACGGACCCTTCTTGAGGCTGCGGGGCATCTCCTGGTCTCTCCTCTACCGTCGTGACCCACGGGTGCGGCGACGCCGCACGATGAGCTTCGACGACGACTTCTTGCGATCTCTCGTGCGACCCTCGGGCTTGCCCCAGGGCGACACCGGGTGGCGTCCGCCGGAGGTCTTGCCCTCACCACCGCCGTGGGGGTGGTCGACCGGGTTCATCGCCACACCACGGGTCTGGGGGCGAACACCCTTCCAGCGGTTGCGGCCCGCCTTGCCGATCTTGATGAGCTCTGCGGTGGCGTTGCCGACCTCGCCCACCGTCGCACGGCAGTCGATGGGCACCCGGCGCATCTCGGTGCTGGGCAGTCGCAGGGTGGCGAACTCGCCTTCCTTGGCGACGAGCTGCACGCTGGTCCCTGCCCCGCGGGCGATCTTGCCCCCGCCGCCAGGCTTCAGCTCGACGTTGTGGACGGTGGTTCCCACCGGGATGTAGCGCAGGGGAAGAGCGTTGCCGGGTCGGATGTCGGAACCCTGCCCGTTGCGCAGCACGTCGCCGACCTTCAGGCCCTCCGCGGCGAGTATGTAGGCCTTCTCGCCGTCGTGGTAGTGCAGGAGCGCGATGTTCGCGTTGCGGTTGGGGTCGTACTCGATGGAGGCCACCGTGGCGTCCACGCCGTCCTTGTTCCGCCGGAAGTCGACGATGCGGTAGCGCTGCTTGTGGCCACCGCCTCGGTGGCGAGCCGTCTTGCGGCCGTAGTTGTTGCGTCCGCCGCTGCGGTTCTTCTTGGCGATGAGCGAGCGCTCCGGCTTGCGGTCGCTCAGCTCTGCGAAGTCGGACACGGTCTGGAACCGACGTCCGGGGCTCGTGGGCTTGCGCTTTCGGATGGCCATGTCGCTATCCCTCGAAGAGCTCTATCTGGTCGCCCTCGACGAGGGTGACGTAGGCGCGCTTGGCGCCCGACTTCTGACCGAACGTCCCGGACCGGCGGTTGCGCTTGCGCTTCCCGGCACGGTTCAAGGTGTTGACCTTGGCCACCCTGACGTCGAAGATCGACTCGACCGCGTCGGAGATCTCCGGCTTGCTCGCGTCGGGGTGGACCTGGAACGTGTAGACGTTCTGCTCCTGCAGGGCGAACGACTTCTCGCTCACGATCGGCTTGAGGATGACCGAGCGGGGGTCTTTCACGACGTCACCTCGTCAGCTGCTTCGGCCTGCTCCGCGCCGGCGTCCTCGTTCGCGCCCTCCTGCGGGCTCACATCCTGCGAGGCGGTGTCGCCCTGTGCGGACCCACCGGTTGCAGGCTCCTGCGCTGGGGTGGCGGCAGCCTCCTGGGCGCCACCTCTCTTCTGCGCAGGTTCGGCAGATCGGGGCAGCGTCTCGGTGGTGAACACCACGTAGTCGTTCGCGAGCACGTCGTAGGCGTTGAGCTCGCGAGCCTCGATGATCTGCACTTCAGGAAGGTTCCGGAAGCTGCGGGCAGCGTTCACGTCGTCGGGCCCGAGCACGATCAGCGCCGTGCCCTCGATGCCCAGCGACCCGAGGGCCGCCACTGCGTCCTTGGTGCGCGGCTTGTCGAAGGACCAGGCGTCGACCACGATCACCTTGCCCTCCGCAGCCCTGTCGGACAGCGCGGAGCGCAGGGCCAGCCGCACCATCTTCTTGGGGGTCCGCTGGCGGTAGTCGCGGGGCTTGGGGCCCAGCGCCACGCCTCCACCCCTCCACTGGGGAGCACGGATCGATCCAGCCCGGGCACGGCCGGTGCCCTTCTGCTTCCAGGGCTTGGCTCCTCCTCCTCGCACCTCGGAACGCGTGAGGGTGCTCTGGGTGCCCGAGCGGCGGGCGGCGAGCTGGGCGGTGACCACCTGGTGCATCACGGCCACGTTCGGCTCGAGGCCGAAGACGGCATCGTCGAGGGTGACCTTGGCGCCCTCGGCTCCATCGGGAGTGCGGACGGCCAGCTCGGTCACGATGCAGCCTCCTTGGCGAGCGGTGCCTTGACGGCGTCGCGGACGATGACGGTGCCACCCTTGGGCCCGGGCACGGCGCCACGCACGAGGAGGAGACCGCGCTCCGCGTCGGCCTCCACGACCTGGAGGTTCAGCGTGGTGACCTTGGACGCACCCATCCGGCCGGGCATCTTGCGGCCCTTGAACACCCGTGCCGGCGTGGCGCACGCCCCGATGGCGCCCGGCGCCCGGTGGATGCGGTGGGCACCGTGGGAGGCCTTCTGGCCGGCGAAGTTGTGGCGCTTCATGGCGCCTGCGAAGCCCTTGCCCTTGCTGATGGCGGTCACGTCGACCAGGTCGCCGGCCGTGAGGACGTCGACCCCCACCTCCTGACCCACCTCGTAGCCGTCGATGTCGTCGAGTCGCAGCTCCACGAGCTTGCGACCCGGCTCCACCCCCGAGCTCTCGTAGTGACCCCTCTCGGGCTTGTTGAGCTTGGAGGCGTCCCGTCGGCCGATGGCCACCTGCAGAGCCGAGTAGCCATCGCGCTCGGTGGTCTTCACCTGGACGACGCGCATGGGCGCGACCTTGAGCACGGTGACGGGAACGACCCTCTGCTGGTCGTCCCAGACCTGTGTCATGCCGACCTTCTCGCCGACCACTGCCAACTTCGCCATCGCGGCAACGTTCTCTCTCTGCTCAAGCGAACGCTCCGCACGGGGGGCCCGGCGGAGCGCTTGTCTAGGTTTGCTGCGGGGTACCCGCCGGGACGGGCCGCCGCAGACGTCGGTTGACGGACTTTCTGGACATTCGTCGAAGACGTTGCGCCCAGGGGAGCTGCCTCCGGGCACGGAGAGGAGATGTTAGCCACCTCTCCCCAACCTGCCAAACCCGGCTGCTCGAGCCGGTTCGGCAGGGGTCTACCCCCTCATGCGTGCTGGATCTTGATCTCGATGTCGACTCCGGCCGGGAGGTCCAGGCGCTGAAGGGAGTCGACCGTCTTTGGCGACGGGTCGAGGATGTCGAGTAGCCGCTTGTGGATCCGCATCTCGAAGTGCTCGCGCGAGTCCTTGTCCTTGTGGGGCGAGCGGACGACCGTGTAGCGGTGCTTCTCGGTGGGAAGCGGGACCGGCCCCCTGATGGTCGCGTTGGTGCGCACGACGGTCTCGAC
>CAZHBH010000104.1:0-4720 GCA_964530525.1 uncultured Rhabdothermincola sp. | reverse complement strand
GTGCCGCTCCTCCCCGATCCTGGGTGGCTCCAAGAGGTGGAGGACTCGCTGCCCCTCTTGCCCGCCCAGCGCAGGACCCGCCTGGCCGAGGCCGCCGGCACGACACCGGCGTCGGTGGCGCTCGTGGTGGAGCGTGGGCACGACGAGCTGGTGCTCTCCGCCATCGAGGCGGGGGCCGATCCGGCCCGGGTGCTCACGCGCGTCGAGAACGACCTGGGTGCCGACGGGGCCGAGGCCTTGGAACCTGCTGCTCTCGCGGAGCTGGTGACCATGGAGGTGGACGGGGAGCTGACGGCGACCCAGGCCAAGCAGGTGCTGGCAGAGATGGTCGTCAGCGGGGAGGCCCCTTCGGTCGTCGCGAAGCGGCGGGGCTTCGAGGCCATGGAGGCCGGCGCCCTCGACGCCGTCGTCGACGAGGTGATCGCCGCCAACCCCGACGAGTGGGCGGAGCTCGTCGCCGGCGATGACAAGCGGCGAGGGAAGCTCGCCGGGTTCTTCACCGGCAAGGTGATGAAGGCCACCAAGGGGCAGGCCGACGGCAAGCAGGTGGCTCGCCTTCTGGCCGAGCGCGCCGGTCGATAGCCGGGTTCCCCGGCCCTTCCGCCCGTTCGAGCGCCGCGGTCGGGGGCTGGCTAGCGTCTGGCACACCAGTGGTTGGGGCCGGTGGGTCCACGAAGGGAAGGTCAATCGCGATGCGAGCACGCACGATCTCTGCCACGATCCTCGCGGTCCTGCTCATCGGGAGCCTGGCTGCCTGCAGCCAGAGCAGCGACACGGGGTCGGCCGCTTCCGACACGACGCAGCGCTCCGAGGGCAGCTCCGGGGGCGACCGCTCGGGCGATTCGGACGGCACCCGACCTTTGGACCGGATCCTCGACGAGGGATGCGCCGCAGCTGCTTCGTACTACGCGCTGGCGGGTCTGGGAGGCCTGGCGGCCCTCGGAGGCGTCTCGGAGAGCGAGGTCCGCGAGTACGAGAGCACACTCGACGAGCTGCGCGGCGATCTCCCGAGCGAGCTCACCGACGACATCGAGATCGTGACGGAGGCCTACCGGGAGTTCTTCGAGGCCATCGGCTCGGACGGCGTGAACCTCCTCAACCCGAGTCCCGAGCTCGAGCGAGCCAGCGCCAACCTCGACTCTCCAGAGGTTCAGTCGGCCAACGACAACATCACCAACTGGCTCGAGGAGAACTGCCGGATCCCAGGCAACTGAGCGCGGCCGCGAGCCATCGTGAGCGCGGGGAAACCGAGGTGCCCGCACGGCATGCGGCGCCCTAACCTGCGGTCATGACCAACCCCTTGAAGCCACGCTCGCACGAGGTCACCGACGGGTTCGAGCGCGCTCCCGCCCGTGCGATGCTCCGTGCCATCGGCATGACCGACGACGACTGGGACAAGCCCCAGGTGGCCGTGGCGTCCTCGTGGAACGAGGTCACCCCTTGCAACATGCCCCTCGACCGCCTGGCGAAGCGCTCCAAGGAGGGTGTCAAGGCTGCCGGCGGCTACCCGATCGAGTTCACCACCATCGCCGTGAGCGACGGCATCTCCATGGGGCACGAGGGGATGCGCGCCTCGCTGGTGAGCCGTGAGGTCATCGCCGACTCCGTCGAGACCGTCATGCACGCGGAGCGGCTGGACGCCATGGTCACGTTCGCCGGCTGCGACAAGTCGCTCCCGGGGATGCTCATGGCGGCTGCGCGCCTCAACCTGCCCTCCGTGTTCGTCTACGGAGGTTCGATCTTGCCCGGCCAGATGAACGGCCAGGCCCTCGACCTCGTGAGCGTGTTCGAGGCGGTGGGCGCCTGCGCTGCCGGGACGATCACGGAGAACGAGCTCGGTGAGATCGAGCGCAGGGCGTGCCCCACCGAGGGCAGCTGCGGTGGGATGTTCACGGCGAACACGATGTCCTCCATAGGGGAGGCCATCGGGATGTCCTTGCCCGGGTCGGCCTCTCCGCCGGCCGTCGACCGCAGGCGCGACGACATCGCCTACGCGAGCGGCCAGGCCGTCGTGCGGCTGCTCGAGCTGGGCATTCGCCCACGCCAGATCATGACGAAGGAGGCCTTCGAGAACGCCATCGCGGTCACGATGGCACTCGGCGGCTCCACCAACGCGGTCCTCCACCTCCTCGCCATCGCCAACGAGGCACGGGTGGAGCTGGAGCTCGACGACTTCAACCGGATCGGCGCCCGGGTTCCCCACATCGCCGACACCAAGCCCCACGGCAAGTACCACATGACGGACCTCGATCGGATCGGCGGCGTTCCGGTGGTCATGCGTGAGCTGCTGGAGGCGGGGGTCCTCAACGGGGACTGCCTGACGGTCACGGGCCGGACGGTCGCCGAGAACCTGGCCGAGATCGACCCCCCGGGTCCCGACGGCGAGGTCGTGCGGCCGCTCACCGACCCGATCCACCTGGTGGGAGGCATCGCGGTCCTCTCGGGGTCGCTCGCGCCGAAGGGTTCCGTCGTGAAGGTGGCGGGGATCGACTTCGACCGCTTCGAGGGCAGGGCTCGCGTCTTCGACGGCGAGCAGGCGGCGATGGACGAGATCCTCGCCGGTCGCATCGAGCCGGGCGATGTTGTGGTGATCCGCTACGAAGGCCCCAAGGGCGGTCCCGGCATGCGCGAGATGCTCGCCGTGACCGGAGCGATGAAGGGCGCAGGCCGAGGCGGCGACGCAGCTCTGGTCACTGACGGCCGGTTCTCCGGCGGGACGCATGGGTTCTGCATCGGTCACGTTGCTCCTGAGGCCGTCGACGGTGGGCCCATCGCCTTCGTTCGCGACGGCGACCGGATCGTCATCGACGTGGTCGACCACAAGATCGATCTGCTGGTGGACGCGACCGAGCTGGCACGCCGTGAGGCGGAGTGGAAGCTGCCCGAGCCCCGGTACACGTCGGGCGTCCTCGCGAAGTACGCCAAGCTGGCCCAGGGTGCCGAGCGCGGCGCCATCACGATGTGACCTTCCGCAGCGTCCGCAGCGGGCCGGAGGCACGCCCTGTCGGTTTCTGGGCCCGAGCTGGCGTTGGCGCTGGTGCGTCGGCGAGTTGCTGATGCGGGTGGTCGATGGCAAGCTGGGTGCGATGAGCACCACCCCCGCCACCGTCGTAGTAGTGCTCCCCTAGCGCACGCCCTCCCATCCGCGTGCGCTCTCGACCTCCCAGCCGGGAGGTCGAACTAGTTTTCGGCCCTCGTGGCCGCCGACCTGCCACCAGAGAAAGCAAACAGAGGAAGACGAGATGACCAGCAACAGGATCGACGGAGGTAGAGCTCTCATACGGGCCCTGGAGCTCGAGGGCGTAGACGTCGTCTTCGGTCTCCCTGGTGGTGCCATCCTGCCCGTCTACGACCCGATCATCGACTCTCCCATCCGCCACGTGCTCGTCCGCCACGAGCAGGGGGCAGGCCACATGGCGGAGGGGTACGCCCACGCGACCGGCCGCCCAGGCGTGGCCATGGTCACCAGCGGACCCGGCGCCACGAACATCGTGACCCCACTTTGCGACGCCTTCATGGACTCGATCCCCATGGTGGTGATCACCGGCCAGGTGCCCACGCCCGCCATCGGCACCGACGCCTTCCAGGAGTGCGACACCACGGGGATAACGCTGCCCGTCACGAAGCACAACTTCTTGGTGACCGAGGCTGCGGACATCCCGAGGGTGATCCGGGAGGCGTTCCACATCGCCACCACCGGCCGTCCTGGGCCCGTCCTCGTGGACATCCCCAAGGACATCGTCGATCCCAACAACCCCCGCTCGGCCATGGATTGGTACTGGCTCGAGACGGTCGACCTCCCCGGCTACAAGCCGCTCACCCAGGGCGATCCAGCGCTGATCCGCGCGGCAGCGGAGCTGATCCTGTCGGCGGAGCGCCCGGTCATCTACGCGGGGGGAGGGATCCTCAAGGCCCGGGGTGCCGAGGCCCTGCGGGAGCTCGCCGAGCTCTGCGACATCCACGTGGTCACGACGCTGATGGCCCGAAGCGCCTTCCCGGACGACCACCCGCTCGCGCTCGGCATGCCCGGCATGCACGGCAACTACACCGCCGTCACCTCGATCCAGCGCTCGGACCTGCTCATAGCGCTCGGCAGTCGCTTCGACGACCGGGTCACGGGCAAGGTCCCCGCGTTCGCTCCCGAGGCCAAGGTCATCCACGTCGACATCGATGCCGCCGAGCTCGGCAAGGTGCGGCGCCCCGACGTCGGGATAGCCGGGGACGCCCGCCTGGTCATCGAGGAGCTCATCCGCGCCGTGCGCGACCTGAGGGGCGCAGGTGCGGAGTTCCCCGACCGGTCCAGCTGGAAGAGCACCATCAGCGGTTGGCAGGAGCGGTACCCGCTCACCTACCAGCAGTCCGAGCCGGGAGAGGCCCTCAAGCCGCAGTACGTCCTCGAGACCCTGCGCGACAACACGCCCGACGACTGCATCGTCGCGTCGGGCGTGGGCCAGCACCAGATGTGGACCAGCCAGTACTGGCGGTTCAAGCACCCCTACACCTGGATCAACTCGGGTGGGCTCGGGACGATGGGCTTCTCCGTCCCGGCTGCCATCGGGGCCAAGGTCGGCCGACCCGACCGGATGGTCTGGGCGATAGACGGTGACGGCTGCTTCCAGATGACCGCCCAGGAGCTGGTCACCGCCGCGGCGGAGCGGATACCGGTGAAGGTGGCGATCCTCAACAACGCCTACCTCGGGATGGTGCGCCAGTGGCAGGA
>CAZHBH010000103.1:0-4773 GCA_964530525.1 uncultured Rhabdothermincola sp. | reverse complement strand
GCGTGACCATGTCCGCCGAGAGGACGGTGCAGATGACCTGCACCTCGTTGCGGAAGCCCTTCGGCCAGAGCGGCCGGATCGGGCGGTCGATCATGCGGGCGGTGAGCGTCGCGCGCTCGGTCGCCCTGCCTTCCCGCTTGAAGAAGCCGCCCGGGATCTTCCCGGCGGCGTACATCTTCTCCTCGACGTCGACCGTCAGCGGGAAGAAGTCGGCCCCTTCGCGCACCGACTTGGATGCGGTGGCGGTGACCAGGACCACGGTGTCGCCCGTGCGAACGGTGACTGCGCCGTCCGCCTGGCCGGCCAGCTTGCCGGTCTCGAACGTGAGCTGCTTGTCGGTGCCCTCCAATGGGGCGGAGACTGAGTTGGCGTCTGCCATTTCTCTTCCTCTCCGGGGCTGCGCGCGGCAGCTCCGATGGCTGGGCGATGAGGGCAGAGCCAGTTCCCAGTGGTGAGGATCGGGATCTTCTTCGATCCCAGGTCCCGGTCCTCACCACCGGCAACTGACGGAAGCCCCGCTCGCCGGTGATGGTCCCCGCACGTGCGGGGTGTGAGCCCCTTCCCTTGGTCGGGAAGAAGGCGAGATCTCTATCGGCGCAAGCCGAGCTTGGCGATGATCGCCCTGTAGCGCTCCACGTCGTTCTTCTTGACGTAGTCGAGCAGGCGACGCCTCTGGCCCACCAGCATCAACAGGCCTCTCCGGCTGTGATGGTCCTTCTTGTGGACCTTCAGGTGCTCGGTGAGGTGGATGATGCGATCGGTGAGCAGTGCGATCTGCACCTCCGGCGAACCGGTGTCGGTGTCGTGAAGTCGGTGCTCGCTGATCGTGGCTGCCTTGGGCGGCAGGCCGGTGGGCTCTCGGGACATGCGTATCGGATGCTTTCTGTGGGTTTCGGACCCAGCCCCACGGCCCGCTGCGCGCAGCCAGGAGCGGTGACCTTCATGGCCAGCAGATCAGCGTAGCAGCACCTTCCGGGCCTCTTCGCAGTCGAGCTCGATCTGGGCGACGAGCGCGTCCACCGAGTCGAACTTCAGCTCGTCGCGCAGCCGCCGCACGAACTGCACCCGGGCGGGCTGGCCGTAGAGCGAGCCCTCGAAGTCGAGCAGGTGGGCCTCCAGCAAGGACGACTGCGCCTGTTCGTAGAAGGTGGGCCGCCGGCCGAGCGAGATCGCCGAGGCGTGAGCCGTGCCCCCTGGAGTCACGTACCACCCGGCGTAGATGCCGTTGGCAGGCATGCAGATGTCGCCGGGCACCTCGACGTTGGCCGTGGGGAAGCCGAGCTCGGCACCGCCACGCCCGTCGCCCCTCTCCACGGTGCCGCGCACCTCGTGTGCCCGACCCAGCATCTCGTTCGCGGAGGCCAGGTCCCCCAGGGCGAGCGCCTCTCGGATGGCGGTGGAAGACACCCGTGGACCCCCGTGAGCCGGCTCGCCGTCCATGCCGACCATCTCCACCACCGCGACCTCGAAGCCCAGCTCGGAGCCCATCTCCTCGAGGAGCGCCGGGTTGCCCTGCCTGCGGTGGCCGAAGTGGAAGTCGAAGCCCACCACGACGAGTCGGGCCCGCGCGCAGCCGGCCAGGACCTCGCGCACGAACGCGTCGGGAGGCTCCAGCGCCCGCTGCTCGTCGAAGGGCACGACGAGCGCCACGTCCACGCCGGCCTCCTCCAGCAGCTCCAAGCGCTGGGGCAGGTCGGTGAGGAGCTTGGGGGCCGACTCGGGGCGCACCACGCTCGCCGGGTGGCGGTCGAAGGTGACGACCGTCGTGGCCAGGCCGTGGCTGGCTGCCTGCGAGCGCACGGCCGAGATGACCGCTCGGTGGCCCAAGTGCACCCCGTCGTAGGCGCCGATGGTCACGGCGCTGCCTGGCAGCTCCGGGCACGCGTCGAGGTCGCTGACGATCTGCATCGGCGGCAGGCTAGAGCGCCCTGGCAGGAGCCGGTACCACAGCTGGTCCCCTGGAGCCTCGCGGCAGCGCCGGCGACATCATGCGGGGAACAGGACGACCGCTGGCTTCACGGTTCCACGCTTGTGCTTCTCGTAGACCGCCACGAGCTCCCCGGCGCCTGTGAGCACGCCCCATGGCCCCTCGCCAGAGCCGCCGAGCTCGTCCTCCGCCAGCACCCTGCCCACCTTCACCGCGGCTAGGAGGTCGTCGCCCACCTCCACTCGGGGCCGACCCCGCCAGGCCTCCGACAGGGGCAGCAGCTCGATGCTCTCCAGGGGACGGGCATCGGCAAGCGTGAAGGGGCCGACGGCGCTGCGTCGCAGGTTCCGAAGGTGGGCACCTCCGCCGAGGGCCCTACCGAGGTCGGCCGCCAGCGATCGGACGTAGGTGCCCGACGAGCACTCCACCTCCGCGTCCCACACGGGGGGACCCTCGTCAGAGGGAGCCACCTCGAAGCGGTGGACGGTCACCGGCCTGGGCTCGCGCTCGACCTCGATCCCCTGGCGAGCCAGGTCGTAGAGGCGCTTTCCTCCGACCTGCACAGCCGAGACCATGGGTGGCACCTGCTCGATGGCGCCCGTGAGGTCGGCCGCGGCCGCGCTCACCTCCTCGACCGAGGGGGCCATCTCGTAGGTGGCCACGACGTCACCCGAGTCGTCGAGGGTGGTGGTCTCGACTCCCATCACGATCTGGCAGGCGTAAGCCTTCGACGACGCCGTCAAGAACCTCATCAGGCGGGTCCCCCGGCCTACGCCCAGGACCAGTACGCCCGTGGCATCCGGGTCGAGGGTCCCGGAGTGACCGACCTTGCGCGTGCCCAGGATCTTCCTGGCCCGGGCCACCACGTCGTGCGAGGTCCAAGCCGGGTCCTTGTCGACCACCGCGATGCCGTCGGGGCCTGGGTGGTCAGCCGGCATCAGGTGGCCGGGGCTCGCCGCCGTCGAGGTCGCGAAGGATCACGTCGATGCGCTCTCCAGAGCGGATCGACTCGTCGACGTGGAAGACCAGCTCCGGGGTGCGGCGCAAGCGCGCCTGGGTTCCCACTGCACGCTGCAGCACGATGCGATGCTCCTCCAGCGCAGCGATCACCAGAGCGTCTGCCTCCTCGTCCGCTGCGAGTGTGTCGAACGAGACGTGGGCCCTCTGGAGGTCGCTGTCGACGGCCACGGCCGTGATGCTCATGTTCTCCAAGCGGGTGTCGTCGAAGGCGAGGATCTCCTCGGCGAGGATCTCACGGAGCAGCTCGTTCACCCTCGCGGTCCGTGGGAAGTCCTTGCGGGTCGATCGGGATCTCGTTCTTCGTGCCACGTACCCACCTCCAAGGTGTGCGCGGCGAGGGGTGCCTGCCGCGCGAGCTGCTAGGTGCGCGGGATCTCTCGTTCCTCGTAGGTCTCGATGATGTCGCCCTGCTTGAGGTCCTGGAAGTCGGAGAGCCCGATTCCGCACTCGAAGCCCGCCTGCACCTCGCGGACGTCGTCCTTGAAGCGTCGCAACGAGCTGATGGCGCCCTTCCAGATCACGGTGCCCTCTCGCAGGAAGCGCACCTTGGATCCCCTGGTGATGGTCCCGTTCGTCACGTAGCAACCCGCCACGGCGCCGACCTTGGGCACCCGGAAGATCTCGCGCACCTCCGCCTCGCCCGTCACCACCTCTTCGAACTCGGGGGCGAGCATGCCGAGCATGGCGTTCTCCACGTCCTCGAGCACCTTGTAGATGATCTCGTAGGTGCGGATCTCCACCGCCTCCTGCTCGGCCATCTCCCGCGCCTTGCGGTCGGGACGGACGTTGAAGCCGATGATGGTGGCGTTGGAGGTGGCGGCGAGCTGCACGTCGTACTGGGTTATGCCACCCACTCCCCGGTGCACGAAGCTCAGCTTCACGTCTTCGCGTTCCAGCTTGCGCAGACCCTCGGTGAGGGCCTCGAGCGAACCGGTCACGTCTGCCTTCACGATGAGGGCGAGCGTCGCCGTCTCGCCGGCCTGGATCTGCCTGAAGACGTCTTCGAGCTTGGCCCCGCCCGACATGGCGTGGGCGTCGCGCCCGATGCTCGCCACGCGCTGCCAGTGCTCACGCGTCTCAGCGACCCTGCTTGCGGTGCGCTCGTCGGGGGCCACGACGAAGGCGTCGCCGGCCTGCGCCACCTCGGAGAGGCCGAGCACCTGCACCGGGGTCGAGGGACCGACCTCCTTCACCTGCTCACCGTGGTCGTCGATGAGAGCACGGACGCGACCCCACGCCGCGCCGGCGACCATCGGATCGCCCACTCGCAGGGTTCCCCTCTGCACCAGCACGTCGGCCACGGGCCCACGTCCCACGTCGAGGTTCGACTCCAAGACGACACCCTGGGCACGGCCCTCGGGGCTGGCCTTCAGGTCCTCGAGCTCCGCGACCACCAGGAGGTTGTCGAGGAGGTCGTCCACGCCGTCGCCGTTCAGGGCGGAGACGGGCACGACGACCGTGTCGCCGCCCCAGGCCTCGGGGACCAGCTCGAGCTCGCTGAGCTGCTGCATGACGCGGTTGGGATCCGCGCTCTCACGATCGATCTTGTTCAGGGCGACGACGATGGGCACCTCTGCGGCGCGGGCGTGGTCGAGGGCCTCCACCGTCTGCGGCATCACACCGTCGTCGGCAGCCACCACGAGGATCACGATGTCGGTCGCCTCGGCGCCTCGGGCCCGCATGGCGGTGAAGGCCTCGTGGCCCGGTGTGTCGAGGAAGGTCAGGGCACGGCCGTTGCGCTCCACCTGGTAGGCGCCGATGTGCTGGGTGATGCCTCCCGCCTCCCCAGCCACGACGTTCGCGTCGCGAATGCGGTCGAGCAGCTT
>CAZHBH010000102.1:0-4949 GCA_964530525.1 uncultured Rhabdothermincola sp. | reverse complement strand
GGGCGAAGCGCCCCCCGAGCGCCAGATCGCCACGGTGGGCGATCGCAAGCTGGCCCTGACCCACAACCTGGGCGGGTACCCCGGCGAGATGGTGAGCTTCGTGGGCATCGTGGGAAGCGAGCGCGCCGCCTGAGCGCAGCGCTTCCTAGGCTGGGCATCTGACCACCGCCAGCACCAGCGGCGGCTCGCACCGCTGAGGAGGCCCAGATGCGCCACCACGTGAACGGCACCGAGATCGAGCCCCCCTTCCCGGAGGGCACGGAGCGGGCCGTGTTCGGCATGGGCTGCTTCTGGGGTGCCGAGCGGCTCTTCTGGCAGCTACCGGGCGTCGTGACGACCGCCGTGGGCTACGCCGGTGGCACCACGGAGGACCCGACCTACCAGCAGGTCTGCTCGGGCCGCACCGGCCACGCGGAGGTGGTGCTGGTGGTGTTCGACCCGAACGAGATCTCCTACGAGGAGCTGTTGCGCACCTTCTGGGAGGGCCACGATCCGACCCAGGGGATGAGGCAGGGCAATGACGTGGGTACCCAGTACCGCTCGGCGATCTACTGGTACGGCGCCGCGCAGCGCAAGGCTGCCGAGGTCTCCCGCGACGCCTACCAGGACGTGCTGGCGCGTGAGGGCTACGGCCCCATCACCACCGAGATCCGGGAGGCCCCACCGTTCTGGTTCGCCGAGGAGTACCACCAGCAGTACCTGAGCAAGAACCCCGGCGGCTACTGCGGCATCGGGGGCACCGGCGTCAGCTGCCCGGCCGGCCTCACCTAGACCCCTGCGACCCTCGGCCCGGGAGGACGTCACACCCATCGACTAGAAACAGCGCATGAGCAACGGCCTGCGCGTGGCCCTCTTCATCGTGTTCTCCGTGCCAGGCCTCGTGATCGTGGCCTTCGTCGCCAGCCGCCTCCTGGGGGTGCGCAGGTCTTGGCTGGCCGTGCTCGCCTCGTCGCTGGTCGGATGGATCGTCGGCTTCTTCGTGAGCCTCACCCTCGCCACGGGACTCGACGACACACGCCTGTTCCGCAACACGGTGATCCTCGCGTTCGTCTTCACGATGGCCACCGAGGTGGCCATCGACCTGCTGGCCAGGCCCGGCTCGTTCGGCAAGGCGGGCGAGCCCCTGGCCCTCCGGCTCCCCAGCCCCGGCACGTACCTGCGCTCCCGTCTCGACGTGGTGCGCCGCACCCGCGAGATAGTCGAGATCGCGAACCGCAACGGGTTCGGTCCACACGTCGGGCTGCGCCATCGCCGTGACTGGGCGGTGGCTCGGCGTCAGGCCGAGCCGGTGCGCATCCGCCACGTCCTCGAGCAGTGCGGCGGCATGTTCGTGAAGCTGGGCCAGCTCATCTCCACCCGTACCGACCTCATCCCCAAGGAGTACGCGGAGGAGCTGTCCAAGCTCCAGAAGGAGGTGGCTCCAGAGCCTCCGGCGGCGATGCGCGAGCTGATCGAGGACGAGCTCGGCGCGCCCGTCGACGAGGTCTTCGCCGAGTTCGACTGGGAGCCCATGGGAACGGCCTCGATCGCCCAGGTGTACCGGGCCACGCTCCTGACCGGCGAGCCCGTTGTGGTGAAGGCCCAGCGGCCGGGGGTTGCAGCGGTCGTGGAGCGCGACAGCAAGGTTCTGCTGCGGCTGACCCGCTTGGCCGAGCGCAACACCACCTGGGGTGCGGAGTACAACATCGAGGCCCTGGCCCGCGAGTTCGTGGCCGGCGTCCAAGCCGAGCTCGACTTCCGCTCCGAGGCCGAGAACGCCAAGGCCATCCGAGCCAACACCCAGGTGGTAGAGCGGGTTCGGGTGCCCAAGGTCTACGACGACTACAGCACCTCTCGCATCCTCGTGCAGGAGCGGCTCGACGGCCCGACCGTGGCCGATGCCGAGGCGGTGGACGCGATGGACCCCAACCGCGAGGAGCTGGCCGACGACCTCCTGCGCGCAGCGCTCAAGCAGATGACGGTCGATGGCTGGTTCCACGCCGACCTGCACCCGGGCAACGTGGTGGTGCTCTCGTCCGACGAGCTCGGGATCATCGACTTCGGGGCGTGCGGGCGCCTCGATCCCCTCGAGCAGTCGGCGCTGCGCCAGATGCTCATCGCCACCTCCCTTCGCAACCCGGTGCTGCTGCGCCAGGCCGTGTCGGACGTGTGCGACATCCCCCGTGAGGTCGACGACGAGGCCCTGGAGAGGGCCCTCGCCAGGTTCCTGGCGGTGAACGTGCCCACAGGTGGGGGAGTGGGCGCACACGCCGTGGCCGACCTGTTGGCGATGCTGGCCACCTTCGGCATCAAGGTGCCGGTCGAGCTGACGACCTTCGGTCGAGCCCTGGTGCAGCTCGAGGGCACGCTGCGCGTGCTGGCCCCGGGCTACAGCTTCACCGACGCTGCCCAGCGCCTGGCAGAGGAGTGGGTCACCGCCGAGCAGCCCTCGAGCCTCGCCGACCTCGACCGCATCGTGCGCAAGGAGGTGCTGGGCCTGCTGCCGACGCTGCGGTCGCTGCCCACCCGCGTCGACGGGGCGCTTCGCCAGCTGGAGCACGGCGACATCTCCGTGCGCACCTCTCTGTTCTCGCGCGAGGGCGACACGCAGTTCGTCTCCAAGATGGTGAACCGGATGGTGCTGGCGTTCCTCGGCGCGGTGCTGGGGGTGGTCTCCGCGCTCCTGTTGAGCACCACGCACGGCCTTCCATTCGCTGGCGAGGTGACGCTGCTGCAACTGTTCGGCTACCTGGGGTTGTTCGGCGCTGCAGTGTTGATGCTGCGGGTAGTGGCAGCTGTGGTTAGGGACGGCTTGAACTAGCTAGCGTGGGTCACGTCCCAACCCCGTCTGACGAGAGGTGTCTGCCATGGCCTTCGAGCTCCCCCCACTGCCGTACTCAAAGGACGCGTTCGGTGACGTGATGAGCGCCGAGACGTTCGACTACCACCACGGCAAGCACCACCAGACCTACGTGACCAAGCTGAACGAGCTGGTGGCGGGCACGGAGAACGAGGGCAAGGACCTCGAGGACATCATCCGTGGCGCCGACAACCCCGGGCCCCTGTTCAACAACGCCGCCCAGCACTGGAACCACTCCTTCTTCTGGAAGTGCATGACCCCGGGCGGGGGTGGCAAGCCGAGCGGCGAGGTGGCAGACGCGATCAACTCGGCCTTCGGCTCCTACGACGAGTTCCGCTCGCAGTTCGCCGACGCTGCGGCCACGCAGTTCGGCTCGGGGTGGGCGTGGCTGGCCCACGACGGCAGCAAGCTGCAGATCATGAAGACGGCCAACGCCGACCTTCCCCTCAAGCACGGCGCCCAGGCCCTCGTGACGCTGGACGTGTGGGAGCACGCCTACTACATCGACTATCGCAACGCCCGGCCCAAGTTCATCGACGCCTTCCTCGACAGCCTGATCAACTGGGAGTTCGTGGGCCAGAACCTTGCGGCTCTCTGAGGCTCCCGCTGTGGCGGAGGACTGACCGGCCGAGGTCGAGGAGCACCCCGTCGTGAGCTTGTGGTTCGACGACCAGTGGTTCGACGACAACTGGTTCTTCACCAAGCCGCTGACCATCGTGGTCATCGTCGCGGTGGCCTTCGTCGTCGCTCGGGTCGCCCGGTGGTTGGTGAAGCTCTCGATGCGCCGGATGCTCGGGCCGAAGGCACAGGAGAGGCACCTCCGGTTCCGAGAGAGGGCTCCATCGCCGCTCGTGGCGAGTCGCCAGCACCCGGTACTGCGCACCGAGGCGAGGGTTCACACCCTCACCACGGTGCTGCAGAGCCTGGTCTCGGTGCTCGTGTGGGTGATCGCCGCCTTCTGGATCCTGTCGATCCTCGACGTCAACCTCGGACCCCTCATCGCGACGGCCGGGATAGTCGGCGTCGCCCTGGGCTTCGGGGCGCAGTTCATCGTGCGCGACTTCCTGGCCGGCTTCTTCATCGTCGCCGAGGACCAGCTGGGTGTGGGCGACTACGTGAACCTGGGTGACGACGTGGTGAAGGGCAGGGTGGAGCGGGTGACCCTGCGCACCATCCAGCTCCGGGGCGACGACGGCACCGTGTGGCACGTCCCCAACGGGGAGATCAAGAAGGTGGGCAACATCTCCCAGGGAGACGCCGAGCCCTAGACCAGGTGGTCTAGGCGTCGTCGTCGGGAGCGAGGGTGACCGTCACGGTGAGGTCGGGTCCCTCGGCCAGCTCGATGACCTGTGCGCTCGAAGCCTCGGTGACGTCGCCCAGAGCTGGGCGCAGGACGTCGAGGCGGTGGGGCTCGTCGTGCACCACCACCAGCTCCACCTTCGCCTTCAGCGAGCGCCGGGCCTCGGTCTTGGCCCTGCGGACCTCACCGAGCACTCCAGCAGCCAACTCGAACGTGGCCGGCTGGCCGTCGGCGGCCAGCTCCCGCAGCTCGCTCACCTCGGGCCACGGCGCTCGGTGCACCGACCCCTGCTGCCACCACGACCAGACCTCTTCGGTCACGTACGGGAGGAAGGGGGCGAACAGGCGCAGGAGGGTGGAGAGGGCCACCTGGAGGGCGGCCTGGGCCGAAGCAGCGGGCCCCTCGCCCAGCGAGCCGTAGGCGCGACCCTTCACCAGCTCCAGGTACTGGTCGCAGAAGCGCCAGAAGAACGACTCCGTCCGCTCCAGCGCCCTCGCCCAGTCGTAGCCGTCGAAGGCAGCTGTGGCCTCGTCCACCAGCTGGGCCAGCCCTGCGAGCATGGCCCGGTCGAGCGCCTCGGTGATGAGGCCCTCCGCCTCGGACGGCTTGGCGGCTCCGCCGATGCCCAGCGCGAAGCGCGAGGCGTTGAGGATCTTGATGGCCAGGCGCCGCCCGATCTTCATCTGGCCCTCGTCGAAGGCCATGTCCATGCCGGGCCGGCCGTTGGCCGACCAGTAGCGGAGGGCGTCGGCGCCGTGGCGCTCGAGCAGCGTGACCGGGTCGTCGGGCATGTTCCCGGCCGACTTCGAC
>CAZHBH010000101.1:0-5133 GCA_964530525.1 uncultured Rhabdothermincola sp. | reverse complement strand
CAGCGCAGCGGAGAGGTTGCGGCCCTCCCGGGCGAGCAGGCTTGCGAGCCCGCGCGGAGCCAGCTCGTGCGGCGGGTGGGATTCGAACCCACAAGCCCCGAAGGGCAGCAGGGTTTGAGCCTGCCCTGTATGCCGGTTCCAGCACCGCCGCGTGGCACCAAAGCTATCCCTACACTCGGGTGGATGGCCCGGTCCTCGTTGGAACGGCGGCTCGGGACCCTCTCGGGCAAGCTGAAGGCACTGCGTCAGGAGATCGCGGTGGCCGACGAGCAGCTCGCCCACTTCTCGGACGAGGCCGACGACGCCCGCATCCGTGCGCTCGTGTCGGAGACGCCCCTTGCCGAGCGGGAGCACCGCGAAGCTCAGCGCCACGCCGAGGCCATGGCTGCTCACCGGGCTAGTCTCGTGTCGGAGGTCGCACGCCTCGAGAAGCTCCAAGACGAGCTGCTCGACGCGATCATGGATCGTCAGAGGGGCCGCTGATCCCCCCCAGCGCGGACCCGGCTGGCCACGTCGCGCTGAGCCGGTACGATGCGCTCGTCCCTGCTCGCGCGCATCAAGAGGAAGTGCACCGGTGCCGACACGCGTCGTGATCGCCGAAGACGAGGCCATCATCCGCCTCGACCTCAAGGAGACCCTCGAGGAGGAGGGCTACGAGATCGTCGGGGAGACCGGCCGCGGCGACGAGGCGGTGCAGCTGGTCAAGGACCTCGAACCCGACGTCGCCATCCTCGACATCAAGATGCCGGGCCTCGACGGCCTCTCGGCTGCACGGGAGATCGCGGGCGAGCGTCGAGCGGCGGTGTTGATCCTCACGGCGTTCAGCCAGCGCGACCTAATCGACCAAGCGAGGGACGCCGGAGCCCTGGCCTACCTGGTCAAGCCCTTCCAGCGGGGCGATCTCATACCCGCCATCGAGGTAGCCATCGGGCGCTTCAACGAGATGAAGGCGCTGCACGACCAGACGCTCTCCCTCGAAGACCAGTTGGAGACGCGGAAGGTCGTCGACAGGGCCAAGGGCATGCTCATGGATCTCCACGGCTTCAACGAGAACGATGCGTTCTCGTTCATCCAGCGCACCGCCATGCAGGAGCGCCTCACCATGAAGGCCGTCTCCGAGCGGATCATCGCCGGCGAGCTCACGCCCTAGGCGAGCACGCCCGCCCGACCGAGCTCGCCCTCGCACCCCGTCGAGAGCTCGGCGACCGCCCTCGCCGTTCGACAGGCGACCACGGGAGATCGCTCGGCGGAGACCGCCGGTGCACCGCAACTGGGAGGCGGACCCGTGGAGCGCAAGGCCGAATAGGGTGACCCACTGATGGCCAAGTGGATGCTGATCGACGGGAACTCGCTCACCTACAGGGCGTTCTTCGCGCTGCCCACCGACCTCGCGACCGCTAGCGGACAGGTGACGAACGCGGTCTTCGGGTTCACCTCCATGCTCATCAACCTCGTGCGGGACCACGAACCCGATGGGGTCGTCGTGGCGTTCGATCGCCCCGAGCCGACGTTCCGCCACGAGAGGGTCGAGACGTACAAGGCGAACCGCGAAGCAGCCCCCGACATCCTGCGAGAGCAGATGGGCCTCGTGCGCCAGGTGGTGGACGTGCTGCAGATCCCTGTGGTGGAGGCGCCGGGCTTCGAGGCGGACGACGTGATCGCCACCTTGGCCACCCAAGGTGGCGATCGAGGCGACGAGGTGCTGATCGTCACCGGCGATCGCGACACGTACCAGCTGGTGCGCGACCCGCACGTGAAGGTGCTCTACAACAAGCGTGGCGTGTCGGACTACGCGCTCTACGACGAGGAGGGCATCCGGACCCGCACAGGTGTGTCGCCAGCGCAGTACGTGGAGTACGCAGCGCTCCGAGGCGACGCCTCCGACAACCTGCCCGGAGTTCCCGGGGTTGGGGAGAAGACGGCTGCGAAGCTCATCGTCACCTACGGGGGGATCGACGGCATCTTCGAGAACCTCGACGCCCTCACGCCGAAGCTGCGCTCCAACCTCGAGGAGAACGAGGCCCAGGTGAGGGTGAACGCCGAGGTGATGGAGCTCGTCAGGGACCTCCAGGTGGACCTCGACGAGGTGGTGCACAGCTCCGGAGCTGACGAGTCGGCCCGTTCGGTGTCGGGCGGCTGGGCCCAGCCCGACCTGGAGGAGGTCCGCAAGCTCTTCGACTTCTTGGAGTTCCGCACGCTCTTCGACCGGTTGGTGGAGGCCATGGGGGCCGAGCTGCCCAGCTCGACGGAGCAGGCCACCGAGCTGACGGTCGAGGTCCGCACGGTGGATCGCCTGGAGCAGGCCGCCGCCCTGTTCGCAGACCTGGCAGGAGGATCGGCGACGATGGTGGTGGCCGCTCGCTGGCAGGGAGATCCAGGGCGCTCGCCGATGGAGGGCCTGGCAGTGGTCACCGGTGCTGCGGACGGCGTCGTCGCCTGGGTCCCGGCGACGACCCTCGCCGAGCCGGCTGTGGCCGACGCGCTCTCGTCGGCGGTGGGCAGCGGTGGTCCGCCCCTGGCAGCGCACGACGCAAAGTCGCTCATGCGAAGCCTCGGTGACTACGGGGTCGACGTGCAGACCCTGGCGCTCGACACGAAGATCGCCGCGTACCTCTTGGACCCCGCCGAGGCGCGCTACCAGCTCGGGGAGCTGCTCGAGCGCTACACCGGCATGCGCCTCCCCGAGTCCGGCGACGTCTCGTCGGGTCAGCTCGACTTCGACAACGAGGCCGTCCCGGAGCAGCTCCAAGCTGCGCGGGATGCCATGGCGGTGGCCAAGCTCGTCGGACCCTTGGGAGAGGCCCTCGACGCCAGGGGTCTGCGCAGGCTCAACGACGAGCTCGAGGTGCCCCTCGTCAGGGTGCTCGCCCGGATGGAGCTGGCCGGCGTCGGTGTCGACGCCGCAGAGCTGCGGAGGCTCAACGAGGCGCTGGCCGACGAGTGCGAGACCCTGCGGCGACAGATCTGGGTGGACGCGGGTGCGGAGTTCAACGTCAACTCCACGCTCCAGCTCCGCGAGGTTCTGTTCGACCGCCTCGGCCTGACCCCCCAGAAGAAGACGAAGACCGGGTACTCCACCGACGCGGCCTCCCTCGAGAAGCTGCTCGGTGCTCACCCCATCATCGAGCACCTCCTCCGCTACCGAGAGGTCGAGAAGCTTCGCTCCACCTACGGCGAGGGCCTGCTGGCAGAGGTGCAGCCCGACGGGCGGATCCACGCCACGTTCAACCAGACGGTCGCCCGCACGGGTCGGCTGAGCTCGGATGCACCGAACCTGCACAACATCCCGGTGCGCAGCGAGGTCGGGCGAGCGTTCCGCAGGGCGTTCGTCCCTGCTCGGGGGCACCGGCTGCTCGTGGCCGACTACAACCAGATCGAGCTGCGCTGCATCGCCCACCTCGCAGAGGACCCAGGTCTCGTCGCGGCCTTCGCCTCCGGCGAAGACATCCACGACGCGACCGCCTCGCGCATCTTCGGCGTCGAGGGCGGGGCCGTGACCGTGGAGCAGCGGTCGAAGGCCAAGATGGTCTCGTACGGTCTGGCCTACGGCATGGAGGCCTACGGCCTCTCCCAGCGGCTCGGGATACCCGTGGACGAGGCCCAGGTCATCCTGGATGCGTACTTCGAGGCGTTCCCGGCGGTGCGGGCGTACATGGACCGCACGGTCGCGGAAGCTCGCGAGCGCGGCTATACCGAGACTCTGTTCGGGCGTCGTAGGCAGATCCCCGAGCTCAGCTCGCAGAACTACCGCATCCGCCAGGCCGGAGAGCGGCAGGCCATGAACGCCGGCATCCAGGGCCTCGCGGCCGACATCTTCAAGGTCGCGCTGGTGCGCCTCGACAACGGCCTGGAGGAGGCGGGATACGAGAGCCGCCTGATCCTGCAGGTCCACGACGAGGTGCTGGTGGAGGTGGTCCCTTCGGAGCTGGAGGCCGTGACCGCCCTCGTGGTGTCGGCCATGTCGGGAGCCTTCGAGATGAGCGTGCCGCTCGAGGTGAACCTCGCCGTGGGTGACAGCTGGGCGGACGCGAAGGGGTGAGGCCTGCCACGGCGTGGCGCCCGAGGGCATCCTGATAGGCTCGCGCGCTGCGCCTCGAGCGCTTCGTGAAAGTCCGTCCGCCTGCTCCGTGGCCCCTTCGGGCCGCTCATCAGGCCCGAACCACCCATCCGAAGAGAGAACCTCCGTTGTCCGAGCAGTCGAGCCCCCAGCCCTCAACCGACCCGACGGGGGCCAACCCCGACGATCCAGGGTCCCCTCCAGCTGCAACGGGGGTTGCAGCACCCCCCGCAACGGTCCCCGCGGGGATGGGCAGCTTCGACGAAGCTGGTAGGTACATACCCCGCCAGGTCGTGGCGGACGACCTCGAGGGCATCTCGCTCGACGATGCCTACACGCAGACGATGGTCGAGGTCGAGGACGGCCAGATCGTCGAGGGAACCGTCGTCAAGGTTGACCGCGACGAGGTCCTCCTCGACATCGGCTACAAGTCGGAGGGCGTCATCCCCTCGCGCGAGCTGTCGATCCGCAACGACGTGGATCCCAGCGAGATCGTGGGCCTGGGCGACAAGATCGAAGCCCTCGTGCTCCAGAAGGAAGACAAGGACGGCCGGCTGCTCCTCTCCAAGAAGCGTGCGCAGTACGAGCGTGCGTGGGGGACGATCGAGAAGATCAAGGAAGAGGACGGCGTCGTCAGCGGTCCTGTCATCGAGGTCGTCAAGGGCGGCCTAATCGTCGACATCGGGCTTCGGGGCTTCCTTCCCGCCTCCCTGGTGGAGCTGCGACGGGTGCGCGACCTCCAGCCCTACGTGGGCAGCACCCTCGAGGCGAAGATCATCGAGCTCGACAAGAACCGCAACAACGTCGTGCTCTCCAGGCGTGCCTGGTTGGAGGAGACCCAGAAGGAGCAGCGCGAGGACTTCCTCCACAACCTCAAGCCGGGGGAGTCCCGCAAGGGTGTCGTCTCGTCGGTGGTCAACTTCGGTGCGTTCGTCGACCTCGGCGGCATGGACGGCCTCATCCACGTCTCCGAGCTCAGCTGGAAGCACGTCGACCACCCGGGATCGGTGGTGCAGGTGGGCGACGAGGTCGAGGTGCAGGTGCTCGACGTGGACCTCGACCGCGAGCGCATCAGC
>CAZHBH010000100.1:0-5284 GCA_964530525.1 uncultured Rhabdothermincola sp. | reverse complement strand
CTATGTCCCGACGAGATCGGGGATGGCCTATGTGTGCTTCATCGTCGACGCGTTCAGCCGCCGGATCGTCGGCTGGCGCGTCGCCAGCAACATGAAGACCGACATGGTCCTCGACGCGCTCGAGATGGCCCGCCGGACCCGCGGAGCCCGACGCCTCGTAGGCCTGGTCGCACACGCCGATGCCGGGTCGCAGTTCACCTCGGTGCGCTTCACCGAACGCCTCGACGAGATCGGCGCCCGACCCAGCATCGGGACCGTCGCGGACTCCTACGACAACGCGCTCGCGGAGACGACCAACGGGCTCTACAAGACCGAGTGCGTCTACGGGCCCGACGCCCCGCGGCCCTGGGAGGACGTCGACGAACTCGAGCTCGCGACGCTCTCGTGGGTGCACTGGTTCAACGAGCACCGTCTCCACGGCCACTGCAGCGACGTGCCCCCGGCCGAGTTCGAGGCAGCGTTCTACGCTGCTCAACAGACCGACCCCACCGGGGTTGGAATCCAATAGAACGAGCCTCCATCAGACCCAGGGCGGTTCAGTCGGCCAGGCCCCGGGCAGTTAGCGCTGCGCCGGGGCCACCAGCTCACTTGTTGGAATGCTCCAACTCTGCCAGATCGGTTGGAGGATGTCAACTACCCTCGCGCTGGTGGGAGCGCCGATCGACCCGGATGACTTGATCGACGCCGCTGGTGTCGCTGAGCTGCTGGACCTGGCGTCTCGCAGCGTCGTGAGCGTCTATCGAGGCCGCTACCCGGATTTCCCCCCTCCAGCCGTCGAGCGAGGTCAGTGCCGTCTGTGGTTGAGGACTGACATCGAGGACTGGAGACAACGCAGGCGTGAGGCATAGGTCTCTGTCGAGTTCCGTCATCCATCTCCGAAGAGAGCCTGGCCGAGGCGGTCCGCGGCTTCTCGTTGCATGGTCGGTGTGACGTGGCTGTAGAGGTTCATGAACAGACTGGCGTCGGCGTGGCCGAGTCGTTCGGCTGCGACTTTGGGAGGGATGCCGCTGTCGAGCATCAGCGTGGCGCTGGTGTGGCGGAGGCCGTGGGCGGTCAAGCGGGGTAGGCCGGCTCCCTCAGCCAACTGCGCGAGCTTCTTGGACAGGGTCTGTGGGTGGTAGTGGCCCCCGATCGGCTTGGTGAACGCGTAGTCGCTCTCCACGTAGTCGGCTCGGCGGGCCTCGAAGCGTTGCATCTCCTTCTGCTGCTCCAGCACGGCGACCAACCCGGTATCGAGGTCGACCGTTCTGGTTGCCGTCGCGCTCTTGCCCTGGGACTCCACGAGATCCCATCCGAGCGTCGAGGCGAACTCGACCACCCGAGCGTGTTGGCGTTTCAGGTCGACGTTGGTCCACCGCAGCCAAACCATCTCACCGATCCGCAAGCCCGAGCCGAGCAGGAACGCCCACAGTGGGTAGAGGCGGTCTCCCTCCTGACTGCGCAGGAACTGGCGGGCCTGCTCCGGTGACCAGTGGCGAGGGATCTTGCGTCCGGTTGGTGGACGGGGGACCGACGCCACCGGGTTCAACCTCAGGATGCCCTGGTCCACTGCGAGCTTGAGCGCGCCCGCCAGTGGCGAGCGGGCGAGCCGCACCGTGTTGGCCGAAAGCGGCTTCCCGTCCTTCACGCCGCCCTTGGTCATGAGCTGGCGCTGCCAGGCGACGATCGTCTCTGGGGTGAGGTCTCGCACCCGTTTCTTGCCGAGCCATGGCCGGACGTAGGACTTGGCGTTGGCCCGGTAGTCGAAGCGGGTCTTGGCCGAGAGGCGCTCGTCGGCGTCCAAGCCGTCCAGGTACAGGTCCAGCAGATCATCGACGGTCAGCGATGTCGGGAGGCGTGCGTTGCTGGGCCGGTCGCCAACCTCGTCGAGCACCTTGCGCCGTGCTCGGGCTGCGTCAGCAGCAGTGGCGAACCCGCGCTTGGTGATCTGCCCCTGGCGGCCGGTGATCGGGTCACGGCCCAGCCACACCTTGAAGTACCAGCGGCCCTTTCGGTCCTGGTACACGCCATCGAACTTGGGCATCGCCACCCCCGTGAGAAGCAGCCCGGAACGCCCATCGCCAGGCGTTTCCTTCTCATATGCTTCTCAAAGATGGGGTGGTGATGCAAGCAGCTGAGAGAAAATGGCCTCTGACCTGCATCTATCCAGCGCGCTCGGAGGGACTCGAACCCCCAACCTTCTGATCCGTAGTCAGATGCTCTATCCAATTGAGCTACGAGCGCAGGGAGAGGGCAGTCTACGGCACCCCCGGGGTGCCGGCACACGGGATCTCCAGGACGGGCCCGATCGGGTGCGGGCAGAATGGTCCCGTGGCTGCTGAGCTGTCGGTGGAGCACGTCGCATCGGACCTTCGGCGGCTGGGGGTGGCGAAGGGAGACCTGCTCCACGTGCACGCCTCGCTGCGCAGCATCGGGCCGGTGGTGGGCGGCGCCGACGGCGTGCTCGACGCCATCCAGCAGGTCATCGGCACCGGTGGCACGATGATGATGACCCTCGGTGCCCACGATCCGATGGAGTGGGTGAACGAGCGGCCCGAGAGCGAACGAGCGGGCCTCCTCGAGGGCTCCGAGCCCTTCGACGCGCTCACCACCCCCGTGCAGCGAGACGTCGGCGTGCTCGCCGAGGTGTTCAGGACCCGCCGGGGAACGCTGGTGACCGACAACCCCGAGGGGCGCTTCGGTGCGTGGGGCGCCCTGGCATCCGAGCTCACCGTCGATGCGCCCTGGGACGACTACTACGGGCCGGGCTCTCCCCTCGAGCGCTTCGTGGACCACGGCGGAAGGATCCTGCGCATGGGGGCGAACCCCGACACGGTCACCCTCCTCCACTACGCCGAGTACCTGGTGCCGGTGCCCGACAAGCGCAGGGTGCGCCGGCTCCGCATGGTGAAGGGAGACTCCGGCCCAGAGCTGCGCTGGCTGGAGTGCCTGGACGACGAGGAGGGCATCGTCGACCTCCCAGGCGAGGACTACTTCGCCATCATCCTGCGCGAGCACCTGGCCACCGGCAGGGCGCGCACCGGGCTGGTGGGCAGAGCACCCAGCGAGCTCATCGAGGGCAGCGAGATCCTCGATACGGGCGTTGCCTGGATGGCCGAGCACCTCACCTGACTTGGGCATAGGGCACAAGCAACTGGTTTGAAGCCGTCGCTCCGCCGTCCAGGACACTGTGATTGTTCCCTCCCCTGTCACGATGTTGGAGGCCGACGCGCATTAGGTGGCAGTGCTCGTCAGATCGGGGTCACCACGGGTGAGGGATTTCGACCAGTTTCACGAGGCCGTCTCGCCGCGTGTCCTTCGGGCGGTCGCTGCCGGGTTCGGAGCTCAAGTTGCCGCCGACGCCACATCCGAGGCGATGGCATGGGCATGGGAGAGCTGGGAGCGGGTCCAGAAGATGGACAACCCGGCAGGATGCGTCTATCGGGTAGCAGAGAGACGGGCGATAGCCGCGAGCAGGGATCGGCATCGTGTGGATTCTCAACTCAGGGAGGACCTGTCGGTCCCAGGTCCCGACATCGAACCGGGCCTCATCTCTGGCCTGGCGAATCTCTCGAGCCAACAGAGGACGGTCGTCGTGCTCGTCGTTGGGTTCCAGTGGACCCAGCAGGAGGTCGCCGACCTGCTCGAGATCTCACACTCCACGGTCCGCACCCACCTTCGGCGTGCGTTGGAGCGCTTGACAGCTTGGCTTGGAACGCTGGAGAAACGATGAGCCACAACGTCAACGACGAGCTGAGGAAGTATGCGGAAGGTCTTGAGAGGGCGCTCGGTGAGAGCTCGTCGGCGCCGGGAGAGCCTCCTTCCCGCAGCCACCGGATTGCCCTCGCATTCCTAGCGGTGGCAACGGTCGCGGTGGTGCTGGTGGGCGTGGCCTGGTTCACCCTCGGCGAGCGAGGATCACAGGAGCTCGGGACCGGCGGGCCCGAGTCCACGGAAACCCAAGGAGCGAGCACCTCTTGTGCCGATGTGGAGGCTTTCGGTGAGCTCCTGGGTAAGGGGCGAACCCTCGACTACCAGCCGAGCTATTCCATCGAGCAGTTGCGCTCCAGGGCGGACCGCGTCCTCGACGGCGAGCTGGTGGCGGTGAGCGATGGACCTCCACCCGAGGCCGAGGGGGATGCGTCGGTCGTTCTCCTGCTGGAGGGAACCTGGGTCGATCCCGAAGATGGCGAGACTCCAGCGAGCCAGGTCGAGGTTCAGGTGTCTTCCTCCCCATTGGTCCCCTACGAGGAGTACGCGGCTGCGGCCCCTCTGGGAGCGAGGGTGGTCGCCTTCGTCGGCGCCTACAAGGAAGGCCGCTACCGGCCTCACGTCGAAGGGCTCTGGTTCGGCTGCGGGCCACTCGACCGTCCCACTCCCCTGACGGTCGCACCACTTTGGGCCGTGTCCTCCCTCGACGATCTCCTGATGCCGAGACCCTGAAGCCCGGGATGAGGGGGCTCCTGAAGCTGGGAGGCGACGGTTGGAAGGCGTGCGTAGTGTCGGGGTCCATGCCCGACATCCGTGCGATCCAGATGACGCCCGAGCTCTACGAGTACGTGCTTGCGGCCGGAGCCCAGCCCGACGCCACCTACGAGGCGATCAAGGCCGACACCCTCGAGCACGCTGCGAATGCGGCGGGGATGCAGATCGGCCCCGACCAGTACGCATTCCTCCGCCTGCTCACCAAGATCGTCGGGGTGGACCTCGCTGTCGAGGTCGGCACCTTCACCGGCACCTCCGCCGCTGCCGTGGCCCAGGGCCTGAACCCCGGGGGCAAGCTCGTTTGCTGCGACGTCAGCCAGGAGTGGACCGACATCGCCCGCCGGAACTGGAGCCAGGCCGGCCTCGGCCAACGCATCGAGCTACGCCTCGGGCCCGCCATCGAGACGTTGGCTGCACTGCCGACCGACAAGCCCATCGACTTCGCCTTCGTCGACGCCGACAAGCGTGGCTACATCGAGTACTACGAGGCGATCGTCCCGCGGCTGCGGCCCGGTGGCGTGCTCGTGGCCGACAACGTGCTCTGGTACGGCCGGGTCGTAGATCGCGACGTGACCGACGACGACACCGAGGCCATCCGCCGCTTCAACGCCCACGTGGCCGCCGACGACCGGGTGGAGCAGGTCATGCTCGGCATCGGCGACGGCATCACGCTCTGCCGGAGGTCGTAGACGACGAGGGGCCGCCCCCAGCGGGACGGCCCCTCGACCGGCGGAGAGGGTGGGATTTGAACCCACGGAGAGCGTGAACCCTCACCTCCTTAGCAGGGAGGCCCGATCGACCAGACTCCGGCACCTCTCCG
>CAZHBH010000099.1:0-5353 GCA_964530525.1 uncultured Rhabdothermincola sp. | reverse complement strand
GCCAAAAAATACAGAAATTCCGGATACAAGCCGAAACAAGAAGACGCAGACACAAAAGTCTGACCAGATACATTCCCCTTCGTCCACCACACCCCCTCCTACCGATCCAGGAGGAACCCAATGAGCACCGAGAGAATCTGCCGCCTCGACCACGTCTACGGCTACGAGCCCACCCCGTACGAGCAGCCCTACGTCCACCACGCCTGCCAGGCTCGCCTCGCCCGCGACCTCGTCCAGATCTCAGACGAATGGCTCGCGCTCGACGCCGAGCCCGGCTCAGGGCGCACCGAACGCGTTACCGGCACCCATGAGACCCCGCTCGGCGTCCGCGTCGCGGTCCTCGACCAGCTCCTCCCCGCCAAGGGAGCCTCTGAGCCTATCCGCGCGAACATCACGGACCAGGTCGGCGACGCACCCGCCTCCGTCGTCCTCGATTTGATCGCCGACGAATGGCGCGAAGCACGCGCCCGCGACGGACACCGGGAGCACCGTCCCCTCCCCACCGTGCCCGTCCTCGCCTCGTGGCTACGGGACCGGCTCGACTGGGCATGCACGCGCCTCCCCGACTCCATCGACACGCACGCCGACGAGATCCGCCGCCTCGCCGGCAGACTCAAGGCCCTGAACGGCAACACGAAGGCCCGCACGGAGCCGATCCCGGCCGAACCGTGCCGGCACTGCGGGCACATCGCCCTCGTCCGCATCGACGGCCGCGTCATGTGCACCAACTGCTCCACCTACTCCGGGCAATGGGTGGATGCGATCGCCGGAGCCGTCGCCAAACTCACCAACCAAGCCGCGTGACCAGCAGAAAGGTACAATGAACCATGGCAACCATCGAGCAACTCGAAGCCGAACTCCGGCCGTACAAGCTCGCGCTCATCGAAGCGTTCGGCCTCGACCCAGACAGAACCCCCAACCAACTCAGCATCGGCATCGACCGCGCCACGTTCTACCAGCTCCACGGAAGCCCCCAACCCCCAGCCCCAGCCGAAGTTCGGTCCGACGGCAGCGGCGAAGCGTTCATCGTCGAGTACCACGCCGAACACTGGACCCCCGAACAACGGCAAGCCGTAGACGATTACCTCGACCGGTTCCGGGTCTCCAGCGAACCGGAAGCGACCGGCGTCGAGATCGACAAGACGGGGTCCCACTACGAGTGGAGCAGCAGTGACGACGGCCAGACCGGATGGGCGGCGTTCTGGGACGGGAATCCTCCGAACGAGGGCGATTACCTGATCCTCAGCAACGAGAGCGGGAGTACCCGATACAAGGTCACGGCGTTGAATCCCTGCTACAACGTGGACGGCATGTGGATCGCCGATGTCCGTCACGCGCCCTCCACGAGGCCATGATGACCGAGCAGCAGACCATCACCGAGTTCATCGCCGCGCGGCTCGACGAGGATGAGGCCACCGCGCGAGCCGCCCACGACCTCATGGATGAGCCCTGGAAGGTCTACCCCGAGGGCCCCGAGGAGGAGAACTACAGCGGCGGATACCGGGTCTCCAACGGCGGCACGATCGCCGGATGGGTCGAAGAGGCGAAAGCGGTCCACATCGCCCGCCACGACCCCGCCCGTGTCCTCCGCGAGGTCGAAGCCAAGCGGGCCATCCTGGAGAATTCCATCATCGTGATGGACAAGTACGCCGGAGGCATGTACCTCGACTTCGTCCGCGAGACCCTGCGGCACCTCGCCGCCGCCTACTCCGACCACCCCGACTACAACCCCGAATGGAGCACCGAATGACAGGGCAACCGAAGCGCGTGACCGGGCCAAGCGGGAACCATGTCTCCTCCAACGTGCGCAGGCTCCGGACCGTCCTCGGGTGGTCAACCTATGAGGTGGCAGCGATGCTGGAGGCCGCCGGCCGTCCGATCGCAGCATCATCGATCACCAACATCGAAGCTGGACGACGGCGGGTAGACGCTGACGACCTAGTCGCACTCGCCATTGTGTTCGGCGTCAACCCGTCTGCTCTTCTCCTCCCTCTCGAAACGGAGGGGAGCGTAGACATCACTACCGGGGGGACTGTTGCCGCCGCTACCGCGTGGGCATGGATGGACGGTCAGCGGCCGTTGAGGCTAGATGAAGATGCCGCGGCGGCCCTGGAGCAGTGGGGCAAATTCATGAGGCTCGCTCGCCCGGCATCGCGACGCCGAGCCGACATGGACCACATCCGCCACGCAAACGACTGGACAGGTTGTACAGCATCACAACGAAACACTTGACGATCCTTCTACCAGGTGCAACAATAGAGCCACCTTAGAAAACCCTGCTCAAAAACAAGCACCGAAAGCCCTGCTCACAGCGGGGCTTTCGTCGTACATAGGGGGTGCAGCATGGAACCCGAACCGTGCCCCATCACCATCTCTGACGCCGCCCCCTACCTCGGCCGACCACGCACCACCGTCGCCTCCTGGGCACGCCGCGGCTGGTACGACCGCGACGGCAACCACCAGACCATCAAACCCGTCGACCACAAGGGCCGCCACAACGCCGCCCGCTACTGGCTCCGCGACCTCCAACGCGCCGAATACGACACGCGCGAATCAGAATGGTCACAACGAACCGAGCTGGCCCCGGCATGAGCTGGGAGGCGATCCGGCTCGACGACGGCGACGTCCACGTCCACCCCCTCCGAGACCTCATCGAACACGACCCCAACGACTGCGTCTGCGGCCCCACGGTCGAGCCCGTCCCCCGCGAGGACGGGTCGATGGGCTGGCTCATCAGCCACCACGCTCTCGATGCGAGGGAACAGGAGGAGGCCAGCATGGAGCCCTGCCCGTACTGCACCCTGCCTGACGGCTGGGACGCCTGCCCCATCCACAGGGACGGCGAATGATCCTCCACCAGATCTGGGTCGGACCACCCCGCCCGAAGCATCTCGACCGCATGGCCGCCACCTGGCGTGAGCAGCACCCCGACTGGGACTACCTCCTGTGGGACGACGAAGCCATAGCGGCGCTCGACCTGGACAACCAAGACCTCTACGACCGAGCCCCCGACCTGGTCCCGGCGGACGCGGTCGGCCAGTACCGGGCCGACATCGCCAGGTACGAGATCCTCCACCGGTACGGCGGCATCTACGCCGACCTCGACACCACCTGCCAGAAGCCGATCGGCCCGCTCCTCCCGGAGGGACAGCTCGTCGCGGGCTGGGAGGTCCAGGGCAAATGGGTCGGGAACACGGTGCTCGCCTCGCCCGCAGGCCACCCGGCGCTGGCGGAGATCATTGCCGCGCTCCCCGCCATCGCCCGCAAGTACGCGCCCGCCAAGGCGAACAAGCTCAGCGGCCCGAAGGCGATCACGCCGCTCCTGCGGCGCAGGCACGACGTGACCCTCCTCGACCAGGGCGTCTTCTACCCCGTCCCCTGGGACCGCCCAGAACTCTCCACCGAGTCTCACCCGCACGCCTACGTGGTCCACCACTGGCAGCATCAGCGAGACCTCCGCGGCCTCGGCCACCCATAGGAGGCCCCATGCTGACCGTCGACTACCCCGGCGGGACCGCGCACATCGACGCCGACCCCACCGACCACATCGGCGCCCACTACGCCCGAGGACGCTGGTACGAACGGGACCTCCTCGACGACGCCCGGCAGCGCGTCCACGGCCCCGGCCTCGCGGTCGACGTCGGCGCCCACATCGGCGGACACTCACTCTGGTTCGCCCTCGCGATGGGCCTCGACGTCATCGCACTCGAGCCCAACCCCGACACCTACCAGCGCCTCACACGCACCATCGACGCCAACCCCGGGAACATCCGGGCCGTCCAGGCCGCGGCCGGCGCTCACCTCAGTACCGCGAGCATCGCCGTCACCCGGAGAGGCAACACCGGAGCCACCAGGCTCGCCATCGGCGACGGCCCCATACAGGTCATCACCCTCGACTCCCTCAACCTCACCGACGTGCGACTCCTGAAGGTCGACGTGGAAGGCATGGCCACCCAAGTCCTCGAAGGAGCGAAGCGGCTCATCGACGAACAGTCGCCCGTCATCTACGCCGAAGGCAACCCCGACCAGATCGCCGCCGTGCTGCCGTCCGGGTACCGGTGCGCCGGCCAGCTGTGCAACACCCCGACGTTCGTGTTCACCCGAGAGGAGCGCCCCCCGTTGCGTCTGTCCGCCGCGATCATGGCCCACCCCACCCGCAAAGAGCAGGTCGAAGAACTCCAGGCCATGCTCGACCGTGACGTCCCGGTCGCCTGGGACCCCAACCCCGAACCCTCCCCTGATCCTCAGCGACGGTGGGCCACCGGACGTGCAGCATGGGAACTCCACGACCCGACCGCAGACTGGCACCTCGTCATCCAAGACGACGCCACCGTCTGCGCCGACATACTCGCCGGCCTCGAAGCGGCCCTCACCGAACTCGGACCCGACGGCATCGTCTCCGCCTACACCGGGACCGGCCGCCCAGATCAGCGCAACGTCCGCAGAGCCATCACCGCAGCCGAGAAACACGGCCACACCTGGCTCCACACCTGGTCATTGAACTGGGGTGTCGCCATCGCCGCCCCCGTCCACACCATCCCCGGCATGCTCGACTGGTGCTCCCACCCCAACAGGGCACGCACCAACTACGACATGCGCATCGGCCAGTACTACCGGGACATCATCGGCTGGCGCACCTGGTACACCCACCCCTCACTCGCCGACCACCGCGACACCGCCTCCCTCATCGGCCACGGCCAAGGCGGCAACCGCAGGGCACACACCCACCATCCGGGGTCGGCACTCGACATCGACTGGACCCGCCACCCCGGGCTCGCCCTCGACGTCCCCACCGGGCACCGCCGGAGGCACTAGTGCCCCGCGCCATGCACCCCTGCCCCACCCCCGGCTGCCCCGAACCCGTACCGGCAGGACGCTCACACTGCCCCCAGCATCGAGCAGCAGCCGACCGCAAGAGGGGCACCGCACGCCAACGCGGATACGACGGGCGCCACGAGAGCAGGTTCAGGCCAGGCGTCCTCCGCCGCGACCCACAATGCCAGTGCACCCCAGACCACCCAGCCCACCACGGGCAGCCATGCCCCGAACCCTCAACCGTCGCCGACCACTGGCCGCTCGACAGGCGAGAACTCGTAGCACGAGGCATGGACCCCAACGACCCCGCCCACGGCCGCGGCCTATGCGCCTCATGCCACGGATGGCAGACAGCGCAGCACCAGCCAGGCGGATGGAACCAGGCCAGGTAACCAGACGGTCGCCTCACGCTGTCGCATCACGACGCTGACTGCAACCTCGCAGGCGATGAAGTTCGCTTGTGACCTGGGAAGACACTCACCCTCCGTAAATTCGGACATATAGGGGGGATACCCCCATACCCCCACATATGGGGGAC
>CAZHBH010000098.1:0-5494 GCA_964530525.1 uncultured Rhabdothermincola sp. | reverse complement strand
CGGACCAGGCCGTGCTCGACGCCATCGTGGCAGCACTCCCCGGGAGCTGACGAGGACCGCGCTGGGGTCGTCCCCACCTGAGCGAGGGCGGTCGGGGGTCAGCCGGGGTTCGTGGCGGTGACGAGCCAAGCTGCGCCGTTGAACTGGACCCGCCCGTCGACCAGGTGGCTGCGCAGCTCGGCTCGCACCTCCTCGAGCAGCTCCGCCCAGCCGGTCGGCCCCAGTCGCTCCTCCAGCTGTGCGCGGGCGGCCGTTCCGGCCGAGGTCGCGAGGATCATCGTCAGGCGCCCCTCGACCCCGTCGCTCCCGTCGATCCCGTAGTCGCACATGGCGTCGAACGGCTCCACCGCTACATCGACCCAGCCGGACGAGGCGAGCACCCGGCGCACCCGATCGGGGTCGGCGAAGCTGAGAGGTCCGGGCGCGCCGGGTGCGGGCTGCTCAGGGGCAGGGTCGAGTTGCTTCACCAGCACGCTCGTACCCAGGCTGAACAGCTGGTTCTCCTCGGCGCTGCGCCAGCAGACGAAGGCCAGGGAGGCACCTGGGTCCGTTGCGGAGCGGATGTTCGCGAAGGCGGCGATCGGGTCTTCGAAGAACATCACCCCGAAGCGCGAGACCACGTCGGTGAAGGGCCCTTGGGGGCCGAGGTCGTCGGTCTGGGCGTCGGCCACCGAGAACGAGGCTCCCGGTACGCGCTCGGTCGCCGCGGCGACCATCGGGGGAGCGATGTCGACTCCGACCACCGAAGCGCCGCGCTCGATGGCCAACTCGGCGAGCGCGCCCGTGCCGCATCCGACGTCCAGCAGGTGCCGGCCCGGACCGGGGTCGATCGCTTCGATGACCGCCTCGGCGAACGGCGCGAGCTCCGCGTCGAACAGGCGCCGGTGCTCCACCCACCCCGGGGCTCCCACGTCGTTCCAGTACCGTCGCATCTCGTCGTTTGCCACGCCCGGACGCTAGGCGCACCCAGAGGGCGGGCACCACGAAGCGACGGCTGAATCCCGCCGCGAGACGCCACCGGGCTGCTCCCCGAGGGCGCGGGGCCACCTCTCTGCCGGCTCTGGTCCTGACGGGGACACCGACCACCGTTGGTGTGTCAGCCTTGGCAGGTGGTGAGCCGATGAGCATCGAGTCGATCAGCGCGGTGACGTTGCTCACCTCCGACATGGAGCGCTCTTGGCGGTTCTACAGCGGGCTCGGTTTCCGCCTCCGGTACGGGGGCCCGGGCGCGCAGTTCACGAGCTTCGTGGTGGGATCCGGATACCTCAACCTCCAGCTCGACCCGGCGTTGGCTCGGTCCGAGGGGATCTGGGGAAGGGTGATCTTCTGGGTCGACGACGTGGATGCGTTGCACGCAGCCGTCATCGAATCCGGCCACGAGCCGTCCACGTCGCCCGCCGACGCCCCATGGGGCGAGCGCTACTTCCACGTCCTCGACCCGGACGGGCACGAGCTCAGCTTCGCCCGGCCCCTCGATCATCCGAGGTGACCAGCACCTCGATGTGACCAGCACCTCGAGGCAACACAGCCTCGCGGCCCGTGGCCGGTGAGGTTGTCGCCTCAGCTCAGGAAGTCGATGAGGAGGCGGTTGACCTCTGCTCTCTGGGTGTACCAGAGACCGTGCGAGCCACCTGCGACCACCTCGAACCGGCTGTCGGGGATGATCTCAGCGGCTCGCCTCCCCGTCGCCTCCATCGGGACGATCTGGTCGTCGTCGCCGTGGATCACCAGCGTGGGCACGTCGATGCGCCGTAGGTCGGCGGTGAAGTCGGTGCTGCCGTAGGCCTTGGCGCACTCCCGGGTGGCACGGGGGGAGGCGAACGACTGGATCTGCAACCAGTGGGCGAGCAGCGACTCGCTCGGCAGGTCGGCGCCCGGGGTGTCGTCGCCCTCGGCCGATGACGACGTGCCCGCACCGCTGCCGAGGCTGAAGAAGGGAACGCTCAGGTCCTTGAGGAAGCCGATGCGGTCGCGGACCATCTCGTCTTGGAGACCAGCGAGCACCTCCGCGGGGGCTCCGTGAGGGCTCTCCTCGGACTGGTAGAGGTGGGGGGTCACGGCGGCGAGCAGCACCGCTCGTGACACCCTGTCGCTACCGCGGGTTCCGAGGTAGCGGGCGACCTCCCCGCCGCCCATCGAGAAGCCGACGAGGCCAACGTCGGTGAGGTCGAGCTCGGTGAGGAGGCCGTCGAGGTCGGCGCTGAGCGTGTCGTAGTCGTACCCGTCCCACGGCCTGCCCGAGTCCCCGAAGCCCCGCCGGTCGTAGGTGATGCAGCTGAACCCGGCGTCCACGAGGTCGATCACCTGGTACTCCCACATCCGGGAGCTGAATGGCCAACCGTGGATCAGCACCACCGGGCGACCGGTGCCCGCAACTTCGTAGTAGAGGGGGACTTCGGTGTTGGTGTAGGGCACGACTGCTCCTCCGCTCTCGTCGGGTCTGCTCGGCCTCCGTCTGGCGGATCTGTGGCCGCCAGGCTCGTCGGATCATCGAGCCGCTCACCCGAGCGAGGCGCGGCCCGTGGCTCGATCGTATGTGGATGGCTCAGGTCGTGCGCTCGTAGCGCCAGCCCGATGGGAACATCCAGAGGCGGTGGCGGGGTCCGGGTTGGTCGACCTCGCCCCCCTCGTAGGCCACGTCGCCGTGGTAGAGCGCCACACCCCCTCCGGGGACCGAGGCGAAGTGGGTCTCGAAGTACTCCGGCGGCCCCACCGCCAGGTCGGCGAGTGCTTCGGACACCTCGTTGTACGGCGCCAAGCGCTCGAGCGTGATCCAGGTGGGTGGAGCCAGCTCTATCTCCTGTGCCGCGCAGCGCGCGAGGGCGTCGGCCGGCGTGATCCAGCAGTGGTCGACGGTCTCGTCACCGTCCACCACCACCTCGCCTCCCGACACCGCTGCAGCGAAGAAGTAGGTGGCGAAGCGCCGGGCGAGGATCGGCGGGGGCGTCCAGTGCGAGAACCACACGAGCCCGTCGGGATCCACCAGCAGGCCGGCCTCCTCCTGGGCCTCCCGCACGGCGGCGCGCCGCGCCGCGGCCTCCAGGTCGTCGGGGCCGCCTTGGATCCAGTCCTCGGGGTCGATGCGACCGCCGGGCCACACCCACATGCCGCCCGCGAAGGCGAGCTTCGAGCTTCGCTGCACCATCAGCGTCTCGATGCTCTTCACCCCGTGGGCGTCGGCGGAGTCCCGCATCAGCACCACGGTCGCCGCCGGGATGCTGGGATAGGTCTCCTCGAGGTCGAGTGCGGCCTCTGCGTTCATCCGCGATGACCCTATCGGCGCCCCGGTTCCGAGCCAGGCCCCCTCTTGTCCCTCCCAGTGGAGCGGAAGGCCTTCTGCGACACCTTGTCCTGGCGCTTGCGCTCGGAGCGCGCCCGCTCGTCCCGCCTGGCTTCCACCTCGGCGGCCTCTCGGTGCATCTCCAGGTAGCGCTCGAGCCGAGGGGCTTGCAGCTCGCCACCCGCCACAGCAGCTCGCACCGCGCATCCGGGCTCCGATGTGTGGGCGCAGTCGCGGAACCGGCACCCCTCGGCCAGCTCCTCTATGTCGGCGTAGGTCTGGGCCAGGCCCTCGTAGGCGTCCCAGAGGCCCATCGACCGAAGCCCCGGCGTGTCGACGAGGACGCCCCCGCCGGGGACGACCACGAGGTCTCGGGTGACCGTGGTGTGGCGTCCCTTCGAGTCTCCTTCGCGCACCTCTCCGGTGGTCTGCGCCTCCCGTCCCACCAGGCGGTTCACCAGCGCCGACTTGCCCGCGCCCGATTCGCCCAGCATGGCGAGCGTCCGGTTGGGCTCCAGGTAGGGGCGCAGGGCATCGACGCCTTTGCCGGTGCGAGAGCTCAGCAGGTGCACCGGGGCTTCTCCCGCCAGCGACCTCAGCTCCTCCATCGTCTGGTCGGCGATCCCGTCCTCGAGGGGCAGGTCCGCCTTGGTGACCACCAGGACCGGGCTGGCCCCGCTCTCCCAGGCGAGCACCAGCGACCGCTCGATGCGGCCGGCACGGAGTGGTCGGTCGAGGCCGTGGACCACGAGCACGTGGTCGACGTTGGCCGCGAGGACCTGCTCGTCACGCCCCAGGGCGTCGATGCGGGCGATCCGCGACGAGCGGGGGAGCACCCCTGCCACGGTCGCCAGCTCGCCCACCTCGGGGTCGGCCAGTGCCAGCGTCACCCAGTCACCGGTCGTCGGTACCACCTCGCCCGACGTGGCATCGGCAGCTCCGTTCCCGGGCCCGCCGCCGACCGCTCCTTCGCCGCCGCTCGTCGGCCAGCCTGCTGGGTTCGCCGTGGCGGTCACGAGCCCACCGGCGGTCTGCACCAGCACCCGCCCTCGGTCGGCGCGCACCACCCGCCCAACTCCGAGGTCGCCGGGAACCTGCTCCCACAGGTCGTCGAGGCGCTCGTTCCAACCCAGGGCCCGCAGCTCTCCGGCCATCGCCCGGGACCCTAACCCCCGCCGAACCTGCGTACCTGCGTCATCGACCTGATGGCCATCGAGCGGCGGGTGGCTATGCCCTCCGCCCCGGCGGGTTGGCGCGGGTCGGGGCCTCGACCGGCGTCACCATCTAGGCTGCCGGGGTGGCCAACCACAAGAAGACGAAGAAGCCCCGCAAGCCCACCCACCACCTGCCCAAGGTGGGCACACCCGCCGACGATGCGTACCGCCTGGAGCACAGCCGCCGCGACATCGTCGACTTCGGGCTCGCCAGCCCCAAGCGGGCCAAGGTGCTCAGCTGGATCGTCCTCGGCGGCGCTGCGGCGCTGCTGCTGGTGGGCACCATCGCCCTGATCATGTTCACCTAGCGCCGTGGCTGAGTACCGGCCACCGCTGCGCGACATCTACTTCGTGCTCGACCACCTGGTCGACGTGCCGGCGCTCACCGAGCTGGAGGCCTTCGCACACGTCGATCCCGGCACCGTGAAGGACGTGTTGGAGGAGAACGGCCGGTTCATGGCCGAGGTGATCGCCCCCCTCAACCGCGTCGGTGACGTTGAGGGTGCACGCCACGACCCCGCCACGGGTGCCGTGAAGATGCCCCCCGGTTTCAAGGAGGCCTACCAGCGCTACGTGGACGCCGGCTGGCCCGGCGTTCCGTTCGACCCCGTCTACGGCGGTGGCGGGTTCCCCTGGCTCGTGGCCGTTGTCACCCAGGAGCTCCTGACCTCTTCCGGCATGGCGTTCGCCCTGGGCCCGGTGCTCACGCAGGGTGCCATCGACATGCTCTCCCAGCACGGGAGCGAGGCCCAGCGACGGCGCTACCTGCCCAAGATGGTCACCGGCACCTGGACCGGCACCATGAACCTCACCGAGCCGCAGGCCGGCTCCGACCTGGGGGCGATCCGCACGAAGGCCGAGCGCCTGCCTGACGGCACCTACGCGATCTCGGGTACCAAGATCTTCATCACCTACGGCGAGCACGACATGGCCGACAACATCGTGCACCTCGTGCTGGCTCGCACGCCCGACAGCCCACCCGGCACGAAGGGCATCTCCT
>CAZHBH010000097.1:0-5796 GCA_964530525.1 uncultured Rhabdothermincola sp. | reverse complement strand
CCGAGGCGAACAAGCTCGGCATCCCGATCATCGCGGTCGTCGACACCAACTGCGACCCCGACGTGATCCAGTACGTGATCCCGGGCACCGACGACGCCATCCGCTCGGCCACCCTGATGGCACGGGTCATCAGCGACGCCGTGCAGGAGGGGCGCTTCATCGCCTCGCGTCGCCAGGATGTGGCCGCCGTCGAGCGCGAGCGCACCGCCGAGGAGGAGGCCGAAGTGGCCGCCCAGCAGGCCGAGGCCCGTCGCCAGGCGGCCGAGGCAGCCCGCGAGCGCGAGGCCCGCATGGCCGCCACCGAGGCAGCTTCCCAAGCTCCTGCGGCTCCCGAGGCAGAGGCGGCCCCCGCCACCGAGGCGGCTCCTGCCGAGCAGGCTGCCACCGCTTCGGAGCGGAGTGAAGCGGCAGAGTGATGACACCCCGAACAGCGAAGCTGGCGAACCCCGTGGCGCCGGCGCGAGGAGATACGGAGGAGACCCATGGCTGACTTCACCGCCAAGGACGTCCAGGCGCTCCGCCAGGCGACCGGTGCCGGCATGATGGACGCCAAGCGCGCCCTCGAGGAGAACGACGGCGACGCCGAGGCCGCCACCCAGTGGCTCCGTGAGAAGGGCCTGGCCAAGGCCGCGGGTCGCAGCGACCGTGAGAACAGTCAGGGCGCCGTGGCCGTGGTGGTCGACGGAGGCGTGGGGGCCATCGTGGAGCTGCGCTGCGAGACCGACTTCACGGCGAAGAGCCAGGCCGTCACCGACATGGTCGGCGAGCTGGCCGAGCTCGTCGTCTCCAAGGGCGAGGCTGCCACGGCCGAGCGCTCTGCGGAGCTGGACGACCTCAAGCTCACCACCAAGGAGAACCTGGAGCTGGGCAAGGTCGTGCGCTTCGAGGCAGCCGACGGGAACGTTCTCGACTCCTACCTCCACCTCCAGGACGGGCGCGGCGTCAACGCCGTGCTCGTGGAGCTGGAGGGAGGCAGCCGCGAGCTCGCCCACGAGATCGCTGTGCACATCGCCTTCACCAAGCCCGGCTACCTGTCGCGCGACGAGGTCCCCGCTGACGAGGTGGAGCAGGAGCGCCAAGCCCTGACCGAGATCACCAAGGCCGAGGGCAAGCCCGAGCAGGCGTGGCCCAAGATCGTCGACGGACGCATGAACGGCTGGTTCGCCGAGCGAGCCCTGCTGGAGCAGAAGTACGTTCGCGACGAGAAGCAGACTGTCACCCAGCTCCTGGGTGACGCGACCATCGTCCGCTTCGCCCAGGTCTTCATCGGAGCCTGACGAACGCTCCACCAGCAGCCAAGCCAACGCAGCAGGAGGGATCCGCCTTGGGAACCGACGGGGACGCCGAGCTCCCGACCTCTCCTCGTTGGGAGCGAGTGCTGCTCAAGGTCTCGGGCGAGGCCTTCGCAGGGGCCGACGGCTACGGGATCGACGGCACCGTGGTGGCTCGGGTGGCCCAAGAGATCGTGGACGTCCGCGCCGGCCTGGGCGTGGAGATCGCCATCGTCGTCGGTGGCGGGAACATCTGGCGGGGTATGTCGGGAGCCGGTGCCGGCATGGACCGCGCTCAGGCCGACTACATGGGCATGCTCGCCACGGTCATCAACGGTCTCGCCCTGCAGGACACGCTCGAGCAGCTGGGCCAACCCACGCGGGTCCTCTCGGCCATCCACATGGCTCAGGTCGCAGAGCCCTACATCCGCCGCCGGGCCATCAGGCACCTCGAGAAGGGCCGGGTCGTGATCTTCGCCGGTGGCACGGGCAACCCCTTCTTCACCACCGACACCACCGCCGCGCTCCGGGCGGTGGAGATCGAGGCCGGCGTGCTGCTGAAGGGGACCCACTCGGGGACCGATGGCATCTACACCGCGGATCCCAAGATCGATCCCTCGGCCACCAAGCTCACGGAGGTCACCTACCTAGACGTGCTCAACAGGGGCTTGCGTGCGATGGACTCCACGGCCATAACCCTCTGCATGGACAACTCGTTGCCCATCGTGATGTTCGACCTCCTGGGACCCGGCAACATCGCCGCCGTCGCTGCCGGCGAGCCCGTGGGGACGGTGGTCTCGTGAGCCTCGCCGAACAGGCCGTCTTCGAGGTGAAGCGCGTGGTCGTCGGGCAGGACAGGGCGATCGAGCGCCTCTTCGCATGTCTGGTGGCCGGGGGCGACTGCCTGGTGACCAGCCCGGTCGGACTGCCCTCGGCGCCGCTGGTCGAGGCCTTCGCCACAGCCGTCGGAGACACCTCCGTGCGGCGTCTCGAGGCCCACGACATCTCCTCCCACCGTGGTTCGGGTGCTCAACCCGCCAGTGGATCGAGGGACGGTGACCCATCCATGGCTGTGGCACCGATCCAGGGCCAGGTGCCAGGCGAGGTCACCAGCTCGCCGCCCCTGGCCACCAGGGACCTGTTCTTGATGGAAGTGGTCCTCGCCTACCCCAACCGCGCCGAGGAGGTGGAGCTGGTCCAGCGCATGGATTCGGAGCCCCGCGAGGCAACCCGGGTCCTGTGGCCCGACTCTCTGGGCAAGCTGCGCAGCACTGCCCGAGCGGCGTTCGTGGACCGCGGCGTCATCGAGTACGCGGTCGATCTCGCGCAGGCAACCCGCGATCCAGCTGCCTACGGGATGGCAGACCTCCCAGGGCTCATCGCCCAGGGGGTGGGCCCGAGGGCCACGGCCGCCCTGGTCGCGAGCGCGAGGGCCCTGGCGGTGCTGCGCGACAGGGCCTACGCGGTTCCCCAGGACGTCTTCGACGCCGCTCCCGAGGTGCTCCGGCACCGAATCGTGCTGTCCCACCAGGCGACGGCCCAGGGCCTCGGCGTCGAGCAGATCCTCGTGCGGATCCTGAGCACGGTGGCCGCGCCGCGCATCGCACCTTCTCAGCAAGCCCCGGAAGGGCTCGCACCCCCAACCGCACCCGAAGGGGCGGCGGAGATCTAGCTCCCGGCGCCGATCTTCTCGGAGATGACCTTCGAGGAGCCCCCCGGCTGCATGCTCACCCCGTAGAGGCAGTCGGCCGACTCCATCGTCCGCCGCTGGTGGCTCACGATGATCAGCTGCGCCTCCTGGCGGAACTCCTTGATCAGGTCGAGGAAGCGGTGCAGGTTGACGTCGTCGAGCGCTGCTTCGACCTCGTCCATCACGTAGAACGGCGAGGGCCTGCTGCGGAAGACGGCGAAGAGGAACGCCAGCGCGGTGAGGGAGCGCTCGCCTCCCGAGAGCAGCGAGAGCTTCTTGACGTTCTTGCCCGACGGCTTGGCCTCAACCTCGATGCCCGTGTCCAGGAGGTTCTCGGGATCGCTCAGGCGGAGGCGTCCCGTGCCCCCCGGGAAGAGGGTTCCGAAGAGGTGCTCGAAGTTGGCCGAGACGTCCGCGAACGCCGCCGTGAACACGCTGACGATCTCGGCGTCGATCGCCCTGATGATCTTCGAGAGCTCACGGCGGGAGGCCTTGACGTCGTCCAGCTGCTCCTGCAGGAACTGGTGGCGCTCCTGAAGGGCTTCGTACTCCTCCAGGGCCAGCGGGTTAACCGGTCCCATGATCCGCAGCTCCCGTTCCAGCTCGCGGACGCGAGCGGTCGGGTTGGTGCCCTCTGGGAGCTCCGGGAGCTCGGCGGCCATCGCCGCTTGTGGATCCGTGTCGAGGTCGCGCCGCAGCGTCTCCACCGCGGTCTCGATCCTCAGACGCACCTCCGCCTCGTCGAGCTCGGTGCGGCGCAGCTTCTCTCGCAGCTGGACCAGCTCTGCCTCGGCCTGCCTGCGGCGGCGGCGCAGGTCGTCGAGCTCGGCAACTGCGTCCCGAGCCAGGTCCGATTGGCGCTTGCGCATGGACCGCAGGTCCTCGAGGACGACCTCGATCTCCTTGGAGCGGGCAGCGGTGAACGAGGCAAGGCGACGCGTGGCCACGATCCGCGAGTCCAGCCCCACCCTGTTGCTCTCGGCCTGCGCGCGCTGGGCAGCCAGGCCCTCGAGTCGCCGCTCCACCTCTTCCAGCCTCCCCTTGAGGAGCTGCCGGCGCTGCGCAGCGGCCGCAGCACGTACCTCCAGATCGGTTCGCAGGTCCGAGTACGCGTGGCGGGCTTCGTCGAGCTCCCGCCGAGCGGCTTCGTGAAAGGCGACGGCCTCGTCTAGGGCCGGCACGCTGGACTCGACCTTGGCCTCTGCCTCGGCCAGGGCGGCTCCGGTGGCGCCGGTGCTTCGCTGGCCCACCCGCCAACCCGTGGGCCCGAAGCGGTCCCCAGTAGAGGTCACCACCGTCGCCTCGGGGTGGGCCAGAGCGGCATCGAGGGCTTCGGACCACCCTCCCTCCACGACCACGGTCGCCCCCACGAGCACGTCGAGCAACGCCTCGACCTCGGGGCGCTCAGACCGCACGTGCGACCGAACGGGGACGCCCACGGCGGGCGGCACCGCGTTCCGGGACGTGCCGCCGAGCGCTATCACGGCCCCTGCCAGATCCTCGGCGGCGAGAGCTCCCAGAGCCCTGCGCGCCGCTGCCGCATCTGACACCAGCGTGGCGGCCAAGGCATCGCCTGCAGCCGACTCGAAGGCGGCTTCCCATCCCGGATCCACCTCCACGACGTCGAGGAGCGTGCCGAGGACACCCTCGACCCCCGCGAGCTTCTGGGCGCCAGCTCGCGAGCGGGCGTTCTCCAGCGCGAGGTTCAGCGCATCACGGCGGGCCTGCCAGGTGCGCAGCTCGGCTTCTGCGTCTCGCCTGGCCTCCTCGGCCTTCGTCACCGCGGACTGGGCGGCGTCGCGGCGAGCGGCGGCGACTTCGAGCGCCCGAGCAGGGCCCCCATCAGCGTCACCCTCCGCGGTGGCGGCCGACTCGGCGTCCAGCTCGGCCAGCTCCTCGCGCAAGCGGGCGGATTCGGCCTCGAGGCTCTCCACCAGGCCCTGGTCGATCGAGGCGTCGCGCTCTCGCTCCAGCCCACGTCCGCGCTCCGCGAGCAGGGTGCTCATGCCCCGGGCGCGCTCGTGGAGCGACTCGAACTGCGCCAGCAGGTCACCCAGGTCGTCCCCGCCCTGTGCGGCCAGGCGCCCCTCGGCCGACAGCACCGAGCTGTCGAGCTGGCCGAGGGCCCGCACGGCAGCTGATTCGGACTCCCGCAGGCGGGAGCGCTCGGAGGTGGCGGCCTGGAGCCTGGCCTTGAGGGTTTCCAGCTCGCGGCCAGCCACGTAGACCTGCAGAGCCGACAGCTCGCTCACGAGGTCGCCGTGACGCCTCGCCGCCTCGGCCTGGCGCTCTAGGGGCCGGAGCTGCCGGCGGAGCTCGCGCAGCAGGTCTCCGAGGCGCAGCAGGTTGCCCTCGGTGGCCGCCAACCTCCGCTCCGAGCGCTCCTTGCGCTTGCGGTGCTTCAGGACCCCGGCCGCCTCCTCGATGATCCAGCGGCGCTCCTCGGGCCGGGCGCTCAGAACCCCGTCGATCTGGCCCTGGCTGACGATCACGTGCTGCTGGCGACCGACACCGCTGTCGGAGAGGAGCTCTTGAACGTCGAGGAGCCGGCAGGGAGATCCGTTTATGGCGTACTCGCTGTCGCCCGTGCGGAAGAGGGTGCGGGTGATCGTCACCTCGTTGAACTCGACCGGCAACATGCCGTCGCTGTTGTCGATGACGAGCGAGACCTCGGCGCGCCCGAGGGCGGACCGCTTCGTCGTGCCGGCGAAGATGACGTCGTCCATCTTCTGGGACCGCACCGTGCTCGCCGCCTGCGCCCCGAGCACCCACCCGATCGCGTCGACGACGTTGGACTTGCCGCTGCCGTTCGGCCCGACCACGACGGTGACGCCC
>CAZHBH010000096.1:0-5853 GCA_964530525.1 uncultured Rhabdothermincola sp. | reverse complement strand
CCCGGACGGCCTACGGGATGCAACCCACAACGGCTGGGTTCCGCCTGTTGCCCTACGCCACGCAGTGCGTTGCCCTTGTCGATCAGGCTCTGGCGGTCGTCGACGACGACGACCTGGTGCGGGTCCGCATCCAGCGCTCGGTGCGCGGGGCGGTGCTCCCCCTCCTGGAGGGCTTCCCCGGAGGCCGCATCGAGACCTCCGTGGCCGAGGATGCTCCGAGCGCGCTGGCCGGCCTCGCCGACGGCAGCATCGACGTGGCGCTGGGTGTGTTCTCCCAGGGGGATGCACTGGCGACCGAGGCCGCCGCTTCCCTCGGATCCTCGAGTGCTGCACCCGACGGTGGTGGTGGCGATGCCGATGCCGGGCAGGGTGACGGCGAGGGCATTCCCGAGGCCGACTCGGGGGTCGGCATCGAGCCGCCCGACTCCCCGGCGAGCATCGCCATCGAAGCGCTCTTCACCGATCCGGTCCTGTGGGTCGCTCCGCCCGATCACCCACTGGCATCCCGGCGCTCGCCGGTCTCTCTGGCCGAGCTGGGGGGGTTCCCCATGGGCCTGGTGTCGTCGGGCGCCAACGGCGCTGCGCACCCCGGCCCCTCGGACGACGGTGGGGCAGGCTCCGACGAGGGAGAGCAGGGCGGGCTGCGGGTCGCGGCACGTTCCGCGGTCGCGTCCGAGCTGGCGTCTGGGGAACTGGTGGAGATCCCGGTTGACCAGACCGGATGGGTGGTCCCCATCTCCATCGCCTTCCGTGGTTCCGACCACGACCGACCCGCGGTGGTGGCGCTGCGCGACGCGTTGGTGGAGGGCCACGCCCGGGCAACGTCGCCCGAGGTGCCTTCGCGCACGGCCCCGCATCCGGGGGTCCGACCCTGAGGGCGGGTGACCCCTGCGCTGGTGCGTCGGCGCCGCAAGCAGAAGGTCTCGAGTTCTTGATCAGTCAGTAGAGCAGTCAGTCAGTCAGAAGCAATCCAGGGGGGTTCGATGAGCAAGTCGTTCGTTGTCAGTGCGCGCGGCGCGACCGCGTCCGCACACGTGAGCAAGAGGTGGCGGGTCGCCGCTGCCATCTCTGGGTGGCGAGGTGCCATCGCCGCACTTCTGGTGCTGGCCATGGTCGGCTCGCTGTTGGCTCTGGCAGTCCCGCCGCCATCCGTGGCCGGAGCCCAGGAGCCCGAAGGGGTGACGAAGGCCACGAGCTGGGCGACCGACTGCGCTGGCTACGCCATCCAGGTGCGCCAGCCGGAGACCAACGCCATCGCCATCGAGACCACGGCACCCGCCCAGATCGCCCAGGACGAGGAGTTCACCGTGCGCATCGCGCCCGTGGCGTCCTCGTTCCCCGACAGCAAGGACAGCCTCATCGGGTTGGTGCCGGTGCACTTCCTCCAGAACATCAACTTCATGTACGACCTGCCGGCCAACGCCACGGTGCAGTCGGTCTCGATCGTCGAGGGAAGCGGCTTCGGGATCGAGGGCACGCCGAGCGTGGCTGTCAGCTCAACACCACCGCCGTTCGCCACGGTGTTCAACACCCCCTACGACCCACCGCGCATCATCATGCAGGTCCCGAAGGTCCCCAAGAACGCGATCAACCCCGACCTCTCGACCCCCTTCCAGCTGCCGGCTGTCGACGTCGTCCTCAAGGCAACCGGGCCGCTGGGATCCAACATCTCCACGCGCTTCTCTGGCCACGACGAGCCGAGCTCGGGCTACGTGTTCCAGGCCAGCTCCACAGCCATGGCCGAGGTCTACTGCTGGCCCGCTGGCAACGTTGCCTCTCCGGTGCTGTTCCAGACGGCCATCACCGGCGGTGGGGTGAGCGTGCCCACCACCACCGAGCTGGCGGTCACGCCCACGGCGGTGCCGGGTGGCGGTGAGGTCTCGATGACCGCCACCGTCAACGCTCCCAGCGGAGCTGTGCGCTTCAACGACGGGGACACCCTCCTCGGCCTAGCGGAGCTGGACGAGTCCAGCCAGGCGAACCTCACCGCGGTGCTCAACACGGTGGGCAACCGGTCGATCACGGCCACCTACCTGGGTGGGCCGGGCTTCGAGGGCTCCACCTCTGAGCCCGTGCCAGTCACGGTGACGAACCCCGCAAACCGCACGCCGGTGCAGGTGGGCGTGAACGTGAGCGGTGGCGGAATCGTCAACGCCGGATTCCCCACGTCGGCCGGGACGGTCACCGTGACGGTGACGCCCACCGGTGGCGAGACTCAGGCCCCTGGGGGCTTCGTGCGGATCTACGACGGTGACGCCCTGATCGGGACCGAGCCGTTGGTGGATGGGGTGGCGACGCTCGTGCACCCGTTCGACCAGGGCGGACACCAAATCCGAGCCGACTACCTGGGAGACATCGAGTACTTCCCGAGCTCGGGTTGGGGCCACTTCCTCGTCAACCACCAGTCCGGCCAGAACCTCAACTTCAGCGCCGGCACCATGGCCCTCAACGGAGCATCCGGCCCGGTTCCGGGAGGGTCCCGCCTCAACAGCGTGCTCGGGACTGACACCAGCGGCGTCGAGGGCCTCTCAGGGCAGCTCGCGTTCGAGCCTTCCACCCTCACCACCGCGTCGGGCTCGGTGACTGGCCGCCTGCTCCAGGCTGGGTCCGGCACCGGCGAGATCGAGGCCGGCGCCGATGCGGCAGCCTCGTTCTCGACCCAGCTCTACTACCAGGTGACAGAGGCCGACTTCGGCTCGGGCGCCAAGAGCTTCGCCTCCGGCTGCATCGTGGGCCCCTTCCCGGTCGACCTGACCGGGACGCGCACGGGCATCGACGGCGAGCTGACGCTCTCGCAGAGCGACTTCCTGATGCCGCTCGCGGCCGGTGGCTCGTGCGTGGACGCTGCCGGGGTCTCGCGTGCGACCCAAGTCTCTGGGGTGCTGGCAGGAGGGGCTGCTGACCTGTCGGTGACCCTCACGCCCCCTGGGCCGGCAGCGCCCTTGACGGTGACGAACGTGAGCTTCAACCCCAGCGGCGGGGCCTCCTACGGCCAGCCGGTGACCGTGAGCTTCACGATCGAATCGAGCGGCCCGTCGTTCCAGTACTCACTCGGCTCGGCCGAGTTCTTCGTCGACGGAGAGCTCATCGGCACAGCGGGGGTCTTCGGGGCATCGGGCACCAGCTTCACGTTCAACCAGACATTCCCCGCCCCGCCGGGCTTCGGCACCCTGGCTCTGCCACCCCTGCCCCAGGGGACGCACAGCTACGCCATCCGGGTCCTCCCCAACGACCAGGTGACGTTCGCCGCCTCGCCTCTGTCGGCGCCGGCGTCCTACACGGTCCTGCCTCCTATCGAGAAGGCGACTCCGACCCTCACCATCGAAGCCCCTGAGGAGGCCGCCGCCGCTGAGGTGGTGGACATGGAGGTGACCCTCAGCCCGGCTCCGAATGCGGCACCGGGAACGGCGGACCTGGCCGGCGAGATCTTCATCGTCGACGATGCCAACGGAGGTGCAAGGGTCCCGTTCGCCTACAGCTTCTCCAACTCCACGGTGGACGTCAACGCCTCGGACGATGGCCACTACACGGTGCAGGCGGCGCTGGCGCCAGGGGGCCACTCCCTGCGAGCGGTGTTCGTACCCGAGCTGCTCTCGGAGTGGGGTTGGACCACCGCCGAGTCGGCGGCTGTGCCGCACACGGTGGTGGGCGAGGCCATTCCGACGTCCCTCACATTGGTGGAGGACAGCACCAGGGGATCCGGCAAGGTGCCGCTCAACTCGGTTGGCTACTTCACCTTCCAGCTAGACCCCAAGGTGATCGCTTCGATCGGGCCTGCGCAGTCGATACGCATCTACTACCCCCGGCCTTCCGACGGCGTGCTGGTGAGCACCAGCTTGGACTCCAACGGGCGAGCCACGGTTCAGCAGTCGCCGAACCCGACCGTGGGCGTACGGGAGTTCACCGCGTACTTCGATCCGTTCTCGACCTTCGACGGCACGCCCACCTTCCCGGCGAACCGAGGCTTCGCTCCGTCCCAGATCACCGTCTCCTACGAGGTGGTTGCCCCGGGCGATCCCGGGCCCATCCCGACGGGCCTCGAGATCACCTCGGTGAACCCGTCGCCTGCGGTGCAGGGCTCGGCGTGGTCGCAGATCGACGGCTATGTCACCTACAACGCTGCGGGATCGGTGAGCTACATGGCTCGCAACGTGGCCACCTCCGCGGTCACGGCTCTGGGATCTGCGAACGCCAGCACCTCGTCGTCGTCCAGCTCCGGTCGAGGCCTGGCCCGGCTCTCGAACTCGGCGGCCACGGCTTCGCTGCCTGCGGGCACCTACGAGGTGTTCGCCACGTTCACGCCGAACAACCCTGCTCAGTTCGCCCCGACAAGCTCCGAGCCGTTCATCGTGCACGTGGTGAGCGCTGGCTCGCCCGTTGCGAGCACGACGGCGCTCACAGCCTCACCATCGGGCAAGTCGTCGCCGGGTGAGGGCGTGGCTCTCACCGCCACGCCTGCCCCGGGCTACGCCGCTGCTGGCACGGTCGAGTTCTTCGACGGTGCAAGCTCCTTGGGCACGGCGACGTCCGTCAACGGCTCGGCCCAGATCATGGTCTTCGACCTGTCTCTGGGTTCTCACAGCCTCACGGCTCAGTTCACCCCCTCCTCTGGCGTGGTGAGTGGCTCGACCTCCTCGGCTGTCACCCACGTGGTGGCCGAGCCGGCCACCGAGACCTCCACCTCCCTGGAGGTCTCGCCGACAGGGCCGGTGCAGCTGGGCGACGAGGTGACCTTCACGGCCACGGTGAGCCCATCCAACGCCCCCGGCTCGGTGCTGTTCGAGGGCCAAGACAGCGACTTCGCCGAGACAGCCCAAGTGGTCGACGGTGAAGCGGTGCTCACCACCGATGACCTGGAGGCAGGCACCCACGAGGTGATCGCCACGTTCGTTCCCACGGATCCGACCGAATACGCAGAGTCGGTCTCCGAGCCCGTCAGCATCACGGTGCTCTCCGGTCCCGTCTCCACCGAGACGAGCCTCGAGATCAGCCCGGCGAGCTCTGCTCCGTTCGGGGCCCCTGTGACCCTCACGGCCACCGTCGACCCCTCAGATGCCGCAGGGACCGTCACCTTCTACGACGGCGACGTCCCGATCTCCGATGCGATCCCCGTTGTCGACGGAGAGGCCCAGGTCATCATCGACGACCTGCCCATCGGGGACTACGAGATCAACGCGGTGTTCGAGCCCTCAGACCCAGAGCTGTGGGCACCCTCGAGCTCTGTTCCACAGAGCTACGAGATCACAGCGGACTTCCCGGCCCCGATCTTCGTCTGCCAGGGAACCGACGCTGTGACCATCGGGCTCATGAAGGGACTCGTGGCTCCTCCAGATGGGATCTTGGAGCTCCCGACGACCTTGGAGGCAACCGTCCCCGAGACCCTCACCGACGGAGCCACGGGTGATGTGAGCTTCACCTGGTCGGTGACCCTCCCCGAGAACCTCGCCAACCTGGCGATCAATGCCCAGGCAAGCGAGATCTTCATGGAGGACATGACCCTCGCGATGGTGGCCAGCGGTGGATCAGACGAGGTCTGGGAGTTCCCCACCACCCACACGATCACCGACCCGGCTGCTCCGATCACCTTGGAGACCAGCGGAACGGTGACCGCCGGTGAGGAGACCGACATCGTCTATGCGATGCGCTCACCGCTGCTGCTCACCATCCACGTGCCACCGACACCTCTGGTGTCTGCTCACGTGTACGTGAACCTGACCTGCACCGTGGACAACGCCACCCAGGCAGTGACGACCGTCCAGGGCGGTGCCACGGCCCCAGGTGCTCCCACCGATGTCACCGCTGAGGCAGGGCCCCTCATGGCCCACGTGTCATGGACCCCGCCGGCCAACGACG
>CAZHBH010000095.1:0-5952 GCA_964530525.1 uncultured Rhabdothermincola sp. | reverse complement strand
GACGTGTCACTCACCATCAGCCCGGAGCTCTCGGCCTTCGAGGGCGAAGAGGTGACCTTCACGGCCACCTTGGACCCGGCCGAGGCGACAGGGTCCGTCGAGTTCGCCCCCTCGGTGGGTGACCCGGTGGGCTCCGCCCCGGTCGTCGACGGCGTGGCAACCCTCACGGTGAACGCCACCGACATCGGCATCGGTGACTACGCCTTCACGGCCAGCTTCACCCCAGACGACCCATTCGCCTGGGCACCGGCTGAGTCAGCCCCCGTCGACTACATCATCGAAGAGGCACCGGACGTCATCCCGACCTCCACGGCCTTGTCGGTGAGCCCTGAGGGCTCGGCTGTGTTCGGTGAGGACGTGACGCTCACGGCCACCGTGAGTCCCGCCGACGCTGCTGGTGCGGTGACCTTCTTCCACGAGGAGACCGAGCTCGGAACCGTCGAGGCCGAAGACGGCACGGCAGTGCTGGTGGTCGATGACCTGGAAGTCGGGATTCACAGCCTCACCGCTGCGTTCAACCCCGACGACGAGCAGACCTATGCGGGATCGGCTTCGGTGGCCCAGGACTACGAGATCACGGCCAACCCGGATCTGCCCGGTGCTCCCACCGACGTCACCGCCACGGGTCTCGGCTTGATGGCCAACGTGTCGTGGACCGCACCCGAAGACGAGGGAGCCTCGCCGATCACGAGATACCTGATCAGCACCGGTGAGATCTCCCAGTCGGTGTCGGTTGGGGTCACCAGCGTCGACGTGATTGGCCTCGAGCCAGGGGAGCACACCTTCACGGTCACCGCTGTGAACGACTCGGGTGAGGGACCGGCCTCTGAGCCTTCCAACACCGCGACCGTCACCGAGGCCACGATCGATTTCACCGACGTGGCGCCCGGAGATGACTTCTACAACGAGATCATCTGGATGGGAGAGACGGGCCTGAGCACTGGCTATGAACCAGGTCCGCAGTTCCGCCCGACAGCGAACATCACCCGCCAGGCGATGTCGGCGTTCATCTACCGCATCAACGGCAGCCCACTGGGCAACGACCCGCAGTGCAGCTCCATGCCCTTCCCGGACGTGAGCGTGGACAACGCGTTCTGCGGTGAGATCGCCTGGATGGCCGCCGAGGGCATCACCCAGGGCAACCCGGATGGCACGTTCAACCCCACGGGCAACGTCACCCGCCAGGCCATGAGCGCCTTCCTCTACAGAAGCGCCAACGGACCGGCCACGCCGCCTGCGTGCAGCTCGGCTCCGTTCAGCGATGTTCCGGCCAACGACCAGTTCTGCCCCTACATCGCGTGGATGGCAGATACGGGCATCTCCACCGGTGACCCCGAGGGCACCTTCCGCCCGACGGCACCGGTGACCCGCATGGCCATGAGTGCCTTCCTCTACCGCTACTCGACCGTGGTGCAAGTCGAGCTGGCCTAGAGCAACCCAGCTGAGGGGGCCCCGGCGCAGCCGGGGCCCCCTCGGGGTTCTTCCGATTCGCTTCATGAAAGGCGGTGCCGACGTGCCGAGACCAACCCCAACAAGATCAGCCGCAGCGATGCTGATGGTGATAGCGGTGCTGGCAGCCCTCGTGGGCTTCGCGAGCCCGGCGAGTGCGCAGACCACGACCACCACGACGCTTGCCATCGGGCCGTCGGATCCCACCACCATCGGCGAGTCGGTGACCTTCACGGCCACCATCACGCCATCTGACGTGTCGGGCACGGTGCTGTTCAGCCAAGGCGATCGACCCATGACCGGCTACATCCCCGTCGTGGATGGAGTTGCGAGCGTCACGCTCGAGAACTTCGCAACGGGCACCGCCGACTACAACGCGGCGTTCTTCACCAACGACCCCGAGACCTGGAGCGACTCCACATCGCAAAGCGTGGATCACACGGTTGTCCCAGGGGAGCTGCCGGTCATGGAGTGCGAGGGTGCCAACGACGTGGTCAAGGGCATCTTGGCGATCCTTCCCCCGCTGCAGGCCTCTGGGGGCGTCGTGGTCATCGAGACCCCGATCGAGGGCCACGTCATGGACGAGATCCCCGTGGGCCCGGCCGTGCCGGTGAGCTTCAGCTGGAGCATCACCATCCCGGACTACCTCGTGGAGATCGCAGCCGAGTTCGGAGCGCAGGACTACCTGTCGGTTCTCGACATCGACATGGCCATCGAAGCCAGCGGCGCCGCAACAGGGGAGTGGTCGTTCCCGACGCGCTACCCAGACGAGGGCTACATCGCCGATCCCTACGCCCCGATCGTGTTCACCACGGCAGGCTCGCTCACCGCCACGACCGAGGGCGAGGTCGAATACACCATGGCACCGGGCCAGATGACGGTGTTCGTCCCCCACGTGGGAACGGTGCCCGCTGCCATCGACGTTGTGCTCGACTGCAACTTCGTCAACGTCGCCTTGCCGACCACCACCGTCGAGGGCTCGGCGGACGTCCCGATCTTCTCCGACGTCCCCGCCGATCACCCCTTCTACGCCGAGATCAACTGGATGAGCCTCACCGGGCTGTCCACGGGATACGAGCCAGGCCCGATCTACCAGCCGGGTCTCACCCTCACCCGCCAGGCCATGTCAGCGTTCATCTACCGCATCAACGGCAACCCCAACGGAGAGGACCCCACCTGCTCGGAGGCTCCCTTCAACGACGTCCCGGCAGATCACCCCTTCTGCGGTGAGATCGCCTGGATGAAGGCCACCGGGATCTCGGAGGGCTACGAGGGCAACCTCTACAAGCCAGACGACGGACTCACCCGCCAGGCCATGAGCGCCTTCCTCTACCGCTCGGCCAACCCGGGCGAGACCCCGCCAGCGTGCACAAGCCCGCCATTCCCAGACGTGCCCACCTCCAACCCGTTCTGCGCCGAGATCGCCTGGATGGCCGAGACGGGCATCTCGGTGGGCTTCGACGACGGAGCCCGCTACGAGCCCAACCTGGCCCTCACCCGCCAGGCCATGAGCGCCTTCCTCTACCGCTACACCCTGGTGGTGGACGTGGAGCTGTAGTCGCAGACACGAAATAGGGCCACCACGGCTCGAACGAAGGAGGCCGGGGCTCACGCCCCGGCCTCCTCGCTTTGTGGACGGCCCCACCTTCCTGGAGCTTTCTACTCCCTTCCATCTTGAAGTAGAAGGAGCACTACCAGGCTCCATGAGAATATTGACGCTGACGTAGATCGCCGGTATGGTGAGCGCACTGTTCGAGTGCCTGGGGGGACCTGCGGGCCCGCTCTGGGTTCTCCGCTTCCCTGGACAGCAGTCCCAGAAGAGACAGCAACATGGGGAGGCGGACTTGAGGCCCTCGATGAACCGAGGCAACTGTCGCTCCGAAGGGGGCTCGAGAAGGTGATCCCTCGGGAGGACGCCGAGAACCTCGTTGGGGCGTTGCCATCGGAAGGCGATCACCTCGTCACGCAGGACTTCCTCCGGGCGGAGCTCGCGGACTGCAAGACCGAGCTGATGGCCGAGATGGAGGACAAGTTCGCTACCAAGGACTTCCTCCACGCAGAGCTGGCAGAGTCCAAGACCGAGCTGATGGCCGAGATGGAGGACAAGTTCGCTACCAAGGACTTCGTCCGGGCCGAGATCGGAGGGCTCAGGGGCGAGATGTACAAGGCGATCCTCGCCGCATTGCCGATCGGGATGGGTGTTGCCGTCGGCGTGGCCAAGCTCGTCGGCTAGCGAACAACACCCGCGCGCCCGGCAGGGGAGAGAAACCGCCGGATCAGTTGATCGAAGGACTCCGTCGCTGTCCGATCAGCGGTTCGCGAGCTCGGCGAAGAAGCGCTGCTCGGCCTCGGCGTCGCCGATGATCACCAGCTCTGCGTCGGCCGGAAGGGGTGTGGAGGCGTCGAGGTTCGTGATGGTCACATCGCCCACGTCGAGCGCCACGACGTTGCAACCCGTCCGCCGGCGGATGTCGCTCTGGGCCAGGGAGCGACCCGCCATCGATCCAGGGACCGGTACCCGGAACACCCTCAGCCCCTCCGCCACCACGAGGGTGTCGCTGCGGCCGAGCGTGTTCCAGATCGCACTGGCCCCCAGCGATGCGTAGGAGAGCACGGCGTCGGCTCCGGCCCTGTGGAGCGTGGAGACGTTGCGGTCGAGGTTGGCGCGGCTGATGATCTGGATGTCGGGCTCCAGGCGCCTGCAGTACAGCGTGAGGTAGACGTTCACGTCGTCGGCGTGCGTGGTCACCAGCACGGCGGCTGCCTCCTCCAGCCCGGCCTCCTTCAACACCTCCAGCTCGGCCGCGTCGCCGAGCACGTAGCGCTCGGGATCCCGAACTCGCTCGGGCTTCTGCTCGATGATCCGGTAGTCGATGCCCTCTCGCCCCAGCATCTCGCCGGCGGCCCTACCGACCCGCCCTCCGCCGATGATGACCACCGGGGCGTCGATCGCGCGCTCCATGGCGAAAGCGTCGTCGTAGGAGCGCATCTGCTCCTTCGATCCAGCCAGGATCAAGGTGGTCTTGGCGCCGAGACGGGTTTCGGGTCCGGCGAGCTCGAAGGCACCCCGCTGCCACACGCCGACCACCGTGATGCCGAAGCGGTCTCGCAACCCGGCCTCTCGCAGGGTCATGCCCTCGATTGGAGTGCGAGCCGGGCTCGCCTCGGCGATCAGGAGGTCGTCGAACCCGCCGATCACGTGGGTCCGGGCGTCTGCGCCCAGGATGCGCAGGGCCATAGCGTCGCCCAGCATCTGACCCAGGCGCATGACGTGGTCGCAGCCCGCGAGGTCGAGGATGTCGACCGACGCAGACGACGACGCGGTGGCCGAGATGGGCACGTGTGCGTCCATCTCCCGGATGGTGAACACGATGTTCGTGTTCTCCGTGTCCGAACGGGTCGTGGCGACGAGCGCGGCGCCCTCCACGCGAGCGGCACGGTAGGTGGCGGGGTCGTCGAGGTCGCCAACCATCACCTTGTAGCCCTGGTCGTGGAGCCTGAGCGCTTCGGTGAGGTCTGCGACCACCAGCACGTAGGGCACCCGGGCGCCGTCGGCGTGGCGGATGAGGCTCACCTCGATCTCGCTGAGGTTGGTCAGCAGGATGTGGCCGGCCGAGCCCTCCGGGAGCTTCCGTGGTGCCCGTGACGCCTCCCGGTGCGCCATCCACGGCATGAAGACGAACTGGATGAAGGTGAAGGGCAGGAGCACCAGGAAGAAGAGGGCCCCGCTCGCGAGCACGACCACGGTGAACACCCGGCCGGCATCGGAGGTGAAGGTGATGTCGCCGAACCCGAGCGTCGACATCACCGTGAGGGTCCAGTAGAAGCCGGTGAACCAGCTGTGGTCGCGACCCTCGGCCGTCATCAGCAGGTGGAACACCACGGTGAAGGCGACGATCATCACCACGAGCAGTGCGACCAGCCACGCGAGCACCCGTGTGTTGCGCTGCCGGAGGGGCGCGCTCAGGTAGGAGAGCACGAGAGCCAGCGACTTCATCCGGATACTCTGCCAGCACGGGCGAGAGGGTGGTCCGATGGAGGTCCCTCGGGCTCCTCTACCGGTAGAGGGCAGCCGAGGGAATGTTGTTGGTGGTGTTCCCGTTGCGGGTAGGTGAGCAATCCAACCCCCATGAGGAGAGCCCCGATGAGCGACACCAGCACGACCTCACTGACCGGCGAGTACACACTCGACCCCGCCCACACCCGGCTGGGCTTCGTAGCCCGCCACGCCATGGTCACGAAGGTGCGTGGCTCCTTCCACGAGCTCGAAGGTGGCGGACACCTCGACCAGGAGGACCCCTCGAAGTCGCGGGTGGAGCTGACCATCAAGACCGACAGCATCGACACCGGGAACCCCGACCGTGACGCGCACCTGCGCAGCAACGACTTCTTCGACATGGAGAAGTATCCGGAGATCAAGTTCGTGACCACCGAGGTGGAGAAGGTCGACGACGAGAACTACAAGGTCACCGGAGACCTCACCATCAAGGACGTCACGAAGCC
>CAZHBH010000094.1:0-6039 GCA_964530525.1 uncultured Rhabdothermincola sp. | reverse complement strand
TCGAGCGTGGTGGCGCCCACCATCCGCAGCTCGCCACGGGCGAGCATGGGCTTGATCATGTTGCCTGCGTCCATCGCTCCCTCGGCAGCGCCCGCGCCCACGATGGTGTGCATCTCGTCGATGAAGGTGATCACCTCTCCTTCGGAGTCGGTGATCTCCTTCAGCACGGCCTTCAGGCGCTCTTCGAACTCACCCCGGTACTTTGCCCCTGCCACCATCGAGCCCAGGTCGAGCGCGATGAGCCGCTTGTTCTTGAGCCCTTCCGGTACGTCGCCCTCCACGATGCGACGCGCAAGGCCTTCGACGATCGCCGTCTTGCCCACACCTGGCTCACCGATGAGCACCGGGTTGTTCTTGGTGCGCCGACTGAGCACCTGGATGATCCTGCGGATCTCGTCGTCACGTCCGATGACCGGGTCGATCTTCCCCTTCCGGGCAGCTTCGGTCAGGTCGCGGCCGTACTTCTCGAGCGCCTGGTACTGGTCCTCGGGGTTCTGGCTGGTGACCCGATGACTTCCCCGAACCTCCCTGAGGGCTTCGAGCAGCTGGTCGCGGCTGAGGTCCACCTTGTCGGCGAGCGCCAGCAGGAGGTGCTCCGTGGAGAGGTACTCGTCGCCCAGCTCGGCGCGGATCTGGTCGGCTGCCTCCAGTCGCTCCTCCAACTCCCTGCCGAGGCGCGACTCCCCGCCGTACGCCTTGGGCAGCCGGTCCACCGCTTCGGTCGCAGCGTTGCGTAGGGGGAGGGGGGCGGCACCGACCTTCTGGAGGATCGGCAGCACGATCCCCTCCTGCTGGCCGAGCAGGGCGAGGAGGAGGTGGTCCGATGTGACCTCGGGGTTGTTCGCCGAACGGGCCTGGCCCACGGCGGCGTTGAAGGCCTCCTGGGTCTTCAGGGTCCAGCGGTTGGGATCCAGTGGCATGCGGGGGTTCCTCCGAACCTGGTGAGTCGGTCGTGAACGACGATCCACAAAGTTGACAACCTGATTATCAACTTTATTCCCTGACCGCGAAGATGTCGACGGACTCGCGCACCCGACCGCCCCGCTGACTACCGTCGACCTGGATGACGCAGGCGCAGGCGACAGCCATCCGGCTTGTCGGGGTGCGAAAGGTCTTCCCCGGATCGACCGCCGCGGCAGTGGAGGACCTCGACCTCGACGTGCCGGAGGGGATGATCGTGGCCCTCGTCGGACCCTCGGGGTGCGGGAAGACCACCACGTTGAAGATGGTCAACCGCCTCGTCGAACCGACCGCCGGGCAGATCTTCGTGCAGGGCGTAGAGGTGCGCGAGCAACCCGCTCACGAGTTGCGCCGTCGCATCGGGTACGTGATCCAGCAGGGCGGCCTCTTCCCCCACCGCACGGTGGCCCAGAACATCGCAACGGTTCCCAAGCTCTTGGGTTGGAGCCGCTCGCAGATGTCGGAGCGTGTAGCCGAGCTCGTGGAGCTGGTGGGCCTGGACCCCGAGCTCCTCGGCCGCTATCCCGCCGCCCTCTCCGGCGGTCAGCAGCAGCGGGTGGGGGTGGCGCGGGCCCTGGCAGCCGATCCGCCGGTGCTGCTCATGGACGAGCCCTACAGCGCTGTGGACCCGATCGTCAGGGGGCGGCTGCAGGACGAGCTGATGGAGCTGCAGCGCAGGCTGCGCAAGACCATCGTGCTCGTCACCCACGACGTGGACGAGGCGATCAAGCTGGGGGACCGCATGGCGATCATGGAGGTGGGAGGCCGCCTGGCGCAGTACGGCACACCTACCGAGGTGCTTCGGGCCCCGGCGAGCGAGCACGTGGAGCGCTTCCTGGGCGCCGAGCGGGGTCTGCGCCGCATGGCCCTGCTGAAGGTGTCGGACGTGGACGTCCCCCGCGGCGCAGTGGTGGCACCCGACGCCCGGCCCGACGAGGCGAAGGCCGTGATGGCCTCTTGGGGCTTCGACTGGGTGGGAGTCGTCGCCACGCGGGAAGACGGCACCGAGCGACTCGTCGGGTGGGTGTGGGGCAGCGAGCTCGACCGCGTCGCCACCGTGGGGGAGGCAGTCGCCCAGCCCTTCCGAGCGACCGTCGACCGCTCGACGCCCCTGCGCGAAGCCCTCGACCTGTTGGTCACCTCCCAGACGCGGGTGGCCGCCGTGGTCGACGAGCACGGCGGCTACGAGGGCATGCTCACCATCGAGCAGATCTCCGAAGGTGTGACGTGAGGCTGCGGATCCCGCAGCGGAGCAGCCCAGTTGGTGAGAGCCGTCCGGCGCAGCCGTTGGCGGCGACACCTGTGGAGCGGGCGCGGAGGAAGCACCGGACGTGAACGACGCGAGCTCGTTCGTGTGGTGGGACTGGGTCGGGAGGAACCTCGACGAGATCTGGAGCCGGACCGGCGAGCACGTCCAGCTGACCCTCGTCGCGCTGGGGGTGGGTCTGGGCATCTCGTCGGTGCTCGCCCTCGTGGCCCTCCGGTGGCGCCGCACCTACGCGCCGATCACGTGGGTGTCGGGCCTCCTCTACGCCATCCCGAGCGTCGCGCTGTTCGCCTTCCTCGTGCCCATCACCGGCCTGAGCTTCCTCACCGCCGAGATCGGCCTGGTGAGCTACACGCTACTGATACTCGTGAGGAACATCGTGGCTGGCATCGACGGGGTGTCCCCGGAGGTGCGCGAAGCCGCCGACGGCATGGGCCTCACGCCCTTCGCTCGCTTCTGGCGCGTCGACGTCCCGCTCGCCACGCCCACGATCATCGCCGGCGTCCGGATCGCAGCCGTCACGGTCATCGGACTGGTCACCGTGACCGCGCTCGTCGGCGCAGGGGGCTACGGCGTGCTGATCCTCGACGGGTTGGGCAGGAACTTCACGACTCCGATAGTGGTGGGGGCCACCCTCTCGATCGCCCTGGCAGTGGTGATCGACGTGCTGCTCCTCGGCGTGCAGCGCGCCCTCACCCCGTGGACTCGGCGGGGCACGGGAAGGACCCGCCGCTGATGAGCGCTCTCGGCGAGCTGTGGGCCTACGTGACGACGGCGGAGAACTGGACCGGCGAGTCGGGGCTCATCTCCCTCACCTGGGCGCACGTGAGGCTCTCCGCCTTGGCCGTGCTGGCCGCCGTCGTCGTGGCGGTGCCGAGCGCCGTGTGGCTGGGGCACAAGCGCCTCGGTGGCGCCGCCGCGATCTCGGTGGTGAACATCGGCCGGGCCCTCCCGTCGTTCGCCGTCCTAGTGCTCGCGTTCAGCGTCTTCAGCGAGTGGGGCAGGGGCCTCACGATCTGGCCGACGTTCGTCGCACTCGTGCTCTTGGCCCTCCCTCCGATGTTCACGAACGTCTACACCGGCGTGAGCGGGGTCGAGCGTGTGGTGCGCGAGTCGGCAGAGGGCATGGGCATGACGCCGCTCCAACGGCTGTGGCGGGTCGAGCTGCCGATGGCACGGCCCCTGCTGCTCACCGGCATCCGCGTCTCGGCCGTGCAGGTGATCGCAACGGCGACCCTCGGGGCGTGGGTGGGCTTCCGCTGCCTCGGCACGCTCATCTTCGAAGGGTTCGCCCAGCAGGACGACGGCAAGATCCTCGCGGGAGCGGTCTTCGTGGCCGTCCTCACGATCCTCGCCGAGATCGGCTTCTCGCTGCTCGAGCGCGCGGTTGTGCCCTGGCGCCGTCCGTCTCGCGGGCGGGGGCCTGGCCGAGCACCTACATTGGTCGCGACCCCAGGACGAAGCGTGTCGGATGCTGCGCGAAGCGGAGCCTGACGCCGGGAAGGACACCGGATGCGCACACCCATGAAGCTCGCCATCTCCCTCGTCGCGCTCGTCGCCATGGTGGCGGCTGCGTGCAGCAGCGGCAGCTCGTCGGACGACCAGGCCTCCTCCACGGGGTCGTCGGTGCCCTCGGGTCCCCAGATCGTCATCGGCTCGCAGGACTTCGGGGAGTCGGCGATCTTGGCGCAGATCTACGGGCAGGCCCTCGCCGACGCCGGGTTCTCCGTGCGCCAGCAGGCCATCGGCGGCTTCCGCGACCTGCAGATGGGCGCCTTCCAGAGCGGAGAGATCAACTTCGCCCCCGAGTACGTGGCGTCGATGCTCGAGTACCTGAACGGTCCCGACGTGAGCCAGGCAACCAGCGACGTGGACGAGACGATGGCCCTGCTCGACTCCGAGCTGGAGCCCCTGGGACTGGTGGCCCTCGAACCGGCGTCGGGCGTCAACACGAACGCCTTCGTCATCACCAAGGAGACCTCCGAGACCTTGGGCATCACGACGCTCGACGACCTGGCAACCAAGGGAGCGGACCTGCGACTCGGGGGACCGGCCGACTGCCCGACGAACCCCTTCTGCACCACCGGCCTGCAGGCGGTCTACGGGGTCGACCTCTCCGAGCGGTTCACCCCCCTCGACACAGGGGTGATACCCACTGCGCTCGCCAGCGGTGAGATCGACGTGGCGGTCCTGTTCTCCACCGACGGTCGCATCGTCGAGGAGGGTTGGGTGCTGCTGGAGGACACCAAGGCGCTCTTGGCGGCGGACAACATCGTCCCCGTCGTCACCGTCGAGCTGGTGGAGGCCTACGGCGACGCCATGACGAGCGTGGTCAACGCAGTGAGCTCCAAGCTCACCACCGAGGCGCTCACCCAGCTGAACAAGCAGTACGACATCGACAAGCAGGACGCATCCGACATCGCCTCGGGGTGGCTGTCGGCCAACGGCCTCGTCTGAGCACCGGCTGAGGACCGGCGGCCACGCCAGGCCTGCTTCAGCGCTCGAATCGGACGATCGACTGGCGAACCGGCACCAGCTCGCGCCGGTACCTCCGCCTGAGCGTCTGGAGCTCGGCACGGGCGTCGGCCAGCTGTGCCTCCAGCGCCAGCACTCGCTTCACGCCGGCCAGGTTCAAACCCGACTCCGTGAGCGTCTGGATGTGGCGCAGCCTGCGGATGTCGTCGTCGCTGTAGCGACGGCTCCCCCCACGCGTGCGCGCCGGTCTGAGAAGACCCTTGCGCTCGTAGATGCGAAGGGTCTGAGGATGGACCCCCGCCAGCTCGGCAGCCACCGAGATCACGTAGACGGCCTGGCTCGCCTTCGTGGCCATCCCCTCACACCCCCAGGTGCTCGCGCGGCGATCCGTCGGTCGCTGCGGCGAAGGCCTCCAGGGCCTCTCGCTGCTCGCGAGTGAGCTTCGGAGGCACCGCTACCTGGACGGTGACCAGCAGGTCTCCGGCGCGCTTGCCGGCCTTGACCCCTCTGCCCTTGACCCGGAACACCTTGCCGCTGGGAGTCCCCGCCGGGATCTTCAGCGTCACCTTGTCGCCGTCGAGCGTCGGGACCGTGAGCTTGGTGCCCAGGGCGGCCTCGGCGAAGGTCACCGGCACCGAGAGCGTGAGGTCTCGACCGCTGCGGCCGAACACGCCGTCGGGGTCCACGTGCACGAGCACGTATAGGTCTCCCGGCGGACCGCCGTTGCGCCCTGGTCCGCCGCGGCCCTTGAGCTTGATCTTCTGGTTGTCGTCCACGCCCGCGGGGATGCGCACCTTCACCTCGCGAGGCCGGCGCTCCACGCCCGAGCCCCGACAGGTCGGGCAGGGGTCGGTGATGATCGTGCCGCGCCCTGCGCAGTTGGGGCACGGGCTGCTGAAGGAGAACGGGCCCTGGTTCTCGTCGAGCACCCCACGGCCACGGCAGTTGGGGCAGACCTGGGGTGTGGTTCCGGGGCGTGCTCCCACGCCGTGACAGGTGGAGCACGGCGCGTCGCTGGTCAGGTGGAGGGTCGTGGTGAGACCCTGCACCGCCTCCCTGAACGGCAGGTGCAGCTCGGTCTCGAGGTCCACACCTCTTTGGGGTCCCGCTCCCCTGCTGGGACCGCCCCCACGCCCTCGCCCGAAGAGGCCTCCGAGGATGTCGCCGAGGTCCCCGTCGAACTGGAACCCTCCCATCCCCGGACCACCCGGGCCACCGGGCCCGCCCGAGCCGGGCCCGAAGCCGCCGGCCATGGGACCGAGGCGCCTGACCTCGTCGTACTCCTTGCGCTTGGCCTCGTCGCCGATCACGTCGTAGGCGGCGGACACCTCCTTGAA
>CAZHBH010000093.1:0-6067 GCA_964530525.1 uncultured Rhabdothermincola sp. | reverse complement strand
CCTCCTGTCGTTCACCGGCTACCTGCTGCCCTGGGACCAGCTTGCGCTGTGGGCGGTGACGGTGGGGACCAACATGATGGGGTACACCCCTGTCTTCGGTGAACAGGTCCGCTTCGTCTTGCTCGGTGGCCGGGAGATCGGCACCGACACCCTGTTGCGGTGGTACGTGCTCCACGTCTTGTTCGTACCCTTCGTGACCGTCATATTCCTGGCGATCCACTTCTGGAGGGTTCGCAAGGACGGCGGCATCTCGGGGCCACTATGACCGAGGTTCCCGAGCACCTGCGCAAGCGGGCCGAGGAGGCTCGCAAGAAGGCGGAAGCCAAGAAGGCGGCCGCCGCTGGCGCCGACGCGCCCGCCGAGAGCGGTGGAGAGGCCGCCGGCGGTGGCGAAGGCGCGAGCAAGATCCCGGCCCACCTCCTGGAGCGAAGCAAGGCCGCCAAGGCCAAGGCTGCGTCGGGCGGGGGCGAGTCGGAGGGCGGCGGGGGTGGAGGTGGAGCCGTTGCAACCACGGCCGCAGCGGTCGCCACGGCTCAACCGGCGATGGCCACCGGCCCCGGGGGCCACACCCAGCGCCTGCTCACCGTGGTCAAGTCGGGCTCGATCCAAGACGTCAAGGCCATGCCCCAGGACAAGGTCCACGTGTGGCCGCACCTGCTCGCCAGCGAGCTCGTCGCCGCCCTGGTCATCACGGTGTTCACGCTGGTGTTCTCGGTCTTCGTCAACGCCCCCCTGCTCGAGCTGGCGAACTTCAACCAGACGCCCAACCCTTCGAAGGCCCCGTGGTACTTCTTGGGACTGCAGGAGCTGCTCACGATGTTCCACCCCATGGTCGCCGGGGTCACCATCCCGGGCATGGGCATCTTCTTGCTGATCCTCGCCCCCTACATGGACCGCAACAAGTCGAACCGGCCCGAAGACCGCAAGTTCGCCATCTCCATATTCACCGTCCAGCTCATGTTCTGGGCGGTGCTGGTGCTCATCGGCTCGTTCTTCCGGGGTCCCGGCTTCAACTTCGTCGCACCGTGGACGGAAGGGCTCTTCTTCGAGCTCTAGACATGAACATGACACCTCTCCGAGAGCACACGACAACGATGAGACGGTTCGCCCGAACGAATCCCCAGGTGATCGCCCTGCGCCGATGCGGATCCGCGCGGCCGACGCGAGGCTTCGTCCGATGAACCCGCTGATCATCGCCATCCCCGTGATCGTCGTCCTCGCGGGCGTCCTGATCGTCGCGGCCTCTCGTCGGCGAGATGCCAAGGCCGCCACCGGCATGCTCTCGGGGGAGACGATCAAGCGCGACAAGGGGTCATCCGACGTCTTGGCGTCGGATGGGGCTCCGGCCACCGGGCGCGAGATAGAGCGCCTCGCAGCGCTCGAGCGCAGGTCCACCGCAGTCGAACCGGCCGAGGTGGGCACCCCTGTCCCCTACGTGCCACCCGACCCCGACACCATCGGAGTGACGCGCAGGCAGTTCTTCAACCGCAGCACCGTGCTGCTGTTCGGCCTCGGCATCAGCGGGTTCGGCGGTGCCGTCCTCGCCTTCCTGTGGCCTCAGCCGAAGGGAGGCTTCGGATCGCAGCTCACCGTGGGCAACGTCGACGACCTCCTCTCCGAGATCGCCGACAACGGTGGGTTCCTGTACAACGCCGAGGGCCGCATGTGGATGACCGCCTACCCGACGTCCTCGATCGAGAAGGCGAAGGCCGTCTACCCGCAATCGGTGCTCAACAGCCTGGAGGCCGGAGTGGCCGTCCTCTACCAGAAGTGCCCCCACCTTGGCTGCCGGGTCCCGAGCTGCCCCACCTCTCAGTGGTTCGAGTGCCCCTGCCACGGTTCGCAGTACAACCAGGCTGGTGAGAAGAAGGGTGGTCCTGCCCCCCGAGGCATGGATCGCTTCGTCACCTCGGTCTCGGGCGGGGTGCTCACCGTCGACACGGGTCAGGTCGTGCAGGGCCCGCCCATCGGCACCAACACCACCGGCCAGGAGGCCGAGGGTCCCCACTGCGTCGGCGGCGGCGGAGGTCACTGATGGACGTGCAGAAGTCCGTCGGCTACGTGATCGCCGCGATCCTCATCATCGGCTTCGCGGTGGCTGTGATCGCCAACATGCGCCGGGGAAAGCGCGAGGTGGGCTCGGAGGTGGAGCTCGCCCCCAACCGCAAGCTCTACTACGACGACGAGGAGCTGGAGACGAAGCGCCTCGACCGAACGCTTCTCTTCGGCCTCTGCCTGCTCGCCATCATCGGCGTGAGCCTGCCCCTCTACTGGCTCTACGAGCCGGGCCGCCAGGACGACGCCGTCCTCCACTACCAGGAGATCCTCACCAACCGCGGTGAGGCGCTCTACGTCGAGGGCGCGCAGTGCGCGTCGTGCCACGGCCCCGAAGGGGTCGGCGGTGTGGCGAGCACCACGCTGACCGCCCCCAACGGCGACTTCATCGAGCAGGTGGACTGGCAGGCCCCCGCACTCGACACCGTCATGTACCGGTACTCGTGGGACGAGGTCCGCTACATCCTCATATACGGCCGTCCCTTCTCCCCGATGCCCGCGTGGGGGGCCGAGGGCGGTGGCCCGCTGACAGACCAGCAGATCGACGAGCTCATCTACTACCTGCAGAGCATCCAGCTGCCCGCCGACGAGGTGCGCGCCGAGGTCGACGAGGAGCTCGCCGAGACCTGCCGTCCCGACGCACAAGGTGCGTGCACCCTGCCGGGCGCCAAGTACGCCACGATGGGCGAGGCGGTCTTCAACATGGGCCTCTACACCAACTTCGCCGGTGGCGCCTTCTCGTGCGGCCGTTGCCACACTCCGGGTTGGTCCTACGGGCAACCTGGCCCAGCCGGCGGCGGAGCCTTCGGGCCGAACCTCACCGGCGGTAGCGAGATCCGCCAGTTCCCCACCTCCGATCAGCAGTTCGACTTCGTGGCCGAGGGCGGCGAGCTGGGCAGGTCGTACGGAGAGCGGGGCATGTCGAGCCACGGGATGATGCCGGGCTACGGACTCAACCCGAACGTCGAACCCGTGGAGTTGACCGGACCACCGCGGCCGCCGATGAACCCTGACCAGGTCATGCTCACGCCAGAGCAGATCGAGGCGGTCGTGGCGTACGAGCGGAGCTTGTGAGCATGCCCTTCATCGCAACCCTCATAGCCGGCATCGCCTGGGACCCCCACATCAGGGGAGCGCTCGCGGTCTTCGTCGGGGTGGTCGTGCTGTGCGGTTCGATCTACCTGCTTCTCGGCACCAACCTCGGTTCTCGCCTGGGCCTGCTCGTCTCGTTCGCCGGCCTCGCAGGATGGATGGTGATCCTCACCTTCGTGTGGTGGCTGATCCCCCCCGGCATCGGACCCAAGGGCCCGAGCCCCTCCTGGCAGCCCGTGGAGATATACGTCGACGGTCCGGAGACCCCCGTCACCGAGGCGGCGATGCGGATGCCCCAGCCTGAGGACCTGCCCGACGCCGACCTGATCCTGGCCGAGAACCCGGAGCTGTCCGTCGACTTCCCGAACGGCTTCGTGCTCTCCGACCTCCAGGGTTCGCATCCCGAGCTGGTCGAGCAGTACCTCGCCGACCTCGAGATGAACGGCTGGAGCCTCGTGTCCACCTCGGACGGCGGCGAGGCGCAGGCCGCCGCAGACGTGGCACTCGTCGAGTCCGGTTTCTTCTCGGGACCCACCGACTACAAGAAGCTGAACATCTTCGACTACGGCGGCAAGCCCGATCGCCTCGACACCTGCCCGGACGCCGAGGGCGGTGGATTCCTGCCCGATGCTCCCCTGTGCCGCATCTGGCACAAGCTCTCTACGATCGTGAACTTCAAGCACCCCACGCACTTCCAGATCGTGCAGGTGCAGCAGGTCGTCCCACAGCAGGCCCGGCCGGGCGAGGCTCCGCCCCTGCCCCGCGTCGACCCCGACGCCCCGGTCGTGTCCGTGGTGCTGGTGAGGGACCTGGGCAACGAGCGGATGATCCCCTTCCTCTACTTCGTCATATCGCTCGCGCTGTTCGTGTTCTTCGTGCTCGTCCTGCACTATCGCGATAAGACTCTCTCCAAGAACAAGGCTCTCGCCGCCTCTCTGGCGGCGGGGAACGGTGGCAACGGCGCGGGAGGGACGTAACCGCTATGGGCCAGTACCTACCCATCTTCGCCATGCTGGTCCTGGCCCTGCTCTTCGGCGTCATCAGCAGGGTGGCACAGCGGATGCTGATCCCACCCAGGCCCACTCCGGCCAAGGTCGCGCCCTACGAGTGCGGGATCATCCCCAGCAAGGAGCCCCCTGGGCGGTTCCCGGTGCGGTTCTACCTGGTGGCGATGATCTTCATCGTGTTCGACATCGAGATCATCTTCTTCTTCCCGTACGCCGTGAACGTGGGCGAGCTCGGGACCTTCGGGATCATCGCGATCGTGATCTTCTCCGCGGCGGTGTTCGAGTCGTTCGTGTACCTGATCGGCAACGGTGCGCTCGACTGGGGACCGATCGGCATCGCCAGGCCCCAAGACATCGTGTCGCCCGCCCGCACGGCGGCGACGACCGTCAGGCGGGTCGGCACCGAGGGACGCGCACCGGCGGAGGCTGCCTGATGGCGGACATGCGCATCCCCATGCCCCCTGGTCCGGCCGGACCCGCCCCCGAGGCCAGCATGCACCAGCCCACCTTCCTCGAAGACGGGCTCTCGGGCCTCAGCCACAACTTCTTCACCGGGACGCTGGAGAACCTGGTGAAGTGGGCGCGCAGGCGTTCGATGATGCCCGCCACCTTCGGCCTGGCCTGCTGCGCCCTCGAGATGATGGCCATGGGTGGTCCCCACTACGACATCGCCCGCTTCGGCATGGAGGTCTTCCGCGCGTCGCCGCGGCAGGCCGACCTGATGATCGTGGCTGGACGCGTCTCGCAGAAGATGGGTCCTGTGCTCCGCCAGATCTACGACCAGATGATGGAGCCGAAGTGGGTCATCTCCATGGGGGTCTGCGCCTCCAGTGGAGGGATGTTCAACAACTACGCCCTCGTCCAGGGCGTGGACCAGATCGTGCCCGTCGACGTCTACACGCCCGGGTGCCCTCCGACCCCCGAGACCCTCATGCACGCCATCTTGATGCTGCACGCCAAGGTTCGGGACGGCGAGCTGACCCGCCGAAGGGTCGGCGAAGGGCTGGGCCTGCACATCGAGCAGCGAGGGGCCTGAGCGTTGGCAGACGAACCTGTGGCGGCCTCGGGGCAGGCCCCCGAGGCGGACGAGGCCGCGAGCTCCGACCCCAGCCCGGAGCCGGAGACCTTGCACGGCGTGCCTGTGACGTACAGCCGTGGCCAGCGCGTGCTGCACCCGAGCCGGGACCAGTACGTGGAGCTGGTGTCGACGCTTCGCACCGAGGGCTACTTCATGCTCTTCGACCTGACGGCGGTCGACTACCTGACGCATCCGGGTCGTCCCCTCCCGGAGGGCATCGAGCCGGGTCGCTTCGAGGTTGTGGCTGGTCTTCTGAACCACCGGACGGTCGACCGGGTGAGGTTGCGGGTCCAGGTGCCGGCCGATGATCCGTGGGTGCCGACCCTCATGCACATCCACCCAGGGGCCGACGCGCTCGAGCGCGAGGCCTTCGACATGTTCGGTGTGCGGTTCGAGGGCCACCTCGATCCGACGCGCATCCTCATGCCGGAGGACTGGGTAGGCCACCCCCTACGCAAGGACTACGACAGCGGTCGCATCCCCGTGCAGTTCAAGGAGGACCGCGTCGAGCCGGTGGTCATCCGTCCGCGGCCCACCGGGGTGCCAGGCCGAGGGAGCCCACGTTGAGCGAGCCCGTCGTGTCCGCCGACCCGCACCTCACCGCCGAAGGGGGCCAGGAGCTGACCGACTCCGACCTGACGTCGGCCATCGAACGCCTTCGTGAGAGGGGCGCCGTGCTGAGGCTCTCCGAGCGCGAGGCTGCCGTGGCGGCCGACGAGCTGGCCGAGGCCTCGTCGCTCGACGCCTCCAGCACGGGGATGGCCACCTCGGGCGACATCGGCGCCGAGGACACGATGATCATGGCCTACCTGATCGAGCCCGGCCGGCCCGCCTA
>CAZHBH010000092.1:0-6438 GCA_964530525.1 uncultured Rhabdothermincola sp. | reverse complement strand
CGATGGTCTACGGCTTGGCCTACGTGGCCCCGAACGGGCTCAGTGCAGCGGAGAGGTTGCGGCCCTCCGGGGCGAGCAGGCTTGCGAGCTCGCGCGCGAACGGCGTGGGCGATGCGGGACTCGAACCCACGACCTCTGCCGTGTGAAGGCAGCGCTCTAGCCAACTGAGCCAATCGCCCGGAGGGATCACGATAGCTGCTCGGCGGCCAGCCCCGGACGGGTGGAGGGTCCCCGCCCGGGATGTCGAGGACGATCTAGTGTTCGTCCGATTCCCAGGCCATGGGCCAACCCTCTAGGAACAGGTGGTCAGCATGAGCTCTCTCGGTGTGATCGCGCAGTCGAGCAGTTCCGACGGCGGTTCGGGTGCAGGGGCGGTGATCGGGATCATCATCGGCATCGCGCTGGTGGTCCTGCTGATCGCCGCCCTCTGGGTGGTGTTCACCAAAGCCGGACAGCGGGGATGGCTCTCGATCATCCCCATCCTCAACTACTACGTGCTCTTGAAGTTCGTCGGCAGGCCAGGATGGTGGCTGATCCTCTACTTCATCCCCATCGTGAACATCGTGGTGATGATCATCGTGATGATCGACCTGGCGAAGTCGTTCGGAAAGGGGGTCGGATTCGGCATCGGCCTGATCCTGCTCCCGATCATCTTCCTACCGATGCTCGCGTGGGGCAGCGCAGAGTTCCGTGGAGATCGCACACCGGTGCTCTAGGTCCGGTCGGGCAGTTGGGTCGACGGCCGATCCGAGTCAGGTGACGCCGTCGACCCACCCCAGGTAAGCGGCGAATCCCGCGTCGATCGGCACCTGGATGATCTCGGGCACCTCGTAGGTGTGCAGCTCTGCGATCTTCGCTTCGAGCGCTGCGTACAGCTCGGTTCGGGTCTTCACCAACAGGAGCACTTCGTCGGCGTCGGTGACCTCGCCTTCCCATCGGTAGACGCTTCCGATCGCCAGCATCTGAACGCATGCCGCCAGCCGGTCCTCCACCACGGCACGGGCAAGGCGCTCGGCTTCTGATCTCGATGCGGCGGTGGTCATAACGATGCAGTGCTCTGCCACTGACCACCTCCCAGACGGTCGGCCTCCGGTTCGCGGGCATCGGAACCCCGGTCGCACAGATGCTGCCACGGTGGCTTGCTCGACGTCGGCACCGGATGCGTGGGCTACCCCTCTGTCGAACGGGGAGGTGGGCGACGCACCCACTGCTCGGTGCCCAACTCGGCCCTCAGGTTCCCGACGCCGGCATCCTGGCACCAGTCTCCGAACGCCTGGCCTTCGGCGCGCTGCGAGGCGAAGCGCTCGAGCACCGGCCTGAGCACCGCGAGGAGCTCGCCGCCGGGCACGTTCTCGCAGAAGACCTCGTTGAGGCGGATGCCCACCTGCTCGCCGCCGAGGTGGACGTCGTAGCGGTCCTTGCCGCGGCCCACGAACGCGACCTCGGTCGTGTAGGGGCGGGCGCAGCCGTTCGGGCATCCGGTCATCCGCACGTGGAGGTCCAGCTCGCCCAGACCGATCTGCTCGAGCGTCCGGTGGAGATCGGCGAGGATGGCAGGGAGCACCCTCTCCGACTCGGCCAGGGCCAGTCCGCAGGTGGGAAGCGCCGGGCAGGCGAACGAGTTGCGAGCGGACGGTGCCCAGGCGTGGGCCGGACGTACTCCGTGGTCAGCCAGCAGTGAGTCGACGCCGTCGCGGTCGTCCGGAGCGATGTCGCAAAGGAGCACGTCCTCCCGGGCGGTGAAGCGCACAGAGGTCCCGAAGCGCTCGACCACGGCCCGGAGGCCCGAGCGGACCCGCTCCTCGCCGCGATCCGCGATGCGACCGTTGGAGACCTTCACGCCCAGGAACCACGCGCCATCGCCTTGCTGGTGCCAGCCGAGGTGATCGTCGGCGTGGTCGAGGGTCACCGGTTCGGGGGGCGCAAGGCGGGCTCGGCCGAGGTAGGCGGCCACGATCTGCGAGACGCGGTCTTCTCCCAGGTCGTCCACGACGTACTTGAGGCGCGCGCGTTCGCGATTGGTGCGATCGCCGTGGTCGCGGTGGAGCTTGATCACTGCTTCGCAGGCGTCCAGCAGCTCGGCAGGAGCAACCGTGGTGAGGGGAGTGGCCAACCTCGGATACGTCTCGGGTTTGTTGTGCGTCTTGCCCTGCCCGCCTCCCACCAGCAAGGTGAAGGCGCGGATCTCGTCCTCGTCGACCACCGGCACGATGGCGAGGTCGTTGATGAGCACGTCGGTGCAGTTGTCGTGAGGGGCCGAGAACCCGATCTTGAACTTTCGGGGGAGGTAGACCCTCCCGTAGAGCGGCTCCTCATGAGGTGTTCCCGCGTGCTCGGAGGCTGGCACGGCCGTGATCGCCCGCTCCCCGTCGACCCACACGTCGAGGTATCCCCGGCTGCGCGGCTTGAAGTGACTCGAAACCGGTCGTGCCCACGCGCTCAGCTCTTCCCGGGCACCTCCGGGCAGGGGAGCGGGGCACGCCGTGGTGTTGCGGACCACGTCACCGCACGCAGCGAGCGTGGTGACGATGTTGTCGTTGAGGGTACGGATCAGCTCGTGGAGGTCGGCCTTGTAGACGCGGTGGAACTGGATGTCCTGCCGAGTGGTGATGCGCAGGGTGCCGTTGCCGACGACGTCGGCGAGCTTGTCCATCGCCAGGTACTTCTCCGCAGCGAGCACGCCGCCCGGGATGCCGGTGCGCACCATGTGGAAGGCGTCGGGATCCAGGCCCGCCTTGCGGCGCTCGGCACGGGCGTCGCGGTCGTCCTGCGAGTAGACGCCGTGGAACTTGAGCGTCAGCTTCGCATCTGGGGAGAACGTCGGCTCGGGGCCGCCGAGCTCCTCTGCGATCGTGCTGCGCAGTTGGCGGCTGGCGGCTTTGGCCTGCTCGACCTTCGATCCGGGGATGGCTGCGTCCATGGTCGCGGGGTGGGGTGCGAGGGCGCGCAAGGCCGGAGAGAGGTGTTGCGAGCTCTCTCCGGCCCCGGCGGGTCGGCTCAGCCGGGCTGGGTCGTGTAGCGGAGGTAGGGCTTGACCGTCGTGAAGCCCTCGGGGAACAGCTCGGCGGCGCGCTCGTCGCTGATCGCCGGCGAGATGATCACGTCGTCTCCCTGGGTCCAGTTCGCCGGGGTGGCGACGCTGTGGGCCGAGCTCAGCTGCAGGGCGTCGAGGACCCGGATGATCTCGTCCACGTTGCGGCCGATGGCGGCGGGGTAGGTGAGCGTGAGCTTGATCTTCTTGTCCGGCCCGATCACGAACACGGTGCGGACGGTGGCCGTCTCGATTGCGTTGGGGTGGATCATCCCGTAGAGGCTCGCCACGGTGCGCTCTTCGTCGCCCACGAGCGGGAAGTTCAGCGCACTGCCCTGGGTCTCTCGGATGTCCTCCGACCAGCGCTGGTGGGAGTCGACGGAGTCGACGCTGACGCCGATGAGCTTCGCGCCGCGCTTCTCGAACTCGTCCTTGCGGTTGGCGAACGCACCCAGCTCCGTGGTGCACACCGGGGTGAAGTCGGCCGGGTGCGAGAACAAGATCCCCCAGCTGTCGCCCAGGTACTCGTGCAGGCCGATCTCTCCCTGGGTGGTGTTCACCTTGAAGTCGGGGGCCTCGTCTCCCAGCTGTAGCGCCATGTCTTCCTCCAAAAGTTTCTCTAGTGAGTACTAGAGAAACTTAAACCCCTGAAAGTCGACCTTGCAAGTCGGGATTACCCGCTTTGCCTGGCAGGGAAGGCGGGCGAGAGCACTGCGAACAGCGTCATGCCGGTGTCGCCGGTGTTGCGGACGCTGAGAGGTTCGTCGCCCGTTATGTGGGCCATGCTCCCAGCCTCGAAGGGCACCTCACCGTCGGGGGTGGTGATCTGCCCCGACCCCTCGAAAGCCAGGAGCATGCAGTCCGAGCCCTTGTGGGCGTGCGGGGGGATGGCTTGACCGGGGCTGAGCCTTATGAACCTCACGTTGCAGTGATCGGCCTCTAGCAACCGGTGTGCCACCAGGCGCTCCTCGTCGAAGTCGGGGGCATCGGAGAGTCGTGCGATCTGCATGGGTATCAGCTCCTCGTGGGCGGACGTCGTCGGGTTGGCCGACAGGCCTGTCTGGGCGGGACTGCGACCGGACCGCCGGACGGGATCCGGCGGTGCCGCTGGGACCGCGGCGATCTCATCGGCGCGTCCAGGAGAGCGCGATGCCGATGGGGGTGCTCACGATGAGCACCAGGAGCAGGGTGACATAGGCCGCTCCGAGCCACCTGTGCCGAGCCTGCGGGCCCCAGGCGAAGAGGGCGAAGGCGACGAGTGCTCCGGCGAACCCCAGAGAACCGGCCGAGACGAGCATCGGCACGGAGGCGAGGGTTCCGGTGACCACGAGGACGGCACCCAGGTTCAGCAGGACCGCCTCCAGGGTCACGCGTGGGCCGGAGGGCTCGTGCTCGGCGATGAGCGCCTGGCCCACTCCGAGGCCGATCTGGCCCACGCCGACGACGAGCACCAGGAAGGCAGCTACCCACGAGCCACGCTCCCAGCCGGTGGGCCCGGTCACCGCGGCGCTGATGCCACCGGCGACTATCCCCGCGGTTCCCACGGCCGCGAACGGGACCACCGACCGGGGTAGGGGTGGGATCGGCTGGCGACTGGCCACGGCGCTATGCGAAGCGTGCCGCTGTGATGCGGTGCTCGCTCTCGAGGCGGTGGAGCCGTTCGTCGTAGCCGATCTGCCGGAAGAGCTCGGCGAGAGTGCTGTAGCTGCCGTACTCGTCGGTGAACGAGCCCGTGTATGGGGTGCCGTCCCATTCGGGGTGCTCGTGCACCAGCAGCGCGTACTCGTGCTCGGCGTGGTCCTCGAAGTCGGCGTTCAGCCTGTAGCTCCACGCCGGCTGCACCGCGTAGAGCAGCCAGGAGAGCTGGTAGTAGGTGAATGCGATGATCTGTGGCACCACGCGGTGCAAGAAGAAGCCGCGGCGACGATCGTCTTGCTCCAAGAGCTCTTCGAGCACGAGGAGGTGCCACTGCTCGTTGTCTTGCTCGAAGCGGCTCACCCGGACCCTGTCGAATATCCGCCGTGCGAAGTGCGGCTGGCGCGACGTATGGGTCACGGCCACGTAGGCGACGTTCTCCCACGCCTGGTACGGGACCCGTGCGACGAGCTCGAGCACCCGGAACTTGGGAAGGGTGCGTTCGCGCCCGTAGAGGAGGTCCATCGCGGCGAACAGCACACGAGCGCTCAACGAGTAGCGCCGACGCGGCGCTCGCAACGTCGCCTCCTGCTCGCGGCGCAAGCTCGCGGCATCCAGGCGATGCATGGCGCCGAAGGGTCGGCGCTCCCCGACCGCAGCGGTGACCGGTGCCGGATCCGACCTGGCCTCCGACCCGTGAGGCGCACCGTACGCCGGGGTCTCGCGTGCCGACTCGAAGGCCACGTATTTGTTCTAGCAAGTCCTAGATCAACATCCTCCCCGTTCGGACCGGGCGGACGTCACACCTGGCTCAGCGCCGCTGCCGCCACGGGAACGGCGAATGCTCGGCACCAGACGAGCACCGACCAGTCGCCGGTGAGGCTGGTTCCTGGGGGCACGTCGTAGTACTGCGTTCCCAGGTTGCCCTTCAGCGCCGCCAGCTCGATCGCCCCATCGCCGGGCGCTTCGGCGTCCGATCCCGGCGCCAGGTAGACGATGTAGTCCGGACCGGGGTCTATGTCGATGTCGAGCAGCTCCACGACGTGGTTGCCATCGGGTAGCCGGAACAGGTTGGCATCTCCGCTGGCCCCGTGGCCGATGCCACGCAGTGGGCCGCCGCTCACCTGCACGGGCGCGTCGGGAATCTTCTCCGGGGTTCCTGAGTCGTCCGGCGGGCCTGTAGCCGGCGGCTGCGCGGGATCCATCTCGCGTGCCATCGCCAGGTCCTGGCGATCCTCCACGACACGCACGTCGCGCAGCGAGGGGACGACCAGCACGGCAGCCAGAGCGACGGACATCCCGCCCATCACCACGCCGCGCACCAGCGGACCGGTGAACCGCCACAAGAGGACCGCGGCGAGCACCCAGAGGAGGCCAATGCCAGCGAAGAGCGCCAACGCCTGCGGGCTGCCGACGGCCTCTGTCACCTTGTAGGGCTTGAAGGCCCCCAACACAACCAGGGGAACCCCGACGATGGCGAGCGGGATGACGGTGGCCAGAACCTGGTCACGGCGAGACCCCCTCGGCGCCATCGCACCATGCTGTCACCGATCTACGTGCACAGCACCGCGACCGCTGGCCCCGAACGGGCTCAGCGCAGCGGTTCGCCGGCGGGTCCTGCCGGGCAGTAGCCGCGAGCTCCTAGCGCTCCGTCGGTGCCCTGGCGGCCCCCGAGCTCCGCTGACGTCGCTCTTGCGGACTGCCCGTCACCCCCCGACTCGATGTTCTCGGGCTCGGCCTACGTGGCCCCGAACGGGCTCAGCGCAGCGGGT
>CAZHBH010000091.1:0-6459 GCA_964530525.1 uncultured Rhabdothermincola sp. | reverse complement strand
CCACCTGGTCAGCACCGTGGAGGGGACGTTGCGGCGAGGGCTGGGCTGGGCCGACCTGCTCGACGCCACCTTCCCACCGGGCTCGGTCACCGGCGCCCCGAAGCTCGCCGCCCTGGAGGCCATCTCCGAACTGGAACCGGTGGGCAGGGACTTCTACTGCGGGGCTGTTGGCTGGGTCGACGCCGAATCCGGCACAGGAGACCTGAACGTGGCCATCCGAACCTTCTGGATCGCCGGGGGCCAACTGCACTTCGGTACCGGAGGCGCCATCACCTGGGACTCCACGCCCGACGGGGAGTGGGCCGAGACGGAGCTGAAGGCGGCGAACCTCCTCTGCATCGCGTCGGAGCCCGCTCTGGTGGGCGCACCCGCGGAGGCACCGGCGTGAACGTGGTGCCCGGGCCCCTGTCCAGCGATCGGGGCGTGGCCCGCGACGAGGTGGTGGTCTGGATGGACGGGGCGATCCGCACCGACGAGCAAGCCAGGCTCACCGTGGTCGATCGGGGGCTCATGGTGGGGACAGCTGCGTTCGAGACGATGAAGGTGGTGCGCGGCGAGGTGTTCGCCGTGCGACGGCACCTCGCACGCCTGAGGCGCACGTGCGAGGTGCTCCGGGTACCCCTGGAACCCACCGACCAAGCCCTCCGGGCCGCCCTTGCCGAGGCCGTAGAGGCAGCCGGTCCGGCCGCAGGGAGGGTCCGGCTGACCGCGACCGGCGGGACCTCCGCCGGTAGACCGCCGTCGATCCTCGTGATGGTCACGCCACGCACCACGCCCCCCTCGACCGTGAGCTGCGTGACGGTGACATGGCGCCGCAACGAGAAGGGACCCATCACCGGGCTGAAGACCACCAGCTACGCGGAGAACGCCATAGCGATCGCACGGGCACAGGAGCTGGGAGCCGACGAGGCGATCTTCGCCAACACGGCCGGGGACCTCTGCGAAGGTGCGACCAGCAACGTGTTCGTGGGCCTGGGCAACGTGCTGGTCACCCCCTCCCTCGCCTCCGGCTGCCTGGCCGGCGTCACCAGGGAGCTGCTGGTCGAGGAGCTGCGTCGCACCGACCCCGCTGGCGTCGGAGCGATCGAGCTCGACCTGCCGGTCGAGGTGCTGGAAAGGGCCGACGAGGTCTTCGTCACCTCCAGCACGCGTGGGGTGGCCCCGGTCGTGGAGGTCGACGGCCGCCCTATGGCCGCCCCGGGGCCGCTCACGACGGCCGCCCAGCGGGCGTGGTCGAGGATCGAGTCCGGACCGATCGATCCCTAGCGGCGTGGCGCCCTGCGTGCGCGATGGTCCGACGTGCCGGGCGTTTCGCTCACGACGAAGCGATGGGGTCTCGGCGACGAGGCCGCAGTCATGGGGAGCCTCGGAGGTGGACGACGTCTCCCACGGAGACCCGGCGGACCCTCCCCGAGCCCTCGTCCAACAACAGCTGCCCGTCTGCGCTCACGTCCAGGCACCTGCCCTCGAAGCGGGCCCGGGGCGTCTCGACGGCGACGAGCTGTCCGATGGTGGTGCACAGCTCCCGGTAGCGGTCGTGCAGCGCCGACCATCCTCCTTCCGAGACGGCTTGGGAGTAGCGGGCGTCGAGCCGCCGGAGCACCGCCACGAGCACGGCCTCGGGATCCACGTCCGGGCGCTTCGCGCGGTTCGGCCCGCCGGCGAGGTCGACGATCGACGTGACGCCGGCGGCGAGGTGAGCCGGCAGGTCCAGCGGCCATGCCACGTTCACGCCCAGCCCCGCCACCACGGCCCGCAGCGCTTCGCCCTCCACCAGCGACTCGGCCAGCAGGCCGCCCAGCTTGCGTTGGATCCCCCCGGATCCCCTCCGCGCCACGAGGTCGTTCGGCCACTTCAAGGCCACCTCCACACCGCTCAGGTCGCTGCACGCCTCCGCCGCAGCCACGCCGAGCGCCGTCGTGACCCGGTGGGCGTCGGCGGGGGCCAGAGCAGGGCGCACCAGCACCGATGCGAGCAGGGCCTGGCCAGGGGCCGCCACCCAGGTGCGATCGAGCCGACCGCGGCCCGCGAGCTGGTGCTCGGCGAAGAGCACCGCACCGTGGGACGCCCCTCCCCGTGCGAGCTCCATCAGGTCTGCGTTGGTGGAACCGGTCTCGGCAACCCATCGCACGTCAGAGAACTGGGTCCCCGCCAGTGCAGATCTGGCACGGGCCCCCTCCATGGCACTAACCATATGGCGTGCTCACCAAGGTCCTAATAGCCAACCGCGGCGAGATCGCAGTGCGAGTCATCCGTGCCTGCCAGGAGATGGGCATCGCGACGGTCGCCGTCTACTCCGACCTCGACCGTGACGCCCTCCACGTCCGCCTAGCCGACGAGTCGTACGCCCTCGGGGGTACCACCGCCGCCGAGAGCTACCTGGACACCGAGGCGATCCTCGACGTGATCGAGCGATCCGGCGCCGACGCCGTGCACCCCGGCTACGGGTTCTTCTCCGAGAACACCGACTTCGCCCGGGCCATCACCGCTCGGGGCGTGACCTTCATCGGGCCCCCTCCCGAGGCCATAGAGGTCATGGGCGACAAGGTGAGCAGCCGCCGCGCCGCCGAGGCTGCCGGCGTGGCCGGCGTGCCTGGCACGACGGAGTTCCTCACCTCCGCCGACGAGGTCGTCGCCTTCGGCGAGGAGCACGGGTGGCCTGTGGCGATCAAGGCCGCCTACGGAGGCGGGGGCCGCGGCATGCGGGTGGTCCGCTCGGCCGACGAGGCCGCCGACGCCCTCGAATCGGCCCAGTCCGAAGCCCTGAAGGGGTTCGGGCGCGACGAGTGCTACGTCGAGAGGTACCTCACCTGGCCGCGCCACGTGGAGATGCAGATCATCGCCGACACCCACGGCAACTGCGTGTGGGTGGGCGAGCGTGACTGCTCGGCCCAGCGCCGCCACCAGAAGCTCATCGAGGAGAGCCCCGCGCCGGCCTTCGATGACGACGTTCGGCAGGCCATGGGCTCCGCCGCCGTGAAGGTGGCCTCCGCGTGCGGTTACGTGAACGCGGGAACCGTCGAGTTCTTGTACCAGGACGGCGAGTTCTACTTCCTCGAGATGAACACCAGGCTGCAGGTGGAGCACCCGGTGACCGAGATGGTCACCGGCATCGACCTCGTCGCCGAGCAGATCCGGGTGGCCAGCGGCGAGCCCCTCTCGTTCGGCCAGGGAGACGTCGAGCGCCGGGGTCACGCCATCGAGGTGAGGATCAACGCGGAGGACCCCGCCGGTGGCGCGTTCCGCCCATCCCCCGGCCGCATCTCGACTCTCGTCCCGCCACAGGGGTTCGGCATCCGCTGGGACGGCGGCTACGAGTCGGGCGACGAGGTGAGCCAGTACTACGACAACCTCGTCGGAAAGCTCATCGCGTGGGGCGCCGACCGTCCCACCGCCATCCGCCGCATGCTGCGTGCCCTTCGAGAGATGCGCATCGACGGCATCGCCACCACGGTTCCGGCTGACGTGGCGATCCTGGAGCACGAGGACTTCCACGCCGGGGTGCACTCCACGAAGTGGGTCGAGGAGCGACTCGACCTCTCCGCCACCGGTTCCACGCCGGCCCCCGCCGCCACGGAAGACGACGGCGAGGCCAAGGTGCGCCGCGACGTCGACGTGGAGGTCAACGGCAAGCGCTTCACGGTGAGCGTGTGGGCGCCTCCCCTCGCGGCCGGTGCCGCCAGCGGTGGCCAGGCCAAGTCCCGGCCCCGCCGCTCGGGTGCCGGCGCGGTCGCTGCCTCGGCGGGTCCCGGCTCGGTCACGGTGCCGATGCAGGGCACGATCGTGAAGGTCCTCGTGGAGGTCGGCCAGGCCGTCGAGGCAGGTCAGACCGTGTGCGTCCTCGAGGCCATGAAGATGGAGAACAACATCGCCTCCGATGCCGCCGGCACCGTCAAGGAGGTCCGGGTCTCCCCCGGCGACTCCGTCGGCTCCGGCGACATCGTCCTCGTCGTCGAGTAAGCCACCGGCGTATCCCGAACTAGTTCAGCGGGGGCGGTGTTCGGTGCCGAGGCCCGGGGTGATCGTGAGCACCAGGCCCGGCTCGAGCGTGTCGGCCGTGTGCCACACGCCAGCTGGGTTGATCAAGGCCTCGCCCGGACCGATCTCCACGACCTGCTCGCCACCGTCGACCTCCTGGACGAAGCGGTGGGTCCCCGAGCAGGCGATCACGACCTCGTCCCCGGCAGGATGGCGCTCCCAGTTGGTCCACGATCCGCTCATCTCGAACATCATCACCATCCGGCCATCGGGCCCGTCCCCCTTGCTCTCGCTCTCGTAGGCCGCCAGCCGCTCAGGCGACCAGTCGAACCCCTCGAGCCGCCGGGCGGTCCCGCCAAGTCCGAGATGGATGGGAACGGTTCCGATGTCGAGGCCCATCTGCCCAGTATCGCCGGAAGTCATCGGTCCGGCGCTTCGGAGGTGGCGCGAGAAGGGGCTACTCGGCGGCGTCGGAGAGGGCTTCGGCGAGCGACGGGTGCACGAGCAGCGTCTCGACCAGGTCGACCACTCGCAGCCCGGCGGTGACGGCCAGGGCGATCACGGATATGAGCTCGGCCGCGTTGCGGCCCACGATCGATCCACCGAGCACCACACCGGTGGCGGGGTCGGAGACGATCTTCACGAAACCCCGGGGATCGTTCTCGATGAGGGCCTTGGCGTTGGCCGAGAAGGGCACCTTGGTGACTCGGATCTTGCGGCCCTCGGCGAACGCGTCGGCCTCGGCCAGGCCCACGTCGGCGATCTCGGGAACGGTGAAGATCGCCGAGGCGGCCTTGTCGTAGTCGAGGTGGCGGTGCGGGCCGGCGTGAAGGCCCATCGCGTGCTCGGCCACCTTGCGTCCCTGCATCGCGGCGACCGACGACAGGGGCAGCTTCCCCGACAGGTCGCCCGCCGCGTAGATGTGCGGCACGGTGGACTGGCAGTTGTGGTTCACCACCACGTAGCCGCCCTCGGTGACGACACCCGCCTGCTCCAGGCCGATGCCCTCGGAGTTGGGCAACGAGCCGATGGCGAGGATCACGTGAGACCCCTCGACCGAGCGCCCGTCGTTGCACCTCACCACCACGCCCTCGCCGCGCACCTCGGCGGCCACGGCCCTCGCTCCCTTGAGCAGGTGGACCCCCCTCGAGAGGAAGTCCGCCTCGAGGGCTGCGGCCACCTCCGGATCCTTCTGGGGCAGCACCTGCTGGCGGCTGACGATGAGGGTCACCTCGCTGCCGAACGACGAGAACATGTGGGCGAACTCCACGCCGGTCACCCCGGACCCGACCACCACCAGGTGCTCGGGTAGCTCCGGCGGTGGGTAGGCGTCGCGCGTCGTGAGCACCCGACGCCCGTCGAGCGGCGCCCAGTCGGGCACCCTGGGCCGGCTGCCCGTGGAGAGCAGGACGGCGTCGGCCTCCAGCTCCACCGAACCCTCGGCGGTCTCCACCACGACCTCGTTCGGGCCCACGAGGCGTCCCGAGCCCTCGAGCATGCGTACGCCCTGGCTCTCCAGCAGCCCCACCGCCGAAGCGCGGAGCTGGTCCTCGATGCCGAGGATCCTCTTGCGGAGCTTCTCGAAGTCGAGGGTGGCCGACACGTCGGAGAGACCCATCGAAGCGGCCTCGTTGATCATGTGGAGCGCTCCGCCCGTAGCGATCATCGCCTTGGAGGGCACGCAGTCCCAGAGGTGGGCGGCACCGCCCACTATGTCGCGCTCGACCAACGTCACCTCGGCGCCGAAGCGGGCTGCCTGCGTGGCGCACTGGTTGCCGGCGGGTCCGCCGCCGATGATCACGAAGCGCTTGGCCATCGTCCGAACGCTACCCGGGTAGCCCTCCGTCGAGAGCACCCTGGCAGGTCCGGGGCAGCCGGGGGGCGACCCGGCGGCTGTCCGTCTCGCCACCGCCGCAGGCCGGATCGTACGCTGGGCCCGTGGAAGACGGCAGAGAGCAGGACTGGAAAGAGCTGGCCCGCAAGGACCTGAGGGGTGCAGAGCCCGAGACGCTCACCTGGCACACGCCTGAGGGGATCGACGTGAAGCCGCTGTACACGGCGGCCGACCTCGACGACATCGACTTCGTCGACTCCATCCCGGGAGCCCCCCCGTTCGTGCGGGGCGTCCGGGCCACCATGTACACCAACCGGCCCTGGACCATCCGCCAGTACGCGGGGTTCTCCACGGCCGAGGAGTCCAACGCCTTCTACCGCCGCAACCTTGCTGCGGGCCAGATGGGCCTGTCGGTGGCCTTCGACCTGGCCACGCACCGCGGCTACGACTCCGATCACCCCAGGGTCGTGGGCGACGTGGGCAAGGCCGGGGTGGCGATCGACTCGGTGGAGGACATGAAGATCCTCTTCGAGGGCATCCCCCTCGAGAAGATGTCGGTCTCGATGACGATGAACGGAGCGGTCATCCCCACGCTCGCGATGTTCATCGTGGCGGGCGAGGAGCAGGGGGTCGATCTGGCCGACCTG
>CAZHBH010000090.1:0-6604 GCA_964530525.1 uncultured Rhabdothermincola sp. | reverse complement strand
CCGGCTCCGCGAGGAGATCGAATCGGAGATCAGCCGCATGCACGTGGCGGACCGCGGTGCCGAGGCGATGGCCAAGACGCTGCGAAAGCCCCTGCCCGAGGACGTCGACTTCATGCACGCCTCGCGCGAGGAGATGGTGAGCCTGCGCAAGGCGATCTTCCCCCTCACTCGCAAGCTCGCAGCTCGGCTCGCACGCAAGCGCCGCCACGGCAGGCGCGGCCCTCTCGACTTCCGCGACACCGTGCGCCACTCGCTCAGCTACGGGGGCGTGCCGGCCGAGCCGCGCTTCCGCTACCCGCGCCCGGCCAAGCCGGAGATCTTTGTGGTGGCGGACATATCGGGATCGGTCGCCGCCTTCGCCCGCTTCACCTTGCAGCTCGTCTACGCCATCTCGAGCCAGTTCTCCAGAGTGAGGGCGTTCGTCTTCATCGACGGGATCGACGAGGTCACGCACATGTTCGAGGGGACCGAGGACGTCGGCGAGGCCGTTCACCGGGTCAACAGCGAAGCGGACGTGGTGTGGGTGGACGGCCACTCCGACTACGGGCACGCCTTCGAGGCCTTCTGGAGCCGGTGGGGGCGCGAGATCGGCCCGAAGACCACCGTGCTGATCCTGGGTGACGCGCGGAACAACTACCACGCCAGCCAGTCCTGGGTGGTCAAGGAGATCCGCAAGCGGGCTCGCCACGTCTACTGGCTGGACCCCGAGCCCCGTGCCTACTGGGACACGGGTGACTCCATCGTGAGCGAGTACGGCGTCCACTGCGACGGCGTGTTCGAGTGCCGGAACCTCCGCCAGCTCGAGCGCTTCGTCGATCACCTCGCCTGAGCCGCCGTCCAGCTCCTCTCTGGTCGCAGTGCGGCGCAGCTATGCTCTCGGTCGTGACCAAGACGGCCGTAGACGCAACGACCGGCGAGAGTGCGACCAGAGGGATAGGACTTCCAGACGACCTCGAGGTCCCGACGCGAGTCCTTGTGCTGGGGATGGCGCACGACGACGGGACGATCCTCGCTTCGGAGGTCTACCCCGTGGCCGAGGCCTGCGGGCAGAGCACCGACCAGGTCCGGTCTTGCCTCCGGCGGCTCGTCGCCGAGGGCCTCTTCACCCGCAGTGGAGAGGGGCGCGAAGCGTCCTTCACGGCGACCGAGGAGGGCGTGCACGCGCTCATGGCCGGGCTCGACCGGGTCCGCCTGGCCTATGCGCAAGATGCTGCGGGCAAGAGCTGGGACAGGCGCTGGCACGTCGTGGCCTTCGCCATACCCGAGGCCCGCCGCGCGGCCAGGGACGCCTTCCGCGACCACCTCCTCGAGCTGGGTGGAGCTGCCATCCAGAACGGACTCTACGTCTCGCCCCACCCGTGGGAAGACGACGTGCGGGCGCGCGCGAAGCAGCTCGACGTGGTCGACCACGTGGTCACCAGCACGACCGACGACCTCGACGTCGGAGGGGTGAGCGACCCCAGGGAGATCGCCTCCCTCCTGTGGCCGATCGAGGACATGGCAAAGCGCTACCAGGACTTCATCGACATCTACGAGGGGATCCCTGAGGACCTGGAGCAGATGCGCAGGGATCGGCGGCGGTTGCAGGAGGCGGACTTCCTACCTGGGGCGTTGGTGATCGGGATCAAGTTCCAGGAGTGCTTCGTCGATGATCCGCTGCTCCCGCCGGAGCTGCTCCCCAGGCCCTGGCCGGGCCGCAAGGCCAGGGAGCTGCTTGCCCGGAGCAGGCGGTTGGGGATCCTGGTCCGAGAGGAGCACCACAAGCCCAGGCTCTTCGCCCCCTGGGACGACATCCTCGCCGCCATGCCCTAGAGGACGCCGTCGTCCTCCTCGACGCGCCTGGCGCGGATCGTGTGCGAGTCGGAGGTGAGGCAGCGGCCGGTGTCCAGGTCGAACTGCCAGCCGTGCATGCTGCAGGTGAGCACGCACCCCTCCACCGAGCCGAAGCTCTCCAGATCTGCGGCACGATGCGGGCAGCGCCTCTGCACCCTGTAGCCGTCGATCACGACGTCGTCGGTCGCAAGCTCGTCGGCCGTTGCCCCGGTGCCCGCCACCACCGATTCGAGCACCGAGAGGCGCTCGGGGTTGAGCGACTTGAGGAACGAGAAGATCTCCTCGCAGTACTCCCCGGGTCGCCACGCCGTGAACCTGAACGACAGCATCAGCGAGTTCGACCAGTCGACGGCCTGCTGCTCGACGCACAGCTCCACGAGGGGCCGGGGGAGGTCGAGCCGGTAGTCGGGTTCCTCCCCGGACCATGGACGGACCTCTCCGGCGGGGAAGTCGACCATCACGTCCTCGTCGCCCGAGCGGATCAGCAGTCGCTTGCCGATCGCAGCCCGCAGCGCTGGTGCCTGGGCGAGCAGGGGCTCCCACCACTCCGCCAGCCGGCCCACCAGGTCGGGCCGCGGCTCGGGCCAAGTGGCCTTGTGCTCGTCGAGCCATCCGGCCCAGTCGGAGGCGTAGTCGTCCAAGTACTGGCGCTTGTGGGTGAAGATCCGGTCCAGCTGGTCGTCGGACATGGGGTGGACGACCTTCATCTCCCCGCCGTCGAGCTCGAAGACGGTCCCGGGAACGCCGAGTCGCCCATCCATCCCCTCCGCACCCAGCCGGTCGAGGAAGACCGTGGCGTCCGGGAAGATGTTGTCGGCGGATCTGTCGAGGTCGTTGAGGTGGAACAGCTCCGGGTCGAGGAAGCAGGGAGGGCCCGCAGAGGGGACGACGGAGCGAGCTCCGATCGACTTGGCGTACATGACCGCTCTCGACACCGTCGACTCCCGCTTGGCCGCAGCATGGCGAGACATCTCGTCGGCCGGGAGGTCGTAGACCACAGGCCACCACATGGCCCCTGAGAACTGGAGGAGGTGCAGGTCGACCGGACCGAGCCGGGCGATCTCCTCGGGGTGGCTCGGCCGGCAGTCGTTCTGGTCGAGGACCTTCGCCGTCCCGTCGGAGAGGAACAGGGCCGAATCGCCGATCGGGCCGTCGGAGGGGGCCGTCTCCGTGAAGATCCTCACCTCCAGCTCGCCCAGGTCCACAGCCTCGCCGTCGGGACAGCGGATGAACCGATCGAAGCCGAGCCTGGCGAGAGCGCGCTCCAACTCGGGCGTGGGGAAGTCGGGGAGCAGGACGGGGGTGGACTTGTCGACGTTGCTGGTGAGGAACGGGATGTCGAAGTGGTCGTAGTGCAGGTGCGAGATGTAGAGGTAGTCGGGCCGCCTGAGGATCTCGGTGTCGATCCCGTCGTTTCGGGGGAAGACGAACCACGACCCGTGGAAGGCCGGCACGAACCAGGGGTCGCAGAGGACGGATCCGCCTGCTGTCTCCACGAGCATCCCGGCATGGCCGAGGACGGTCACACGCACCACGGCAATCTACAGGCGCTGCACGTCCGTGCCGGAAGGCGCCCTAGTCGTGGAGGCCGCACTCCAGCTTGTCGCGACCAGCCCAGCGGCCCGAGCGCGGATCGCTGGGGTCCGAGGGGCGTTGGGTGCACGGGAGGCAGCCGATGGAGGTGAAGCCCTGCTCCAGGAGGGGGTTCACCGGTACGTCGTGGTCGGCGATGTAGCCCTCGACGTCGAGGCTGGTCCAGTTCGCGAGCGGGTTCACCTTCACGAGGCCGCGCATGTCGCGAGCCACGATGGGGGCCCCAGCCCGGGTCGGCGCCTCCTCGCGGCGGAGGCCGCTCATCCACGCAGCCTTGCCGGCCAGCGCCCGGTCGAGCTGGCCCACCTTCACCGCCGAGCAGCAGTTCTCGGGATCCGCCTTCCAGAGGGCCTCGTCGTGGGGCGGCACCGTCATGATCTTCAGGTTCAACCCGTAGTGCCGCCTCACGCGCTCCACCGTCTCCAGCGTCTCCGGGAAGTGGTAGCCGGTGTAGATGAAGACCACCTCGATGGCTGGATCGACCTTGACGGCGAGATCGATGAGCACGGCGTCGGTCATCGACGCGGCGAGGGCGAGGTGGGGGGCGAAGTTGTCGACCGCCCACTGGATGACCTTCGACGCCGACAGCCGCTCGAACTCGGCGTTGAGGGCGGCGAGCTCCTCGTCGGAGAACCAAGGGATCTCGTCGGGACCCGACAGGGCGCGAAGGTCCAAGCTCACGAGGTCGTCCTCCTCGATCTCCCGGTGCGGACGGCGCCGTGCGGGGGACGTCCGGTCTCGGCGCTCATGTGGCGCACTCCGATTCACCCACCTCTGCCACATATGGCCCGGTCTCGTCGTAGTCCACGTAGAAGTCGGGCCGGGCGTCCGGCTCGGGGAACTCGTCGAGGCCCTTCAGCTCCGCAGCGAGGGCCTTGGCCCCACCGACGCGGTCCAGCCATCCGCGGAAGGTCTCCCCAGCGCTGCGCTCGGCGGCGAAGCGGGCGACGACGTTCACGGCGGCCTGAGGCGCGTTCTTCGCAGGGAGCCGGAGGGCACGCTCGCCGAAGTGGATCCTCTCCTGACCCACGTAGCCGCCCAGCAGCATCGTGTAGCCCGGTGCGGCCTGGCCGTGGGCCCGGCGCTCGGCGCCCGAGAACCCGATGTCGGCGACGTGGTGCTGGCCGCACGAGTTGGTGCAGCCCGAGATGTTGATCCTGATCCCGCCCACGTCGGCGAGGCCCGCCTCGTCGAGAGCCGAGGTGATGGCGTCCGCCAGACCTCTCGACTGGGTCACCGCCAGGTTGCAGGTGTCGGCGCCGGGGCACGACACCACGTCGCGGACCAGCTCGGCGCCCGGCTCGGCCATCCCGATGGCTTCGAGGTGGGCGAACAGCGCCGGGAGCTGGGCCTCGGTCAGACCCCGCAGGACGAAGTTCTGCCGGTTCGTGATGCGCAGCTCCACCCCAAGCTCGCGCTGGATGGCGGCCAGTCCACGGAACTGGTCAGCCGTGATGTCGCCGAGACGGGCGTGCGCGTAGGCGGAGACGGTGCCCTTGGCGGCGCCCCTCACCACGTTGGCCGCTTCCCAGCGGGCGTAGCCGGCCGTTCCACCGAGGGTCACCGGGGTCCCCTGACCCATCGGCGTGGGGACCAGGCCCTGGGCCAGGCCGGCCGGGGAGTCGCCCGCCTTCGCCACGGCCTCGGGGATGCCGCCTGGCCAGCTGGAAGACGCCAGCAGGAACTTCCTCATCGCCAGCACCCTGCGCTGGACCTCTTCGAAGCCGAGCGTGCTCACCAGCCACTTCATCCGGGCCCGCAGCTTGTTGTCGCGGTTGCCGGTCTGGTCGAAGACCCGCAGGATCGCCTCGATCGTGGGGAGGAGGTCTTCCTTTGCCGTGAAGTCCTCGAGGGCCAGGGCCGGGTACGGGTTCGCTCCGAGGCCGCCGGCCACGAACACCCGGAAGCCGGCCTCCACCGAACCGTCGTCCAGGGTGCGCGAGGTGGCTATGACGCCGACGTCGTTGAACATCGCCTGGCCGCAGTCGGTGGCGCATCCCGAGAAGTTGATCTTGAACTTGCGGGGGAGCCGCTGGGCGATCGGGTTGCGCAGGAAGTGCTGGAAGGTGGCCTCAGCCCAACCGCTGATGTCGAGCACCTCGAACGGGCAGGCCCCCGCCAGGTGGCAGCCCTGGACGTTGCGAACGGTGTCGCCGCAGGCCTCCCGGGTGGTGAGGCCGACCAGGGCGAGGTCGCGCATCACCTGGGGGATCTGCTCGAGCTGCACGTAGTGGAACTGCACGTTCTGGCGGGTGGTGAGGTGGCCCCAACCCCGCGAGTACGTCTCGGCGATGTTGGCGAAGGTCTCGAGCTGCTCGGGCGAGACGCTGCCGTAGGGCGCCTTGACCCTGACCATCTGGTTGTGGCCGCCCTGGCGCTGGCCGTAGATGCCGTTGTTGAGCCTGAAGACCCGGAAGACCTCGTCGCTCAGCTCTCCGCTCAGGTATCGATCGAGCTGCTCGGAGAACTTCGCGATGTCGGCTGCTTGCCCGGCATCGATCTCGAGCTGTTGCAGCACACCTACTCCTCGTTCGTCGACCTTGGCTCGTGTCCCGTGGCTCTCGACGGGCGCCCTCAGGCGGTACCGGCGATCGCAGGGCCAGATGAATCCTGACCTGTTAGATCAAGAATACACCATTGAAGCAATTCCCGAGCGCAGCAGTCAACAATCACTTCGGCGCGGACCGATGCCCTCCGCGTCGCTGCTCCGCGAAGCTGCGGAGCCTGGCGCGTCAGGCGGCGTCGAAGGCCGCTTCCACGGCGTGGTCGCGCACGGTGCTCACGGCCCGCTTCACCAGGCGCCTGGCGGCTTCGGCGGTGACGCCCAGCTCCTCGCCGACCTCGCGGTAGCTGCGGCGCCTCCCGTCGAGGAGGCCGAAGCGCTGCTCCACGGCCTTGCGGGCACGGGTGTCGAGCACCTTGAGCAGGTTCGTGGCCATCTCCTCCTCGGCCCGGGCCAGCACCTCGGCCTCGGGACCAGGCTTGGAGTCGGCCAGGAGGTCGATCAGCTCGTTGCTGTCGTCGTCGCCCACGGTGCGGTCGAGGGAGGTGGGAGTGCTGAGGCGGTGCAGCCTCGCGTGCTCGTCGTCGAGCTCGTCGCCGTCGCCCGCCACCTGGCGCAGCGCAGCGCGCAGGCTCGCCGAGCGATCTCCCGGCAGCCGCACGAGGCTGGCCTTCT
>CAZHBH010000089.1:0-6762 GCA_964530525.1 uncultured Rhabdothermincola sp. | reverse complement strand
CTGCACCTCAGCACCGGATGGCACGGAGGCGGTGGAGGTGCTCACACCTTCGAGGGAGAACGATCGCTCTACCTTCCTGCGCATTCCTGGCCGGCTCCGCAGGTCGGTGACCGCCACTTGGAGAGGTCCCAACGTGGTTGCCACGGCATCCCCTTTCGATGTGCCTCTAGATCCGCGCTCCGGCTACGCCGCCACCGGGGCGCAGCCCGCTCTGTGGGAGGGGGCGCCAGTGCGCCCTCAGGGCGCCTGGTCCTCCTCCTGGTCGAAGAACTGCCCCTCGGCCTCGGGATAGCCCTCGGGCTCGGAGTGGTACGAGCTCTCGTAGGGCTCACCGGACGGAGGTGGCGGCGGGGGAAGCGTGGCCTGGTCGAGCCTCGACTGCTCGTCGTCCACCACCTCGCCCTCGGGCACCAGGTTGGCGCCCTGGAGCTTGGTGCGCCCGGAGGAGACCAGCTTCATGGTTCGCTCCAGCACGATCTCGAAGCTGGCGAGCTTCTGGTCGCAGAAGTCCTCCACCTCGTGGCGCAGGCGCCTGGCCTCGGACTGGGCGGCCTCGACGATCTGGTAGGCGCGGTGGTCGGCTGCCTTCACCACCTCGGTGCGCTGGACCATGTGCTCGGCGCGAGCCCGCGCCTGGTCGAGAAGCTCGTCACCCTCGTGGCGTACCCTCTCGAGGTACTCCTCGCGCTCCTTGAGCAGCCAACGGGCGGCCCTGAGCTCTTCGGGCAGGCGATCGAGGGCCTCGTCGACCAAGGCGAGCACCTCGTCCTTGGCGATCATCGACGAGGCCGAGAGCGGCACCGGCCGGGCGGCCTCTATCACCTCCCGCAGGGTCAGCAGCACCTCCTCGGTGTCGGCCGGGTGGTACTGGTCGCCCAGCGGAGGCGGGGTCAGATCGAAGTCGTCGCTCACGAGTACTTCTCCTCCAGGCGCTTGGCCACAGGTGCGGGCACCATCCCCGAGACGTTGCCCCCGAAGCGTGTGATCTCGCGGATCAACCGCGATGCCAGGAACGAGTTCATCGACGCGCAGGGGATGAAGAGCGTGTCGACACCCGCTATGGCGTGGTTCATCTGAGCCATCTGCAGCTCGTTCTCGAAGTCGGACACCGCTCGCAGTCCCTTGACTATGAAGTCGGCGTCGAGCTCGTGTGCCAGGTCGACCACGAGGCTGGAGAACATCGTGACCTGGACGTTGTCGAGGTGGGCGATGGACTCGGCGATCATCGCCTTGCGCTCCTCCAGGTCGAAGAGGGGCTCGCCCTTCTGGGGGTTGCGCATCGCGGCGACGATCACCTCGTCGAACAGCCGCGAAGCTGTCTCGATCATCTCGACGTGACCGTTGTGGATCGGGTCGAAGGAGCCGGGGTAGAGGGCGCGGCTCATCAGGGCGCTTCCTCGGGGGTCGTGGGAGGGGCGTGGACGGTGGCTATGCGTACGAATGTACCGCCATAGCGCTTGTCCCTCTCGACATGCCACCAGGCCGGAACCGCCACCTCTCCGTCCGACTCGATCACCACGACAGCCCCGGGGGCGCAGTGCCCCTGCAACTCCACGAGCAGCTCAGGCCAGCCCTGGAACCGGTAGGGGGGATCGAGCAGCACCAGGTCGAAGCGATCGCTGGTCCCGCCCAGGAAGGCGAGGGCGTCGGAGGTCACCACCTGCGCATCCGCCTCCAGGCCGGTGGACGAGAGGTTCTGCGTGAGCGCGCCCCGCACGGCACGGTCGGGCTCCACCGCCACCGCCCTGGCGGCCCCACGGGAAAGGGCCTCGATGGCCAGCGCCCCGGTGCCGGCGAACAGGTCGAGGACCCTCGCCCCCGCCACCGCCCCCATGCTCTCGAGCGACGAGAACAGCGCCTCTCGGACCCTGTCGGACGTGGGCCTCACGGAGCTGCCCGCAGGAGCGACCAGGCGCAGGCCCCCGACCTTCCCCGCCACCACCCTCATGCCGTGGCCTTCATCCCGTGACCCTCACGCCCTGATCCTCACATCTCGCCGGCGATCACGACTTGAGCAGGAAGTCGGTCTGCTCCGGATCCGCCAGCAAGGCCTCGACCTCGGTGGCGAGCATGGGATGGGACCCGAGCGATGGATCGTCGTCGACGAGCTCGAAGGCCACCTCCCTGGCGCGGACCACCCAGTCCTTGTCGCGCCTGAGCGAGGCGAGCTTCAGGTCGTTGCGGCCCTTCTGGCGCTCGCCCATGATCGTGCCCTCCCCACGCAGCTCCAGGTCGACCTCCGCCAACTCGAAGCCGTCGGTCGTGCGAACCATCGCCTCCAGCCTGGCCTGGCTGTCGGGTGTCGAGGCCTCCCCCACCAAGAAGCAGTGCGAACGCGCGGCGCCCCGGCCCACCCGGCCGCGCAGCTGGTGAAGCTGCGCTATCCCGAAGCGGTCCGCGTCGAGGATCACCATCACGGTGGCGTTGGGCACGTCCACACCCACCTCGATGACGGTTGTCGCCACCAGGACGTCGAGGTGGCCCTGCCTGAACCGCTGCATGACCTCTTCCTTGTCCTTCGCCGGGACGCGCCCGTGGAGCAGCCCCACCTCCAGCCCTGCCAGCTCTCCGGAAGTGAGGCTCTCGTAGGTCTCCTCGGCCGAAGCGACTTGGAGCTTGTCGCTCTCCTCAACCAGTGGGCACACCACGTAGGCCTGCCTGCCCGCTGCCTGCTCGGAGCGGACGAGCTCCCACATCTGCGCGACGTCGTCGGCTTCACGGGCCCAGACGGTGTTGATCGGGGTGCGCCCGGGAGGCAGCTCGTCGAGCACCGAGACGTCGAGGTCTCCGTAGACGGTCATCGCGGCCGTGCGGGGGATCGGCGTCGCGGTCATGACCAGCACGTCGGGCACCGCATCACCCCGTGAGCGCTCCTTCAGCGCCGCTCGCTGCTCCACGCCGAAGCGGTGCTGCTCGTCGATCACCACCAGGCCCAGCGAGCGGAACTCGATGTCCTCCACCAGCAGGGCGTGGGTACCCACCAACAGGTCGATCGAACCCTCCGCCAGGGCGGCGAGCAGCCGCCGCCGCTCCGCAGCCGTGGTGCGGTTGGTGAGGAGCTCGACGCGCACCGGCCGGTCCATGCCGTTTCCCGCGAACAGGGTGCCCTCGGCCTGCTCGGGCACCGACAGGCCGTCGAGCAGGGCACCCACCCCGGCGTGGTGCTGCTCGGCCAACACGGCGGTGGGGGCCATGAGGGCACCCTGGTGGCGGCCCTCCACCGCTGCCAGCAGCGCGCTCACCGCCACCACCGTCTTGCCGGCTCCCACGTCGCCCTGCAGCAGGCGGTGCATCGGGTGCGGCTGCTCCATGTCGTGGGCGATCTCGCCGATGGCCCTTCGTTGCGCTCCCGTGAGCTCGTAGGGCAGCCGCTCGTGGAACCGCTCGACCAAGGGCCCGTCGATCTCGTGGCTGATGCCAGTGGTCTCAGCCTCGAGCTGTCGCTTGCGCTGCACGAGCTTCAGCTGCACCCGCAGCAGCTCGTCGAACACCAGGCGACGACGGGCGGCTCCCACCGCCGCCAGCGACGAGGGATCGTGCACGTCGCGCAGCGCTGTCGTGCGATCTACCAGCTCCCAGCGATCAAGCACCTCGCGAGGGACCGGGTCGTCGAACTCCCCCGCTCGCTCGAGCGCCTCCGACACCCAACGGCCCATGTCCCAGCTGTTGACGCCCGCCTTCTCCGACTGCGGGTAGACGGGGACGATGCGTCCCGTGCGGTCGCCCACGAGGTCGACGACCGGGTTGGTCATCTGGCGCCTTCCCCGGAAGATCTCGAGCTTCCCGAAGATGACGGCCTGCGTGCCCGCCTTCAGCTGGCGCTCACGCCAGGGCTGGTTGAAGAACGTGAGCCGGAGGCGAGCCGTCCCGTCGCTCACGTCGACCACCACCATGCGTCGCCGGTTGCGCATCTGGCGCGACGCAACCGAGCGGACCTCGACGAGCGCCATGGCCTCCTCGCCCGGCTCCAGGTCGGCCAGCTCCGACTGCCTCGTGCGATCGATGTAGCGGCGGGGGTAGTAGGTGATGAGGTCCAAGACGGTGTGCAGGCCCAGGAGCTCGAGCCCCTTCAGCGCCTTGGGTCCGACACTGCCCAGCTCCTGCACGCCGACGTTCGCCAGCTTGACCAGCTCCCGCCCCACCCTCAGCCCCGCCTCCCCACGTCGTCGCGGCCCGCCTGGGCGTGCAGGTCGGTCACCTCGACGGAGCGGGGGCTCCCCAACGCCGTCACGACCGCCAGCGCCCCCTCCACGTCGTCGGTGTGGACGTGGCAGGCCCACAGGTCCGCCGCGCCCCCCACGACCACCGACTCGCCCAGCTCCTCCCACCGACGCCGGAGCTCGTCGGCGGCCGCACCCTCCACCTCCAGGATGCAAGACAGCTCGAAGCGGGGACCCAGGTAGGCGATCTGCGCCGCCGGAGAGCGGCCACCGGTGCCGGCGGTCTCGGGATGAGGGGCCCCATGCGCCTCAGCAGCGCCGGAGTCGGTGACTCCGAATCCGCTCCCCACGTCCGCTCCTGTGAGCGCCGCGAGCTCGTCGAGGGCCACCAGCCATCCGGCGCCACCGGCATCCACCACGCCGGCAGCTGCGAGGGCGGCCAGCTGCGTCGGTGTGGCCTCGAGAGCGACCGCAGCCGCTCGCCTGGCCACCGACGCAACGCTCCCGACAGCGGCTCGATCCGCCAAGCGCTCGGCCTGCTGGGTGGCAGCTGCGGCGGCGGAGTCCAGCACGGTGAGGATGGTTCCCTCGACGGGTGCGGCCACGGCCTCCCGAGCCGCGCCCGCCGCTGCGCGGAAGCCTGCAGCGAGGGTGGCTCCGTCGATCACGTCCGCGCCCGCCCACACCTCGCACGCCCCCCGGAGGACCTGCGACACGATGACCCCCGAGTTCCCCCGGGCGCCCATCAGCGCTCCACGGACCAGGGCCAGGCAGGTGGCTCGCATGTCCGAATCGGTGCCGTCGAGCTCGGCCACCACCGCCTTGAACGTGACGGCGAGGTTCGTCCCGGTGTCGCCGTCGGGGACGGGGTAGACGTTCATGCTGTCGAGGCGGGCCCTCTGGGCATCCAGGCCCTCGGCGCAGCGCTCCATCCACAACCGCAGATCATCGGGGGTGAGGGCCTCTGGGCGCACTGCCGGGATGGTAGTGACCCGACGGAGAGGGCCACCGCTCCAGCAGGGTGCCCGCCCGGCGGCGACCACGGGCGGGCTCGCACCTGGCGGGTCGGAAGCCCGCTCCGCTAGCCTGACGTCCTTTCCATCCCGAGCCGTCCGGCAGATCCGCGGCGGCCGCGCGAACAAGCGATACGAAGGAAGTGACCATGGCTGCGGTGTGCGAAGTCTGCGGCAAGAAGCCGTCGTTCGGCATGTCGGTGAGCCACTCCCACCGCCGCACGAAGCGCCGGTGGAACCCCAACATCCAGCGGGTCCGCGTCCTGATGGGGGCCACTCCCAAGCGGCTGAACGTGTGCACCTCGTGCATAAAGGCCGGCAAGGTCCGCAAAGCGGTCCACTGATGGGTCCCCGACCGAGTGCGGAGGTGCTTGCCGGCGTGAGCCGCAGCACGCGGGCGGTGCGCTGATGCAAGGGGTGGTCAAGGCCTACGACCCCTCCACGGGAGTCGGAGTCGTCATCGCCGAGGCCGACCTTCGCGAGCTGGACCTCGCCGAAGGCGCCCTCGAAGGATCCCTGCTGAGGATGCTCCGCCAGGGACAGCGCGTCGTGTTCGACCTGGACGACGACGGGCTCGCCACCAGGATCCGCCTCGGCTCCGAGGCTGACATGGGCACCCCCGGATTCGGGCCCGACGCGCAGGGGTAGGATCGAACCCGTTCACTCGCGTAGGGAGAATCGATGGCAGCCAGGACCAGCAACCGGAAGCTGACCGACTGGGTGGATCGCTGGGCGCAGATCCTGCGTCCGGACTCGATCCACTGGTGTGACGGTTCCGAAGAGGAACGAGCCGACCTCTGCGACCTGCTCGTGGAGAGCGGGACCTTCCGAAAGCTCGACGACCGGCGTCGACCCAACAGCTACCTGGCGCTGTCCGACCCGGCCGACGTCGCCCGAGTGGAGGATCGCACCTTCATCTGCTCGGAACGAGAGGTCGACGCCGGCCCGACGAACAACTGGCGAGACCCGGCCGAGATGCGCGCCGAGCTCACGAAGCTGTTCGAAGGCTCCATGCGGGGTCGCACCCTCTACGTGGTCCCCTTCAGCATGGGCCCGCTGGGATCCCCGATCGCCCACATAGGCGTGCAGCTGACCGACTCCGCTTACGTGGCGGTCAACATGTTCACGATGACCCGCATGGGCCAGGGCGCCCTCGACGTCCTGGGCGACGACGGGGACTTCGTGCCCTGCCTGCACTCGGTGGGCGCTCCCCTCGAGCCCGACCAGGCCGACGTCCCCTGGCCCTGCGACGCCGACAACAAGTACATCGTCCACTTCCCCGAGACCCGGGAGATCTGGTCGTACGGCTCCGGCTACGGCGGCAACGCCCTGCTGGGCAAGAAGTGCTTCGCCCTGAGGATCGCCTCGGCAATGGCCCGCGACGAGGGCTGGCTCGCCGAGCACATGCTGGTGTTGGGGGTGACGCCGCCGAACGGCGAGAAGCGCTACGTGGCTGCTGCGTTCCCCTCTGCGTGCGGCAAGACCAACATGGCGATGATGATCCCCACCCTGCCGGGCTGGAAGATCGAGACCATCGGCGACGACATCGCCTGGATGATGTTCGGCGCCTATGGCCGCCTCTACGCGAT
>CAZHBH010000088.1:0-7553 GCA_964530525.1 uncultured Rhabdothermincola sp. | reverse complement strand
GCCGGCCACGAGTCGGGCCAGGACCACCTAGCGCTGTACCTGCGCAACGGCAACGAGTACCTCGAGGGGATGATCGGCGCCTCCAAGGCACGATCGGCGCCGTTCAACGTCAACTACCGCTACGTGGCCGAGGAGCTGCGCTACCTGCTCTCCGACGCGAACGCCAAAGCCATCGTCTACCACGCAGAGTTCGCCCCCACCCTCGCAGCCGTGCGTGACCAGCTGCCCGGTCTGGAGCTGCTGCTCCAGGTGGCCGACGAGTCGGGCAACGAGCTTCTGCCGGGTGCGCTCGACTACGAGGAGGCGCTCGGGGTGGCCTCGTCCGTGCCCCCTTCCACCGACCCGTCGCCCGACGACCTCTACATCGTCTACACGGGCGGCACGACGGGGATGCCCAAGGGCGTGCTCTGGCGGCAGGACGACATCTTCATCGCGGCCATGGGCGGCCGCCCCTTCGGCGGCAGCGAGGACCTCGCCGACTACGAAGCGGTGGCGCTGGGCGCACGCGACGGCGGAGGGGGGTTCCGCACGTTGCTGCTGGCTCCTCTCATGCACGGCGCCGCCCAGTGGGCGTCCTTCATCGGCATCACCGCAGGAGGATGCCTGGTGGTCCCGAGCAACGTGCACAAGCTCGACCCGGTCGACGTCTGGGAGACGGTGGAGCGCGAGAGGTTGCTCAGCATCCCGGTCGTGGGCGATGCCATCGCCCGGCCCCTCGTCGACGAGCTCGAGAGGGGTAGCTACGACACGTCCAGCCTCGCGGTGATCGCAAACGGGGGAGCGCCGCTCAACGCTGCGCTCAAGGATCGCATCCTCCAGCTCCTGCCGAACACCATCATCATCGACGCGGTGGGGGCGTCCGAGACCGGGTACCAGATGAGCCACGGATCGATGGCCGGGGCCAAGGCGACCACCGGTACGTTCGCACCCGACCCCGACACGGTGGTGGTCGACGAAGACCTCGCCAAGGTCCTCGAAGCGGGACACGACGGAATCGGCTGGCTGGCCCGGAGGGGCAGGGTGCCGCTCGGGTACCTGGGCGACGCCTCCAAGACGGCCAAGACCTTTCCGGTGATCGGCGGTGTCCGGTTCAGCATCCCGGGCGATCGCGCCCGCCTGCTCGACGACGGCTCGCTGGAGCTCCTAGGCCGGGAGGCGGTGACCATCAACTCCGGCGGCGAGAAGATCTTCGCCGAGGAGGTCGAGCAGGCGATAGCCCAGCACCCGGCGGTGTACGACGTGGTGGTGGTGGGACGTCCCTCGGAGCGGTGGGGCAACGAGGTGGTCGCGCTCGTCCAGCTGCGGGAGGGCAGCGCTGTGGTCGACGCCGATCTGCTGGCCGAGGCCGAGCGCCACGTCGCTCGATACAAGCTGCCCAAGGCCTTCGTCTACCTCGACGAGATCATCCGCTCGCCTGCCGGCAAGGCCGACTACCGCTGGGCGCGCGAGCAGGTCCAGTCGGCCGCTCCGTGATCCCCGCCGACCTCATCCCCGCCTGGCGCAGGCGAGTGACCTAACTTCTGCTCGGTTCCGTTCGAGCACCCGCTCTGGACGAGCTCTCGACATCGCGTGGCAAGGAGGTCTGATGACCGAGGCAGTGGTAGTCGTAGACGAGGAGGCTGCCCGCAGGGCGGCCAGCATGTGGTGGCTGGGTCTCCTGCTGGGCCTGGTCTCGTTGGCGGCAGGGATCATCGCGATCGTCTGGCCGCACATCACGATCTTGGCACTCGTGATAATCATCGCCGTGTCCTTCCTGGTCAACGGCATCGGCGATCTGATCGTGTCGTCTCGATGGGGTTCGAGCATGTGGGTCCCCATCCTCTGGGGCGTGCTCTCCATCGCGGCAGGCATCGTCGCCGTCGTCTGGCCGAGCATCACGGTCTGGGCCCTGGTGCTGATCATCGGGATCGCCCTCATCGTCCGAGGGCTCGTGCGCATGGTCGGGTCACTCGCGGGCCGGCCGCACCTCTACGGGCTGTGGGCCTTCGCCGGCTTCGTGGAGCTCGTGGTGGGCATCCTGGCGATCGCGTGGCCGAAGATCACCTTGTGGGCACTGGCCGTGATCATCGGGATCGACCTGATCATCGTGGGCCTCGCCGAGATCTACCTCTCCGTCCAGGCGAGGCGGTTCGCAAGGTCCTGAGCTCGCGGACCTGCGGGTCGTGCGCGAAGCGCGGCCCGCAGGTCGGGTTCAGTTGTCGACGGTCACCGGTTGCGTGCTGGTGACCGTCAGCGGAGTGCCCTTGTGGGCGATCTCCACGTCGTCGCCCCGGTGCAGCGAGTAGGTGGTGCTCTCGGGCTTGACGTCCACCTCCAGCATGCGATCCCGGTAGCGCAATCGGAAGGTCAGGCCCTTCAAGGCGCTCGGGAGCTGCGGCTTGAACGAGAGCTTCCCCTCGTGCCTGCGCAGCCCTCCGAACCCGCACACCAGGGCCATCCACGTACCGGCCACCGATGCGATGTGGATCCCGTCGTGGACGTTCCCCGCCTCGTCGTCCAGGTCGGTGAGAGCGGTGTGCCGGGTGTACTCCCACGCCTTGTCGACGTGCCCGACCTCGGCCGCCATGATCGCCTGGATGCACAGCGAAAGCGATGAGTCGGCTGTCGTGATGGGGTCGTAGTAGTCGAAGTTCGCGCGCTTCTCGGCGTCGGTGAAGCGGTGCCCCTGGAGGAACATCGCCAGCACGAGGTCGGCCTGCTTGATCACCTGGCGCCTGTAGAGGTGCAGCGGGTGGAAGTGCAGCAGGAGCGGGCGCTTCTCCGCAGGGATGGTGGAGATGTCCCAGGGTTCCTTGTCGAGGAACGAGTCGTCCTGGCCGTGGATGCCCAGGCGGTCGTCGCGGTGCACGTACATCTTCTCCGCGGCCCGGCGCCATAGGTCGACCTCTGCGTCGTCCAGCGAGAGCTTCGCTGCCAGCTCGGCGAAGGCGTCGGTGTGGGCCGCCTTCATCTTCTCGACCGCAGCCACGGCGTGCTCGAGGTTCGCGCGGGCCATGAGGTTGGTGAACGTGTTGTTGTCGACGATGGCCGTGTACTCGTCGGGGCCCGTGACGTCGTTGATGCAGAAGGCGCCGTCACGCGAGTCGTCGAAGAACCCGAGTCCGGCCCACATCCGGGCGGTCTCGACGAGCATCTCCGCGCCGTGCTCCACGAGGAACTGCTCGTCGCCTGTCACCTCCACGTAGTGCTGGATCGCTTCGGCCACGTCGGCATTGATGTGGTACTCGGCCGTGCCGGCGGGGAAGAACGCGGAGGCCTCGTGCCCGTTGATCGTCCGCCATGGGTAGAGGGCGCCGGGCAGTGAGAGCTCGGCGGCCCTCGCACGCGCCGCGTCGAGGGTCGCGTGGCGGAACCGCAGCGCACGAGCGGTGTGCTCCGGTGAGAGGTATGTGAGCACGTGGAGCACGTAGGTCTCCATGTCCCAGAAGTAGTGACCTCCGTAGCCCTGCCCGGTGAGGCCCTTGGCGGGTATGCCGGTCTGCTCGGCACGGGCGGACGCCTGCATGATCTGGAAGAGTCCGAAGCGAACGGCCTGCTGCACGGCGTCGTCGCCGTCCACCGTGAGGTGGCAGTCCTGCCAGAACGAGTCGAGGATGCTCGTCTGCATCCCGATGAGCTCGGGCATGCTCCTCGAGAGGGAGTGGTCGAGGAGGCTCTCGGCCCGCTCGTGGAGCTCGTCTTGCTCCGACGCAGGCCCGTACGTGTAGGCGAGGTACTTCACGAACCTGAACGGGATGCCGACCTCCGCCCTCACGTCGAAGGTGGTCCACACGCGAGAGCCGTCTTCCTTTCCGTTGGTCACCTCCACCTCGTGGTCGGAGGTGATGTGGTGGTCGGCGGCGCAGCAGATGGCGAGGCCGCTGCGTGCGACGGTGTGCCCTAGGGCGAGTCGGGTCCCGTCCAGGTGCTCCCGCGCGGGCTGGAGCACCTGGCCCCAGTACGAGGCGACCTCCCTGGGGTCGTCCCCGCGGGTGCTGTCGCTCTCGTTCGCGACGAGCTCCGAGGAGATCTCGAGCGCGAGGGCCTCCTCGAGCGCGGTCACCTCGTACTCGATGCAGGCGAGGTGGCGATGCGCGAGAGACACCAACCGCCGGGTCCGAAGCGAGATGCGCTTGCCTCCGGGCGACTCCCACACGACCTCTCGGCCGGAGTAGCCCTGGCGCAGGTCCAGCACCCGCTCGTGCTGCACGAGGGTCCCAGTGGTGATGTCGAGGTCCTCGCCATCGACCTTGAGGCGGATCACCTTGCCGTCGGTCACGTTGAGCATGGTCTGTGCGTCGCGAGCGAAGCCGTAGGCCGACTCGGGGTACACGTACGGCCGCGTCTCGTAGAAGCCGTTCAGGTACGTGCCGTGCTCGACGGAAGGTGTCCCCTCGTCGAGGTTCGCCCGCAGGCCGAGGTAGCCGTTGGCCGTGGAGAAGAGCGTCTCGCTAGCTCCCAGGGCGTTGGCGTCGAAGTCGGTCTCCCGGATGTGCCAGCCCTCGATCGGGTAGCTGGCCTGGGGCTCGGCGATGCCCGGCGAGGTCGCCTGGTCAGGTCCGCCGTCGTCGGGAGAGATGGTCATGGGATCAGCGTGGCGAGATCGGTCACGACGATGTCGGCGCCGTGCGAGCGCAGGGCGTCGGCCTGGTTCGCTCGGTCGACCCCGACCACGAGCCCGAAGTGCCCGTTGCGCCCCGACTCGACCCCGGCCAGCGCGTCCTCCAGGACCACCGCCCTAGCCGGCTGGGCTCCCAGCTCCTTGGCCGCGGCCAGGTACGTGTCGGGTGCGGGCTTGCCTGCCATCCCGCCCTCCTCCACGGCGTAGCCGTCGACGCGGGCATCGAACTGGTCCGCTATCCCTGCCGCCTCGATGACGTTCTTGCAGTTCTTGCTCGACGAGACCACAGCGGTCTTGATCCCGGCGGCCCGGACGGCCTTCAGCAGCGCAACCGAACCCTCGTAGACCTCCACGCCGTTGGTGGCGAGCTCGGTCTGGACCAAGCCGTCCTTGCGGTTCCCCAGGCCGCAGACGGTCAGGGCCGTCGGCGGATCGTCGGGGGAGCCTTCGGGAAGGGTGATGTGACGAGAGGCGAGGAAGTTCCTCACCCCGTCGTAGCGAGGTTCACCGTCCAGGTAGGCGACGTAGTCGTCGGGCTGCCTGAAGGGCTCGTAGCGCTCGTGCTCGCGCCTGGCGTGGTCCTTCAGGAAGGAGTCGAACATCTGCTCCCAAGCCCTCGCGTGCACGGCTGCCGTCTTGGTGAGGACGCCGTCGAGGTCGAAGAGGACGGCGTCGAAGCGATCGGCGGTGATCTTCGTCATGCGGGCGCCCCTCGAGGGTTGGGATCGGCTGCGACAGTCTGGCAGTACACTCGCCCGTCTGTGAAGACCACCGTCGAGCCCCTAGAGGGCAACAAGGTCAAGCTCTCGATCACGGTCGACGAGGAGGAGTTGGAGACCGCCATAGACGCGGCCTTCAAGAAGATCGCAAGGGAGGTCCGCATCCCCGGGTTCCGACCCGGCAAGGCGCCCCGCAGGGTGCTGGAGGCCCGCATAGGGACAGAGGCGGCGCGCCAGCAGGCGATCTCCGACGCTGTCCCCGACTACTACGCCCAAGCCGTGCGGGAGCACGACGTGGACGTGATCGCCTCCCCGGAGATCGACCTCACGGACGGCGTGGAGTCTGGAGCGGTCGCCTTCGATGCCGTCGTGGAGGTGCGACCCCGCGTCGTCGTCCCGGGCTACGAGGGGCTGAGGGTCGTGCTGCCGTCACCCGAGGCGACCGACGAGGACGTCGACGAGCAGATCGAGCGGCTCCGGATCCAGCACGGCGAGCTCGAAGCGGTGGACCGGCCAGCGGTCGACGACGACTTCGTGACGATCGACATCGCCGGCAGCCAGGCGGGCGAGCCCATCGAGGGCCTGACCGCCGACGACTACCTCTACCAGGTCGGCAGCGCCGCAGTCGTCCCCGAGCTCGACGAGCAGCTGCACGGCTCCCGTCCCGGCGCGATCCTGCAGTTCGAGGCGCAGCACCCCGCCGATCCCGAGGGGGATCCCATCGAGCTGAGGGTGCTGGTCAAGGACGTCCAGGCCCGCCGCCTCCCCGACCTGGACGATGCCTTCGCGGCGACGGCCTCGGAGATGGAGACCCTGGAGGAGCTGCGCTCCGACCTGCGCGAGCGGCTCGGGCGCATCCGTCGCTCCCAGGCGCAGATGGCGCTGCGGGAGAGGGTCGCCGAGGGCCTGGCCGAGCTGGTAGACGACGAGATCCCCGAGGCTCTGATCGCCTCGGAGCTCCAGGACCGGATCAACGACATCGCTCTACGCCTCCAGGCGCAGGGCCTCACGATCGATCAGTGGCTGGCCGGCACAGGTCGCGACCAGGGGCAGTTCGTCGCGGAGCTCCGCGATGCGGCCACCCTCAGCGCCCGCGTGGACCTGGCCCTCAGGGCCGTGGCCGAAGCCGAGGGCATCGAGGTCGACGACCAGGACCTCGAAGACGAGTACGCGGAGGTGGCGGCCAGGCTCGAGCTGGACGTCGAGCAGGTTCGCGAGCGCTTCGAGCGCGCCGAGCAGACCCAGGCGGTACGCTCCGATCTGAGGAAGCGAAAGGCTCTCGAGTGGCTCGTCGAGCACGCGGAGCTCGTCGACCAGGAGGGCCAGCCGATCGATCGAGCCAGCCTCCAAGTCGAGGACGACCCGGATCCAGCCGAGGCTGACGGAGAGGATGACCGATGAACCCCAGGAGCTATCTCGTACCTAACGTCTTCGAGAAGACCCCTCAGGGAGAGCGGGGCTTCGACCTCTACTCCAAGCTCCTCAAGGAGAACATCATCTTCGTCGGTACACCCATCGACGACACGATCGCGAACCTCATCTGCGCCCAGTTGCTCCACCTGGAGTCGGAGAACCCCGACAAGGACATCAACCTCTACATCAACTCCCCGGGCGGGTCGATCACGGCGCTCCTCGCCATCTACGACACGATGCAGTTCGTCAAGAACGACGTCTCCACCATCTGCTTCGGTCAGGCGGCCTCGGCTGCCGCCGTGCTCCTCGCAGCGGGGACGAAGGGGAAGCGCCTGGCGCTCCCGCACACCCGGGTGCTGTTGCACCAGCCCTACTCAGAGGCTTACGGCCAAGCGACCGACATCGAGTTGGCAGCACGAGAGATCAACCGCCTCAGAACGCTGCTCGAGGAGATCCTCGCAGCTCACACGGGCCAATCCATCGACAAGGTGCACAAGGACACGGACCGCGACTTCGTGATGTCCGCCGCTGAGGCCCGCGAGTACGGCATCATCGATGAGGTCATAGCCGCCCGGCAGCTGGCGGATGTCAGCGGCCCCATAAGCGCGGTCAGCTGACCGGGTCAGCGATCCAACCCAGGCAGCGCACCAGCACACGAGAGATCGGGAGTCGCAGTGGCCAAGTTCGGGGACGGAGGCGAGCTTCTCAAGTGCTCGTTCTGCGGCAAGTCGCAGAAGCAGGTGAAGAAGCTCATCGCCGGACCTGGCGTCTACATCTGCGACGAGTGCATTGACCTTTGCAACGAGATCATCGAAGAGGAA
>CAZHBH010000087.1:0-7870 GCA_964530525.1 uncultured Rhabdothermincola sp. | reverse complement strand
GCTCGACGTAGGTGGCGTCGGCGAAGTCCGGATCGGTCATGATCGTCGCCGGGTTGGAGTTCACCAGGATCACCCGGTAGCCCTCTTCGCGCAGCACCCGACACGCCTGGGTGCCCGAGTAGTCGAACTCGCAGGCCTGGCCGATGACTATCGGCCCCGATCCGATGACCAGGATCGAGTTGAGGTCGTCACGCCGCGGCAACTACTTCTTCCCCTTGCTGAAGGCTTCCATGAGGTGGTCGAACTCCCCGAACAGGTAGCGGGCGTCGTGCGGACCCGGTCCCGCCTCGGGGTGGTACTGGACGCCGAAGGCCGGGGCCTCGAGGGCGCGGATCCCTTCCACCACCCCGTCGTTCAGGTTCCGGTGGGTCACCTCGAAGGCCGAGACCCCGCCGGAGGCGTCGTCGACGGCGTAGCTGTGGTTCTGGCTCGTGATCTCGACGGCGCCCGTGGCCAGGCGCCTCACGGGGTGGTTGCCACCGTGGTGACCGAAGGGGAGCTTGTAGGTTCCGGCGCCGAGCGTGGAGCCCAAGAGCTGGTGACCCAGGCAGATCCCGAAGATCGGGACCTCGCCGAGAAGCTCCCCGATCGCATCCGCCACCTGGGCGACCATCGCTGGATCCCCCGGGCCGTTGGACAAGAAGACGCCGTCAGGCGCCCTGTCGAGCACCTCGCTCGCCGGGGTGTGCGCCGGCACCACCTCCACCGTGGCGATCTGCCCGAGCTGGGCGAGGATGGTCGCCTTGATCCCCAGGTCGTAGGCCACCACCCGCCAGCGGCCCTCCCCCCACGTGTAGGGCTCGGGCGTGGTGACCTGGGATACCAGGTCGACCCCGTCGGTGCCGGGCTCGGCCATGGCGGCGTCCTTGAGCGTGGTCTCGTCGGCCGTCCCGAAGGCCCCGGGCATGGCACCGGCGTCGCGGATGTGGCGGGTCAGCCGACGCGTGTCGATGCCGGCGATGCCAGGCGTTCCGGTCGCCTTCAAGAAGCTGTCGAGCGTCCCCTCGGACCGCCAGTTGCTCGGCCGCCTCGACAGCTCCCGGACGATCACGCCCCGGCAGTGGGGGCGGCCGGCCTCGTCGTCGAGGGGTGTCGTGCCGTAGTTGCCGATGTGGGGATAGGTGAATGTGATGATCTGACCCGCGTACGACGGGTCGGTGATCACCTCCTGGTATCCCGTGAGCACCGTGTTGAACACCACCTCACCCGAGGCGACCCCCCCGTCCGGCTCGGCTCCGATCGCCTCGCCCTCGAACGTGGTGCCGTCGGCGAGCACCAGCAGCGCCTCTCGGATGGTCCCACTCATCGCTGCGGCTCCCCGTCGACGACGACGGGTTCTCCGAACAAGACTGTGTGGCGCACCCTCCCGGTGAGCTTGCGACCCGCGTAGGGGGTGTTGGTGCTGTGGCTCACCATGGCGCGGGGATCCACCACCCAGGTGGCCGCCGTGTCGATCACGCAGAGGTTCGCAGCTCTTCCCTCGGCCACAGGCCCTCCGTGGACGTCGTCGATCCCGGCGATCGCGGCCGGCTGCCAAGACATGAGAGCAAGCACCTGCCCGATGGGCAGGTGCAGCTCCGTGAGGGCGAGGGCCAGCGCCGTCTCCAGGCCGGTCATGCCGCAAGGCGCTTCCTGGAACGGCGCCTGCTTGGTCTGGGCTGCGTGTGGGGCGTGGTCGGTCGCGATGGCATCGATGGTGCCGTCCGCCAGACCCGCGCGCACCGCCGCCACGTCGGTCTCGGAGCGCAGCGGGGGGTTGACCTTGAACACCGGGTCGTACGACTGCACCTCGGCGTGGGTGAGGGTGAAGTGGTGCGGGCAGGCCTCCGCCGTGATGCTCGACCCTTCTGCCTTCGCCCTGCGCACCAGCTCCACCGAGCCCGCTGTGGAGAGGTGCTGGAGGTGCACCCGTCCCCCGGTGAGCCTGGCGAGGGCGATGTCGCGCATCACCATCAGCTCCTCGGCCTCGGCGGGGATGCCCGGGAGGCCGAGCCGCGACGACCACTCGCCCTCGTGCATGTGCCCGCCGTCGGACAGCGCCTCCACCTCGCAGTGCTCGGCAAGGGTCACGCCGAGGCCGCTCGCGTACTCCAGGGCCCTGCGCATGAGGCGTGCGTCCTGCACACCCCTGCCGTCGTCGGTGAAGATCCGCACCCCCAGCGCTGCCAGCTCTGCCATGGGGGTGAGGTGCTCGCCCGCCCTGCCCACGGTGATCGCGGCGCTGGAGCGCACGTCGCAAGCAGCGGCCGCTCCCAGCTCCTGCACGTGGCGGATCACCCCCGCGCTGTCGAGGGCGGGCTCGGTGTTGGGCATCGCGACCACGGCGGTGAAGCCACCGACCGCTGCGGCCCTGGCACCGGTCTCGACGGTCTCGGCCTCCTCGTGGCCGGGCTCGCGCAGGTGGGTGTGCAGGTCGACGAGACCCGGGGCGACCACGCACCCCGAGGCGTCGAGCACGGCGGCGCCTGGAGCGTCCAGATCCGGACCGACGGCGACGATCTGCCCGTCGGAGCCGATGGCCACGTCGGCCGTGCGCTCCCCGTGCTGGTCGACCACCTGGCCGCCCTTGACCAGCGTGACCACATCAGACATCCGAGCTCTCCCCACTTGCCGTCAGGTTCTCCATCTGCGATCCCGACCCGAGCAGCCAGAACAGCACGGCCATCCGCACGGCGACTCCGTTGCGGACCTGGTCGAGCTGCACCGCGTTGGGCATCTCGGCCACCTCCGCCGCGATCTCCACCCCCCGGTTCATGGGGCCGGGGTGCATCACCAGGGCGGCGGGCGAGATGAGCCCGGCACGCCGTCGGGTGAGGCCGTAGGTGGCGGTGTACTCGCGCAGCGAAGGCACCAGCGACTCGGTCTGGCGCTCGCTCTGCATGCGCAGCAGGTACACCACGTCGACCTTCGGCAGAACCTCGTCGAGGTTCTGCGAGACGCTCACGGGCCACCCCTCCAGGCTGGGCGGGAGCAGCGTGCGCGGCGCCACGAGCGTCACCTCGGCTCCCAGCGCGCTGAGCGCCGCCACGTTGGACCGGGCGACCCTGCTGTGCTTCACGTCGCCGACGATGGCCACCTGGCGACCCGCCACGGTGCCGAGGCGGCGACGGATGGTGTAGCAATCGAGCAAGGCCTGGGTGGGGTGCTCGTGCCAACCGTCGCCGGCGTTCACCACCGTGACACCTGGGACCCACCGGGCGACCTGCGCCGGTACCCCCGCCGAGCGGTGCCGCACCACCATGGCGTCGACGCCCATGGCGGCGATCGTCTCCACCGTGTCGCGCACCGACTCCCCCTTGGAGAGCGAGGAGCTGGAGACGTTGAAGGTCATCGTGTCGGCGGAGAGGCGCTTGGCGGCCGTCTCGAACGAGAGGCGGGTGCGCGTCGACTCCTCGAAGAACAGCGAGGCAACGGTCTTGCCCCGCAGGGCTGGGACCCTCGGGATGGCCCGCTCGCTCACCTCGACGAACGAGTCGGTGAGGCGCAGCACCTCCTCGATGCCATCCGGCCCGAGGTCGGCCACGGACAGGAGGTTGCTCACTTGACCATCTCCCCGAGGTCCACCCCGTCCTCGTTGACGTCGACCACCTCGTCGCGCCGGGTGGGCAGGTTCTTGCCCACGAAGTCGGGGCGGATGGGCACCTCCCGGTGGCCCCTGTCGACCATCACCGCCAGCTGAACCGCCCTCGGGCGGCCGTAGTCGTGCAGCGCGTCCAGCGCCGCCCTGATGGTGCGGCCGGTGAACAGCACGTCGTCGACCAGCACGACCACCCGTCCGTCGAGGTCGCCGGGGATCTCCGTGGCCGCCTCGGGCAGCACGGGACGGAGGCCGATGTCGTCGCGGTAGAAGGCCACGTCGATCGTTCCTACGGGCACCTCGTGGTGGCCGATCTCCTGGAGAACCTCGGCCAGCCGGGCGGAGAGTGGGAGACCCCCGGTCTGCAGCCCCACCAGCACCACGTCGTCGGTCCCGTGGTTGCGCTCGACGATCTCGTGCGCCATCCGCCAGGTGGCCCGCTGCATGTCCTGAGCGGTCATCACCCTCTTCCGGGCAACGAAAACGCCCCCATATGGGGGCGTCAGACGTCTCTCGCGCTCAGCCACGCGGCTCCTCCTGTCCGTACGGGCCTCACGGGACCCGCTTCACGGTCAGACCTGGAGGTTAGCACCGCCACGCCGGGTCCGACCCCGGTCACTGCGCCCGGCTCGGCCCTCCCCTAGGGTCCGAACCGCATGAACGGGACACCTGCCAGCAGCGCTCGGTGGGCGGCATGGACGTTCGGGGCACTGGTGGCAGCAGCGCTCGTGCTCTACGTGGCGGTGGGCCGCGACCAGTGGTTCTTCGCCGACGAATGGGACTACCTCGCCAACCGCAACATCCTCAGCGACCCGGCCGATCTGCTGCGGCCGCACAACGACCACCTCCACATCCTGCCCATCATCGTCCTGCGAGCCTGGTGGCACCTCTTCCACCTGAGCAGCTACCTGCCCTACCAGCTGATGGTGATAGTGCTGCACCTGGCGTCCGCCGCGCTCCTGCGGGCGGTGGTGCGGGGAGCCGGCGTGGGACCGTGGATCGCCACGGCGGCCGCGTCGGTGTTCCTGTTCCTCGGCTCAGGCGCGGAGAACATCGTGTTCGCCGTGCAGATCACCTTCGTGGGCTCGCTCGCCTTCGGGCTCGGCCAGCTGCTGCTCGCCGCCGACCGCGACGGGCCGCTCGACCTGCGCTCGTGGCGCGACTGGGCAGCCCTCGGCGCAGGGTTGGTTGCCATCGGGTGCTCGGGCATAGGCGTGGCGATGGTGGCCGTCACCGGCATGGCCACGTTGGCCCGCCGGGGCTGGCGGGCGGCCGCCTTCCAGGTGCTGCCACTCGCCGTCTTGTACCTGACCTGGTGGATCTCGTTCGGCCGCGGCCAGCTGCGAAGCGGCGGGCCGGGCACCGTGGTGGGGTTCGTCGTCCAGGGCTTCGACGCTGCCTTCGACTCCATGGCCCAGCTGCGCTGGCTCGGCGGGGTGCTCATCTTGATCGCGGTCGTGGGCCTGATCCTCGCCTGGAGCTCCATGAGCAGCGACGAGCTGCGCCGCCGAGCAGCGGTACCAGCGGCGATGCTGGTGGGCGCCGCCCTCTTCCTGGTTTCCAGCGCCATGGGCCGTGCCGGGGTCTTCGGCGCTGAGAGCGCCCGAGAGACCCGGTACTTCCCGGTGGTGGTCGCCCTCGTCCTCCCGGCGCTGGCCGTAGCGGTGGATGCGCTCTGGAGGCGCTGGAAGCCCATCGGGGCCCTGGCCTTCATCGCCATGCTCGTGGGCATCCCGTACAACCTGGCCGAGCTAGACCAGCTGGAGGGCCGCGCCGAGCACATCGCGGCGGCGCGGGAGCTGCTGCTGACGCTCCCCCGCGTCCCCGCAGCCGCCGGCGCGCCCGACGACCTGCACCCCGCTCCCGAGTGGTTCAACGCCCCGGAGGTGACGATGAGGTGGCTCCGCCAAGGGCTCGACGAGGGCTGGCTCCCCGATCCGGGCCCGCTCGACGACGCTCTGGTCGCTGCGGCCACCTTCAGGCTCTCGCTCTACCAGCTCGACGCGGCGCTGCCGTCGGACATGACGTGCACCCAGCCCGACGGCTCGGTGCCCCACCGCCTCGACACTGGAGAGCACCTCTTCATAGACGGGGGCTTCGTCCGCATCAGCGCATCCGGTCCGGGCGCCACGCCCGAGCAGTTCATCATCTTCAACCCCAACCGCGGCCACGTGATCGAGCTCATCGGACCTCCGACGGAGGTCACCCTCCAGAGCGCCGGCCGCAACGGCCCGGCCAAGCTCTGCACGGCCCGCCTCGACGCCCAGCACGAGCTCAGGTGACGAACATCGCCACGCTGATCACGGCGGCGACGATCAGCGCTGTGAGACCGCCGACCACCCCCCTCAACAGCTGGCGACCAGCACACCAACCAGTGAGCTCGCAACGCGTAGGCGAGAAGGTGCAGCCTGAACGTGGCCTCGTTCTTGTTCGCACGCTCCACCGCAGTCCGGTTCCTGCGATCTCAACGATCGAACATCCCCGTCTCACGTCCCTCTCAACGAGGGAGTGCCCGGTAGTCGACGTCGAGCACCGTGCAGCATCGACGAATCCCAGGGCCATCGTCCCGGGCTGACACGAGGAGCCTTCCGTTGAGCTCCACCGCAGCCGCCACTGCCTCCGCGCCCAACGCTGACAGCCCTGTGTGGCTCGCCATCAGCTCTCCCATCCTCCAGGCAAGGTCTCTCATGGGGAGCACGGTCACCTCATCGGGTAGGGCGACGAGGTTCTTGATCAAGATGCGCCGCTCCACCTCACTCCAACCCTGAAGTAGAGCTCCGCCACTTGCGCTGGCGGCACTCTTGCAGAGCCGCACGGTCCAGAGGTTCGTGGTGGCGATCTGCTCCCCCTGCACCGCCTCGACGAGGGAATCGTCTCGTCGGGTCATCCAGTCGCGAATCAGATGGTCGTCGAGGACGACCGTCATGTAGTAGCCAGATCAGGATCGTCATCGTCGAAGACAGCCGCGTAGTGCACATCGGCGGGAAGGATCGCGTCGAGGAGTCGCCGTGCCTCGCCCATGGGGACCGTCAGCACCCCGAACCCCAAGTCGATGACCTCTACCTGGCCACCCTTCTCGAGATTCCAGCGACGACGCACGGCAGCTGGAAGGCTCATCTGACCCGAAGTCGACAGTCGGAACGCCGCGCTCCCCATCTGACCACCTCCACTTGGTGAAACTGCTCTCTTACCAAGTGTACCCGGGGTCGCATCGCGGTCGCCGGGACCGACCGACCACAAGAGCGGGCGGGGTCTGCTCCCGAAGCTATCGGGCCGCCCTTCTTCGTGCGCTGGTCCCGAGCTGCCTCTCCGCGCAGGTGCGCATCGGGATGTCCTCGCCGCGGTCAGGTAGGGCGGAGCTCGGTGGCGACGGCGGCGAGGAGGCCGTTGACGAACTTGCTGGAGTCGTCGGTGGAGTACTGGGTGGCCAGCTCGACGGCCTCGGAGACGATGGCGGCGGTGGGGATCTCGGGGCGGTGGGCGAGCTCGAAGGTGGCGAGCCGCAGGATTGCCCGATCGATCGCCGGCATGCGCTGCACGCTCCAGTCCTCGGCCAGGCGGCCGATCAGCTCGTCGATCTCGCCGAGGTAGGCGTCGACGCCCTCCACCAACTCCACGGAGAAGGGCTCGGGAGGAGCCGGCAGCTGCGCCACCACCTCGCCCGCCGACAACCCCTTCGACTCCGCCTCGTAGAGCAGCGACAGGGCCCGCTCACGAGCCTCCCTGCGGCTGCCGACACCGCCCTGGTAGCTCATCGTGGCACCAGGCAGGCCCTCCGCCCGTCCCGGCCGGGTCGGTTCGGGCACCAGCAGCTGAGATCGTCGGCGAACTCGAGGTCGGCGCTCACGCCCGGGTGATGTAGTCGCCGCTGCGAGTGTCGACCTTCACCCTGTCGCCGGGGTTCACGAACAGCGGGACCTGCACCACCAACCCCGTCTCGAGGGTGGCCGGCTTGCGGGCGCCAGAAACTCGATCGCCCTGGAGGCCAGGCTCGGTGTCGGAGATGATCAGCTCCACCGAGGCGGGGATCTCCACCCCCACGATCTCGGTGTCGTAGAGCTCGATCACGGCCACCGAGCCCTCCACCAGGTAGTTGTGGGCCGATCCGAGCGCGTCGGTGCTCACGTGCAGCTGCTCGTAGCTCGTGTTGTCCATGAACACGTAGTCGCTGCCCTCGCGGTAGAGGAACTGCATCTCGCGCTTGTCGATGACCGCTCGGTTCACCTTCTCGCCGGCGCGGAAGGTGCGGTCGAGCGTGGTCCCGTTGCGCAGGTTCTTCAACGTGGTGCGAAC
>CAZHBH010000086.1:0-7892 GCA_964530525.1 uncultured Rhabdothermincola sp. | reverse complement strand
TAGGGCCCAAGGGCCCGAGTTGGAGGAGGCCGGGGCTCACGCCCCGGCCTCCTTCGTTGAAGAGGAACGGCAGAAGAGCAGTGCCACAACATGATCGAGTCGCCTCTGCGGCCAGCGCCTCCGAGTCCGATCGAGCGGCTACAACTGTCGGCGTGATCGATCCGTGGCAGAGCGTCGTGGGCCAACCTGCCGCCGTGGCCGAGCTGCGGTCGGCGGCCAAGGCTCCCGTGCACGCCTACCTGCTCGTAGGGCCGAAGGGGAGCGGCAAGCGGTCGCTGGCCAGGGCATTTGCCGGGGAGGTGCTGGCGGAGGGCCAACCCGACGCCGAGCGCCACGTACAGCTGGCCCTGGCGGAAGCACACCCCGACCTGGTCGTGGTGGAGAGGGTAGGAGCCTCGATCAGCGCTGAGCAGGCGTCGCAGATCGTCGAGCGGGCCAGCCGCACCCCGGTGGAGGGCAAGCGGAAGGTGCTGGTGCTCGACGAGTTCCACCTGGTCACGGCCGTGGTGGGTCCGAAGCTCCTGAAGGTCGTGGAGGAGCCGCCGACCGGCACGGTGTTCGTGGTGCTCGCCGAGCAGGTCACGCCCGACCTGGTCACCCTCGCCTCTCGCTGCGTGCGGGTCGACCTCGGCCCCGTGCCCTACGAGGCAGTCGTCTCCCAGCTCATCGCAGAGGGGGCCGACGAGACCCACGCAAGGGCTGCCGCCCAGGCCTCCAGCGGTGATCTGGCGCGAGCCCGCGTCCTGGTGGCCGACGAGCGCCTGGCGCTCCGGCAGCGCCTCTGGGAGGAGCTGCCCAGCCGGCTCGACGGCACCGGTTCAGCGGCGGCGCTCAGCGCGGAGGAGGTGTTGGCGGTCATCGACGACGCCATGGTCCCCTTGCGCTCCACCCACGAGCAGGAGCTGGCGGCGCTCGACGAGCGCGTAGCTGCCACGGGTGAGCGGGGTGCCGGCAGGCGGGAGGTGATCGAGCGCCACAAGCGCACCGAGCGTCGGTACCGCACCGACGAGCTCCGCCTCGGCCTGGCGACCCTGGCTCGCCACTACCGCGACAGGCTCGCCACCGAGGCCCGACCCTCCGCCTCGCTCGAGGCGCTTCGGGCGATCCAGAGCACCGCAGAGGGCCTCGTCCGCAACCCCAACGAGCGCCTGCAGCTCGAGGCCTTGTTCTTGCGCCTGTCGCGAGCCGCGTAAGAGGACCCGCCAACCGATCAGCTCAGTCGAACGACCCGATCACCCGGTCCACCTGCGCTTCGAGGGTCTCGTCGTCGAGGGGTCCGTGGCTCACGAACGCCCTGTAGAAGATGGGCCCTCCCACCAGGTCGAGCAGGAGGTCGAGATCGGTGTCGGCGGCCAGGTCGCCACGCTCCACAGCACGTCGCAGGGCTTGGATGCCCAGCTGACGTCGCTCCGCCACGAAGGCCTTGTGGGCCTTCGCCAGGTCGGGCCGGCTGGCCGCCGCCGCCATCAGCGCAGTGATCATCTGGCTCGCCTCGTCGGTGGTGAACTTGGCCCGCAGCCGCCGCGCGAGCTCGAGGAGATCACCACGCAGCGATCCTGTGTCGAGCACCGGCTCGTCCGATGAACGTGCCCAGCTGACTGCCGCCAGCACCAGATCGGCCTTGCCCGGGTAGCGGCGGTACAGGGTCGACTTGGCGACACCGGCCCGCTCGGCGACGGTCTCGACGCTGAGACCGTCGTAGCCGTGCACGGCGAATAGCTCGAGCGTCGCCTCGAGGATGGCCTCGTCGGCCTCTTGGCTGCGTGGCCGACCTGGGCTCACGGCCACGACTACGGCTCCCCGCCGTCGGACGTGAGCGGGTTCGGTCCCAGGGCGTCCACGGGGAACGGCAGGTCGTCCACCGCCGGCTCGTCCACGTGCTCTTCGCGGTACTCGATCACCTGGCTCACCACGTCGTCGTGGCGGGCACGGGCGGGCAGGAAGAGGAAGACGACCACGGCACCCACGAACGACGCCGCCGCCCCGGCGATCACGCCCCAGTGGAAGGCGTCGACGAAGGCCTGGTTGGCGGTGGCGAGCAGCTCGCTACCCAGGGCGGGCAGCTCGGCTGCGACCGATGCCGCTCCTCCCAGCGACGACTTCGCAGTCTCGATCAGACCCGGGTCGACCTCGGGCCGTCCCGAGAAGAACTGGGTCACGCTGGCGCCGTAGGTGGACGACAGGACGCTCCCGATCACGGCGACGCCCAACGCTCCTCCCACCTGGCGCGTGGTGTCGTTGATGGCCGAGCCCACGCCGGCTTTGGCGAGGGGGAGGGAACCCATGATCGAGTCGGTCGCCGGCGCCATGGTGAGGCCCATCCCCGCGGCGATGAGCATGAGCCGCCACACGACGTCGGCGTAGCTGCTGTCGACCTGGAGGCTCGCCATGGTCACGAGCCCCACGGTGACCATCACGAGCCCCAAGGTGACCGTGGCCTTGGTGCCGAAGCGCTCGGCTATGCGGGCGCTGCTGGGGGCGAACACCATCATCGACGCTGCGAAGGGGATCATCCGCACGCCGGTCTCCAGCGGAGTGAACCCCAAGACGAACTGGAAGTACTGCGTCAGCAGGAAGATGGAACCGAACATGGCGAAGAAGACCACCGAGATGGCTCCGCTGGCGGCGCTGAACCGAGGGTTCCTGAAGACGTCCACGTCGAGCATCGGGTGATCGATCCGCCGCTCCCACCAGATGAACACCCCGAGCAGCGCCAGCCCGCCGATGAGCGTCGCGAGGATCGGGGGCTCGCCCCAGCCCTTCGCCGGGGCCTCGATGATCGCGTAGAGCAGGGCGGTGAGGCCCACGATCGAGAGCACAGCCCCGAGCGGGTCGAGCTTGGAGGCTTGAGGGTCCTTCGAGGTGGGGATGATCAGGGCCCCCGCCAGGATCCCGAGCACCACGATGGGGATGTTCACCAGGAACACCGAGCCCCAGTAGAAGTGCTCCACGAGGAAGCCACCCGTGAGAGGCCCGAGTGCGCCGCCCAGCCCAGCCACTCCTGACCAGACCCCTATGGCGCGGCCGCGCTCTCCGGCGGGGAACACGTTCGTGATGATCGACAGCGTCGCAGGCATGATGAGAGCTCCACCCACGCCCATGAGCGCCCTGGTCGCTATGAGCTGGTCGGCGCTGGTGGCCAGGGCGGAGACCAGCGAACCCAGGCCGAAGATGACGAAGCCGATCTGCAGCGCCCCCCTGCGGCCGTAGCGGTCGCCCAGCGAGCCGGCGGTGAGGAGCAGCCCGGCGAACACGAGGGTGTACGCGTCGACGATCCACTGCAGCTGGCTGTTGCTCGCGTCGAGGTCTCGCACGATGGTCGGTATGGCGACGTTGAGGATGGAGTTGTCGAGGACGATGATGAGGAGGCTGAAGCAGAGCACGGCGAGTATCAGCCATCGGCGCTCGTATGCGTGCTGCTCAGCTCTTCCCATCTCTGCCCTCCAAGCGCCTGTCCGGGGCGAGAGCCCAAGAGTTACGCAACGCTGTCGTATCGAATCTCTCTCGGTGCAGCCAATCGCCATCGGGAGCGGTTGGCAACCTCCCGCCCCAGGAGAATTCGATGCCGGCGCCGGCGAACGCCGAGAGGACCCCGAGACGGGAGGGTCGAGGGTGCTTGCAATGGGAGCTGGGGAAGGGAAGGATCGGCACCAGTGACCTCGCCACGACGCTCCGGCCCGCCCTCCGATGCGCCACGCTCGCAGCTCCAGGGCGCGCTGCTGATAGGGGTCGCGGTCCTCATCGGCGTCGTTCTGCTCGCCCGAGGCTTCGGGCAGGAGGGTGGGCTCCTGGAGACCGAGGCTCCGGCGACCACCACCACCGCAGCGCCCCAGCAGAACGGGTCCACCACCACGACCACGGTGGCCCCTCGCCCGCCGGCTCAGGTGAAGGTTCTGGTGGCCAACGGAACGGGCCAGGCAGGTGTGGCTGGGACGAAGGCTTCGACGCTCTCTTCGAAGGGCTACACGACCGTCGACACGGCGAACGCGCCGGCTACGCCCACAAGTGTCATCTACTACGCGCAAGGTTACGAACAGGAGGCCGCTGCAGTGGCCGAAGCCCTCTCCATCCCCGCGTCTGCGGTGGCAGCTCTGCCCTCGCCGCCGCCGTTCGACATCCGTAACTCCAACGTCATAGTCGTAATCGGCTCCGACCAGGCCTAGGGCCTGTCGAGTGTTGCCATGAGGCCCTGGATAGTGTGCCCAGCGTGAGCTCGCGCGTACTTCCCTCCGCTGCCCTGGCCTCGTTCACGCAGGCCCCGAGCAAGGTCGGTGTGTTCACCGACTTCGACGGGACGCTGTCGGAGATCGTCCCCGATCCCGAGAAGGCCCGGCCCATCGAAGGAGCGGTCGACGCGCTCTTGGAGCTGTCGTCGGTGGTCGGAAGGGTGGGTGTGCTCTCCGGCCGTCCCGTGGACTTCCTCGAGCGCTTCTTTCCTTCCCCGATCCTGCTCGCTGGCCTCTACGGCCTGGAGGTCTCGCTGGGTGGGGTGCGTAGCGACCACCCCCTCGGTGGTGCGTGGCGCGAGGTGGTGGACGACGTGGCGGCGGTGTCGATCGCCCGAGGGCCCGAGGGCATGAGGGTGGAGCCCAAGGGGCTCTCGCTCACGCTGCACTTCAGGGAGCGACCCGAGCTGGAGAAGGCGGTGAAGGAGTGGGCCGAGCAGCAGGCCGCGCGCTCGGGCCTGGAGTGCAGGGGAGCGCGGATGTCCTACGAGCTCCACCCGCCGATACCCGCCGACAAGGGCAGCGCTCTGGGCGAGCTCGTGGAGGGCCTGGGATCCGTCTGCTTCATCGGGGACGACGTGGCAGACCTGAGGGCCTTCGATGCGCTCGACGCGATGGCGGCCGATGGCATGCGGACGCTCAAGGTGGCGGTGCACAGCCTCGAGGAGTCCGACGAGCTCGTGAGCCGCGCCGACTTCGTGGTGGACGGGCCCCCCGGGGTGCTCGAGCTGATGCGCACGCTCGCGCGTGACGCAGCCAAGGCCTAGCCGGCAGCTCGGAGCTGGTCGGCCAGCCAGTCGGCGGGGGTGCGCGAACGAGCTCGTCGCATGAGCTCCGCCGCCTCCTCTGACCGCTCCTCGGGGGTCGCGCTCAAGGCTGAGCTCAGCACGTCGGCGGTTCCCGACACGTCGAAGGGGTTCAACGGGCGGGCGGCCCCGGCGAGCTCGGCCCAGACGCCCGCCTCCGTGCTCAGCGCCACCAGCCCGTCGCGCTCGTTCACCAACGGACCCTCCTTCGCCACGAGGTTCAGGCCGTCGCGCACCGGGTTCACCAGCAGCACGTCGTAGCGGCGGAGGGCTGCCACCGATGTGGGGAAGTCGTCGGAAGGCTCGTAGAGGATCGGCGTCCACCCGGGAGTGGCCCAGCGCTCGTTGATCTGGCGCACGAGGGTCTCGACCTCCTGGCCGTAGGCGATGTACTCGGCCAGGCCCTCCCTCGACGGATAGCAGAAGGCGCCGAACACCACCCGCTCACGCCACTCGGGGTAGCGGGCCAGGAGGTCGTCGAAGGCCCAGAAGCCCCGCAGCAGGTTCTTGGACAGCTCGATGCGGTCCACGCGCACCAGGAACGCTCGGCCGTCGAGGTGGGCTTCGAGCCGTGCCAGCTGCCTGCTGCAGGCCTCCGATGCGGCGACAGAGCCGATGTCGTCGGCGTCCGAGGCCAGCGACGACACGAAGGTTCTGGGCTCGACCCCGATCAGGTCCCGGCAGGAGGCCTCGAACCCCTTCGCCCACCGGGCCGTGTGGAAGCCGCATGCGTGGTGCGCCGCCAGACCCTCCAGCAGCTCTGTGCGTGCCTCGTCGGGCAGCACCCTCATGCCGTCGGGACCGGCGAACGGGGTGTGGGAGAAGTGGACCAGGCGCAGGTCGTCGCGCTGCTCGGCTACCCGCGGCGCCAGCAGGGCGAGGTGGTAGTCCTGCACCAGGACCGCCGCACCCTCCGGCGCCTCTCGCACCACCGCGTCGGCGAAGGCGTGGTTGACCGTGCGGTAGGCGTCCCACGCTCGGCGCCATCGCAGGTCGAACCGGGGTGTGCGGGCCAGATCGTAGAGGCCGTGGTGGACGAACCAGAGGGTGGCGTTGCACACCACGTCGTAGGCCATCCGGAAGGTCTCGGCATCGATGTCGAGGGTCCGCACCCGGAAGCCGTCTGCCTCCACGACCCCCTTGGCGGCAGCGATCCTGTCGCCCTCCGAGAGCGCTGCGGTCATCCACGTGGCGTCGGTGCCGGCCACCAGGGGACCGAGGCCCGAGACCAGGCCACCCGCCCCACGCTTGCTCACCAGCTCGCCGTCCTCCAACCGGAAAGAGACCGGCCCGCGGTTGGAGACGATGACGACGGGCCGGGTCACCCCCCGGCGACCGCCTGCATCACAGAGATCGTTCCGCCATCGGGCACCGCGGTGCCCAGTCCCTCCATGAAGCGGATGTCGTCGTCGTCGACGAAGACGTTCACGTAGCGCACCAGGTTCCCCTCGCCGTCGAGCAGCTTCGACGAGAAGCCGGGGTGCTCGGCGTCGACGGCAGCGATCACCTCGGCCACCGTGGCACCCTCCACCTCGATCTGGGACTTGCCGTTGGTGACCGGGCGGAACACGGGGGGAACTCTCACGGTGACGCTCATGGAGGGCGATTCTTGCCTGCCGGCTGGTGGGGGGCAACCATGGCCGAGTGATCCGCACCTTTCGGGCTCAGGAGCTTTCAGCGGGCGAGGTGGCTTCTCGGAAGGGCGGCCTGTCGGTGTCGGTTTGCCTTCCCGCTCGCGACGAGGAGGCCACCGTGGGGCCCATCGTCGACGCGATCCGCCGCCGGCTGGTGGACGAGGTCCCCCTCGTCGACGAGATCGTGGTGCTCGACGACCACTCCACCGACGCCACCGCTCGGGTCGCGGCCGAGGCTGGGGCGAGGGTCGTGCGGGCCGTCGACGTGGCCCCGGAGCTGGCACGGGGGCCCGGCAAGGGCACCGCGCTCTGGAAGTCGCTCCGGGCGTCCACCGGGGAGATCGTGGTGTGGTGCGACGCCGACATCGTCGACTTCGACTGCGGCTTCGTCACGGGCCTCGTCGGCCCCCTCGTGGATCATCCCGACATCCTCTTCGTGAAGGGCTTCTACGAGAGGCCCCTCGACGACCAGCCCGCCGGTGGTGGCAGGGTGACCGAGCTGGTCGCCCGTCCGGTCATATCCCTGCTGTTCGACGAGCTCTCCCCGATCGTCCAGCCCCTCTCGGGGGAGTACGCCGGTCGCCGCTTCGCCCTGGAGCAGATGCCCTTCTCTCCGGGTTACGGCGTGGACCTCGGGCTGCTGGTCGACCTGGCCGCCAGGTTCGGCGTGGACGCCATCGCCCAGTGCGACCTGGGCGTGCGTCGCCATCGCAACCGCACGCTCGAGGAGCTCGGCCCGCAGGCAGCGGCGGTGCTGCTGGCGGCGCTCGACCGGGCCGACCCGAAGCTGGTGGGCGACGACCCGGTGCTGGTGCGCCCCGGCCTTCCCGACGAGGTGGTCGACGACGAGGATCTGCCCCCGTTGGCCCACATCGCCTGAGGGGCCGCGAAGGCCGGGTCCGAGTTGCGGGCCGGCCGGACGTCTGGTTGGCTGTTAGCAGTCTCGTATCGAGAGTGCTAACCACGAGGAGAGCCAGATGCCCAAGATCATCGAGTTCGACGCACAGGCTCGCAGAGCGCTCGAGCGTGGGATGAACCAGCTCGCCGATGCGGTGAGGGTCACGCTCGGCCCCAAGGGTCGCAACGTCGTGCTGGACAAGAAGTGGGGCGCGCCCACCATTACCAACGACGGCGTCTCGATCGCGAAGGAGATCGAGCTGGAGGACCCCTACGAGCGCGTGGGAGCCGAGCTGGTCAAGGAGGTCGCCAAGAAGACCGACGACGTC
>CAZHBH010000085.1:0-8155 GCA_964530525.1 uncultured Rhabdothermincola sp. | reverse complement strand
CCGAGATCGACCAGATCGTCGCCTACATCGACGATCACAAGTCGATCCTCGGAGCTCCCCCCCTGAAGAGCGAGCACCTCCCGGTGTTCGCGTGCTCAATGGGCGACAACGTCATCCACTACCTGGGCCACGTGAAGATGATGGCTGCGGTGCAGCCCTTCATCTCGGGCGCCATCTCCAAGACGGTGAACATGCCGGAGGAGGTGACGGTGGAAGAGGTGGACCAGCTCCACGTGGATGCCTGGAAGATGGGACTCAAGGCGATCGCCATCTACCGCGACAACTGCAAGGTGGCCCAGCCTCTCGCCATGGCCAAGAAGGACGGGGCGCAGGCGGACGACCCTTCGGCGGGGGAGGCCACACCGACCGTCGCAGTGGGTGCCACCCAGATCGTGGAGAAGGTCGTGGAGCGCGTCTCGCACGAGCCGATCCGCCAGAAGCTCCCGCGCTCGCGCAGCTCGCGCACGTTCGAGTTCCGCGTCGCCGACTGCAAGGGCTTCGTGACGGTGGGCGAGTACGACGACGGGCGTCCCGGCGAGATCTTCGTGCGTGTCTCCAAGCAGGGCTCGACCCTCGCCGGCATCATGGACGCCTTCGCCATCTCGGTGAGCCACGGCCTTCAGTACGGGGTGCCGCTGCGCAGCTTCGTCGAGGCCTTCACCGGCATGCGCTTCGAGCCCGCCGGCATGACCGATGACCCCGAGGTGCGGATCGCCAACTCCCTCATGGACTACCTGTTCCGGAAGCTCGCGGTGATGTACCTGTCCCCGCAGGAGCGGGCCGAGCTGGGCATCCTCACCACGGCGGAGCGGACCCAGCCGACCCTTCCCGGTGTGGAGGAGACCATCATCGAGACCCGCCAGGGCAGCGAGCTCCCGGCCGATCCTCCCTCGGTGGAGTCGGCTTCGTCCCTGCTCGACCTCCTGCCTCCGTCGGGGTCGTCCGCCGAGGCGCCGAGCGTTCAGGTCGGCCAGGTCCAGGACGCCCCGGCACCCGCAGCGCAGGTCCAGCACGTCGACGCCCCCATGTGCATGCAGTGCGGCGTGCACATGGTCCGCGCCGGCAGCTGCCACGCCTGCCCCAGCTGCGGCACCACGAGCGGCTGCAGCTGACGCCAGCTCCCAGCCCGGCGACTCGTCGACACCGTAGGGGGTCCAGAGGCCTGCCCAGCCGCTCTCAGGGGTCGCGGACGATGGGGCAGGTCATGCAGTGGCCGCCGCCCCGACCTCTGCCCAGCTCCGCACCGACGATGGTGATCACCTCTACACCTGCCCTGCGCAGGGCCGAGTTGGTGTGCGTGTTGCGGTCGTAAGCCACGACGACGCCCGGCTCGATGTTCACCAGGTTGTTCCCGCTGTCCCACTGCTGTCGCTCGCTGTCGTAGATCGAGCCACCGGTCTCGACGATGCGCAGCTCCGGGAGCCCCAGAGCGGCGGCCACGACCTCGACGAAGGGCCGGGTCTCCTCCACCACCTCCACCCCTGGCGCGCCGTCGGTGGGCCGGAGGGTGAAGGGATGGATCCCGTCGACGATCCCCGGGTACGCGGTGGCGAGGTCGCGGTCGGCGAAGGTGAACACCGTGTCGAGGTGCATGGCGGAGCGCAGCTTGGGCATTCCCGCCACGATCACCTGCTTGGCGGCTTCCCGTGCGAACAGCGCCTGGGCCACCTGGGTGATCGCCTGGCGGGAGGTTCGCTCGCTCATCCCGATGATCACCACCCCGTCGCCGGGGACCAGCACGTCACCACCCTCGAGCGTCGCCTGCGCCCAGTCCCGCTCCGGGTCCCCCCACCAGTGGTTCGCCCCCACGAAGTCGGGGTGGAACTCGTAGATCGCCTTCATGAGGAGGGTCTCGCCCTGGCGCGCCGGCCAGTAGAGCGGGTTGAGCGTCACGCCCCCGTAGATCCAGCAGGTCGTGTCGCGCGTGTACAGGGTGTTGGGAAGCGGCGGCATGAGGTACTCGTTCACGCCGCTCGACTCCCTGGCAAGCGCCACGTACCCGGGTCTGAGGTCGTCAGGTAGGTCGCGGGTCGACAGGCCACCTATGAGGTAGACGGCCAGCTGTGACGGATCCAGCTAGTCCAGGAAGGAACGGGTCTCGGCGACGAGGCCTATGCCCACCTCGTCGGGCACGACCTTGCGGTCGAGCAACCAGGCCTTGGCCTCGGGATCGGCCATGGTCGCGGCCAGCACGTCGTGTAGCTCCACCACCTCCACTCCGCGGTCTCGCATCTTGTCGGCGAAGTCGAAGTGATCACGCCGAGCGTTCTGCACCCACAGCACGTCGTCGAACAGCAGCTCGTCGCAGTTGGTGGGCGTGAGGCGCTCGTGAGCGAGGCCGGGGGAGCACACCAGGACCTTTCGGAGCCGTCCCACCTCTGAGTGGACGCCGTAGGCGGCGGCGGGAGGGTTCTCGGTCTGTCGTGCTCCTCGGCGGTTCTCGCCGGGCACCAGCTGGTACCGGCGGGGTCTGCGTGCCCGTAGGCCCAGACGATAGCCATCGCCACCGCCGGCTACTTGAAGCAAAGACCGCACTGTCGTAGGTCATCGTTGAGTAGAGGTGCCTGTGGCATCATTCGGCTCGTGGAAGAGGGCGGGTGGATCGTCCTGTCACCGGGGGCTAGCGCTCGAACCGAGCCGGTGCCGTCTCGTGCCTGACGAACGACTCGAAGGCAGGAGAGGCCAGGAGAGGAGCATCCGTGCCCCCTCCGTTGCCGATGCGCTGATCCCTCTGGGGACCCTCGTGGTGCTGATCGGCGGCAGCATCGCCATCTTCGGGCTCGACGCTCTCGACGGCCCCATCCAGGTGGCGCTGGTGCTCTGCGCACTGGTGGCCGGGCTGGTTGGGGTCAAGAACGGTCACCGGTGGGAGGACGTGCAACGTGCAGCGCAGGGCTCGCTGGCCTCCGTCACGAGCGCCATCTTCATCCTGCTCGCGGTCGGCGCGCTCATCGGTGTGTGGAACCTCTCGGGAACGATCCCGACGCTCGTGTACTACGGCATCCAGATCCTGTCGCCCACCTGGTACTACGCAGCGGCCGCCCTCATATGCGGGGTCGTCGCCTTGAGCATCGGAAGCTCCTGGACCACGGCGGGGACGATCGGCGTGGGCCTGGTCGGGATCGCCGTCGCCATCGGGGTCTCACCCGAGATCACCGCAGGTGCGGTGATCTCGGGGGCCTATCTCGGCGACAAGCTGTCGCCTCTGTCGGAGACGACCGTGCTGACGGCGCAGTCGGTCGGCGTGGAGCTGTACGACCACGTCCGAAGCCAGGCGTGGACGTCGCTGCCGGCGTTCGCCGTGGCGGTGGCCGGGTTCGCGGCCCTCGGCCTCGCCGCCGGGCCTGCCGACCCTGCCGCGCCCACCTCTACGGAGCTGGCGGCGCTCGACGGGGTGTACAGGATCGGGCCCCTCAACCTCCTCCCGCTCGTCCTGCTGGGGTTCCTCTCCCTCCGGAAGGTGCCGGCCACCATCGCGCTCGCGTCGGCGACCCTGTTCGCGGGCGTGCTCGGCGCCTTCCTCCAACCAGAGGTGTATGCAGCGTTCGCACAAGACGGCGCCAGCACGGTGCTCACCTCCATCGAAGCCGTGTGGCAGGCGATGGCCAACGGGTTCCAGATGTCGTCGGGCGTGGACGCTGTCGACGGCCTCGTCTCCAGGGGCGGCATGTCCGGCATGCTCCTCACCATCTGGCTGATCATCGGGGCTGTCACCTTCGGCGCGATCCTCGACGAGCTCGGCCTTCTGAACCGCCTCATAACTCCGATGATCGGATGGGCCCGAACGACGGGTCGGCTCTTCCTGGCGGTGTTCGCGTCCTGCCTCGGCCTGAACGTCGTCGCCGGCGACCAGTACATCGCCCTGGTGCTCCCCACCCGGCTGTTCAAGGCGGAGTTCGCCCGCAGGGGCTTGGCCCCCACCAACCTCTCGCGCCTCGCTGCCGACAGCGGAACGGTCACCTCACCTCTGGTCCCGTGGAACTCGTGCGGTGCGTTCATGGGCGCCGTGCTGGGCGTCCCCACCCTCTCGTACGAAGGGCCAACGATATGAGACGTCAAGGCAGATCGCGTTCGAGCCCCCACCGCCGCACGATCGCTCGAACCGTCGCTGTCGGGATCGCAGCGCTGGTGGTGCTGGCGTCCGCCTGCGCCACCCCCACGAGCAACGACACACGGAGCGCGACGGCGGGGCTGCCGAACGTGGAGCAGGCGCTCGTCGCCAGCGAGTGGGTCCTGGATCCCGACGAGAGCTCGCTGTCGTCGGCAGAGCTGGCAGGGGTGACCCTCAGCTTCTCGTCCGAGCACCTCGTCGCTGGAACGGGGCCCTGCAACACCTACACGGGAAGGTTCTCGCTCGACGGCCGCACCCTGGCCATCGAGGACGTCGCTCAAACCCAGCTCGCCTGCGACGGTCCCGTCATGGCGGCGGAGCGCGAGTACCTGGATGCGCTGGTCGCGGTTACCAGGGCCGACACCCGGCAGCGGGACCGCCTGGTGCTCGAGGGCGCCGGCGATCTGTCCCTCTCGTTCGTGGCGGTGGACGTCTACACGTCGCTGCTCGGCACCTGGTCGATCGTTGACGTCGCCACCGGCGACGCCCTCCTCTCCGCGGTGACGGGGACCGACCCCATGGTGACGTTCAGGTCGGGTGGTGAGCTGGAGGCCGACGCCGGATGCAACATGATGAGCTCGTCGTGGGCGCTGGAGGGTCGCAAGATCGCCATAGAGCCACCGATGCAGACGATGATGGCGTGCACCCAGGCTGGGGTCATGGAGCAGGAGACGGCGGTCGCGGCCGCGCTCGAGGCCGCTGACCGGGTCGACATCGCGGACGCCACGCTCACCCTCGTCGATGCCTACGGCCGCAAGGTCCTGATCGCCGAGCGCAGCTGACCGAGCGTAGAGACGGTGACCGAGATGGGTGACGCTGCACAGGAGCTCCTGAAGCGGGCGGCGCAGGCGTATGCCGACGACGACATGGACCAGGCGCGCGACTCGTTCGAGGCGGCCTTCCAGTTGCTCGACGAAGCCGACCACCGACGGGCGGCAGCTCGGGTGGCGTCGGCTCTGGCGTCGCTGCAAGGCGGCATCTTCGGAAACGAGGCGGTGGGTCGGGGTTGGCTCGAGAGAGCCCGCCGGCTCCTGGAGGCCGAGGGGCCGTGCGTGGAGCACGCCTACGTCGAGGTGGCACGGCTGTCGTGCGATCGACCGGACGTGGACGAGCTGGAGGCGGCGGCCGAACGCGCCTTGGAGATCGCGCGGAGCTTCGGCGACGTCGACCTGGAGGTCAGGGCCCTCGCCGACAGCGTGGTCGCCCTGGTGTCGCAAGGCAGGTTGGAGGAGGGCTTCATCCGCTTCGACGAGGTCCTGGCCCGGCTCAGCTCTGGCGAGGTGAGCAACGCCCAGATGGTGGGGACGTCGCTTTGCTCGCTGCTGACCTCGTGCGACCGTGCCGGCGACGTCGAGCGAGCCCTCGAGTCGATCCGGGTGGCCGAGGCACTGCTGCTGGCGCCGGGAGCCGGCCGACCGAGGGTTCTGGGGACCCATTGCCATCTGGCCCTGGGAAGCGTCTTGTGCGAGGTGGGTCGTTGGGAGGAAGCAGAGGCTGCGCTGGCCCAGGTGGTCGATCCCGCCCGGGTCGCCAGCCGGATCCACCTGGCGCAGGGGATGGCTCGGTTGGCCGAGCTCCGGATCCACCAGGGCCGCTTCGACGAAGCCGCCGCCCTGGTGGAACCCTTCGAGGACTCGGTGGAGGTCGCGTTGCCGCTGGCCCGTCTCCACCTGGTGCGAGGCGACGTGGAGCTGGCTACGGCGGTGCTGCGGGCTGCGCTCAGGAGGATGATCGGCGACGTGTTGCGGGCGAGTCGCGTGGCGGCTCTGCTCGTCGAGGCCGAGCTCGTGGCCGGGGATCGTGAGGCCGCCGAGCGGGCGGCCACGCTGCTGCGATCGATGGCCACGGCGGTCGAGCTCCCCCAGGTGACCGCCTCTGCCGAAGCGGCGAGTGCACGGTTGGCCCTGGCCGGAGGCGATGTGGTCTCGGCGGTCGGACTGCTGGAGTCGGCATGCGCCCAGCTGGGAGACGGGCACCACCCCGTGCTCGCGGCGTCCATCCACATCGATCTTGCGAGGGCGCACGCCGCTGCGGGCGACGCGGCAGCTGCGGTGGCAGCGGCCCGGGCCGGTCACGCGGCAGCATCTCGGGTGGGGGCCTCCCATCTGGTCGACCAGGCTGCCGCCACGCTGCGGGACCTCGGGTCCACGCCGCCGCGCCCCGGCCGCACGCCGGATGCCCTGGGAGGGCTCACCACCCGTGAGCTCGACGTCCTGGCCGGGATCCAGCGAGGCGACACGAACGCGCAGATCGGTGTCGTCCTCTACCTGTCGCCCAAGACGGTGGAGCACCACGTCGGGCGGATCCTCGCCAAGCTCGGGGTGCGCACCAGGGCGGAGGCCGCAGCGGTGGCCGCCAGGGCCGGTGCAGTCGGAGCCCCCACGCACGACATGGGGTGAGATAGGGGGGATCCCCCGATGTGGGGACCGTGGGACCCGGGTGAAGGTGTTCCCATGGAAACCACAGTCACAGAGATCGCGCCGGACACGTTCCGGATCGCAACCCACATCCCACAGGTCGCGGAGCCGGCAGGCTTCACGTTCTGCCAGTTCCTGGTGCGCGGTGAGGATCCCTTCCTCTTCCACGCCGGCATGCGCCAGCTCTTCCCTCTGGTCGCCGAGGCGGTGGGACGCGTCGTCGACGTCGAGAAGCTCCGCTGGATCTCGTTCGGGCACGTCGAAGCCGACGAGTGCGGAGCCGTGAACCTGTTCCTGGAGGCAGCGCCCGCATCCGAGGTGACGCAGGGCGCGCTCGCCTGCGACATCTCGCTCAACGACCTCTGCGACAGGCCCCCGGTCGCTGCCGGGGAGCGACTCGACCTCGGCGGGCACGTCCTGCGCTTCGTACCGACCCCGCACGTGCCCCACAACTGGGAGAGCGGTGTTTGGTTCGACGAGACCACGGCGACCTTGCTCTGCGGCGACCTCTTCACGTCGGTCGGCGACGGGCCGGCCCTGGTCGACTCCGACCTGGTGGAAGGGGCCATGGTGGCCGAGGCCCTGTTCGGGCACACGTCAGTCGGCCCGGGCGTCCCGGCCACCATCCGCTCCCTGGCCGAGCTGGAGCCGACGACCCTGGCGTGCATGCACGGCTCGTCGTTCCAAGGGGATGGCGGCGCCCAGCTGCGAGCCCTGGCCGATGCCTACCAGGCGCTCCTGCCCGAGACCGCCCCCGTGGCCTGAGCGCCCGTCCGACCATACGCACCACACCCGAAGAGGAGAAGACCATGACCGACACCCAGACATCCACCCGCCCAACCCGCACCCGCCTGCGCCCGACCCGCATCGCGCCCGAGACGTTCGTGGTGCACAAGCACCAGGGCGAGGGAACGGCGCCCGTGGTCGTGGCCCTCAACTCCATGGTCATCCGCGGCCGCCAGCCGGTCGTCGTCGACACCGGTGTGGCAGAGCACCGCGATGAGTACCTCGACGACGTCTTCTCCCTCGTCGAGCCCGACGACGTGCGTTGGGTGTTCATCAGCCACGACGACGTCGATCACACCGGAAACGTCAACGAGATCATGGAGCTGTGCCCCAACGCCACCCTCGTCATCAACTGGTTCATGACGGAGCGCATGGGGGCCTCGCTCGAGGTCCCGCCCCAGCGGTGGCGCTGGGTGGCTGACGGCGAGGCCCTAGACGTGGGCGACCGGGTGCTGCGGGCCGTGCGCCCGCCCGTCTACGACTCGCCCACCACCAGGGGCCTGTTCGACCCCACGACGGGGGTCTACTGGTCGTCCGACTCCTTCGCCACCCCGATGGACCGCCCTGTGGTCGACGTCGACGAGCTGGATCCGACGATGTGGGTCGAGGGGATGGCGACGTTCGACAACTACATCAGCCCGTGGTTGCGGATCACCGACACGGCGGCCTACCAGGCCACGGTGGACCGGGTCGAGCGCTTGCGGCCGACGGCGATCGTGGGCTGCCACACCCCGGCCGTCACGGGTGCGCGCGTAGGTGAAGCGATCGCGGCGGCTCGGCGCTCTCCCACCGCTGCCTTCACCTCAGAGCCGGACCAGGCCGTGCTCGACGCCACGGGCGG
>CAZHBH010000084.1:0-8497 GCA_964530525.1 uncultured Rhabdothermincola sp. | reverse complement strand
GGATCGAGCGCCGAGCCAGGAGCGGTCTCGTGGCAGTTCGAGCGCAAGGGCGTGGCGGTGGTGCCGGGTTCGGCCGACGAGGAGGCGATCATGGAAGCCGCCCTGGACGCCGGTCTCGAGGACCTGGTCGCCGAGGGTGACGACTGGCGCGTCACGTGCGACCCCTCCGACCTCACAGAGGTCAGGGCGGCGCTGGAGGGAGCGGGCATCGCTGTCACGTCCTTCGACGTCACGATGATCCCCACCTCTGTGGTGCCGGTTACCGACCCGGCCGCCGCCAAGACGGTGCTGCGGCTGGTGGACGCCCTCGACGACCACGACGACGTGCAGGACGTGTACGCCAACTTCGACATCCCCGACGAGGTGCTCGAGTCCGTCGACGCCTGAGGCGCAGTTGGGTCCACGGCGAGGTCGGCGGGGCCCACTATGGTCGTACGCATGTTCGTGTTGGGCATCGACCCAGGTCTCTCACGCTGCGGCTACGCGGTCCTCGCGGGTGGTGCCGGTCAGCCGAAGGCGGTGGCGATCGGCGTGATCCGCACGCCCACGGATGTGGACCTGCCGAGCCGGTTGGCGATGCTCCAGGTCGAGCTGCGAGCGCTGCTCGTCGAGCACCGGCCCGACGCGGTGGCCGTCGAGAGGGTCCTGTTCCAGGTGAACGCCCGCACGGCCATGTCCGTAGGGCAGGCCAGCGGCATCGCCATGGCCGAGGCGGCGTCGTCGGGTGCGGCTGTGGTCCAGTACTCCCCCAACGAGGTGAAGCAGGCCGTGGCGGGCTACGGGGCTGCCGACAAGGAGCAGGTGCAACGAATGGTCCAGACGCTGTTGGGTCTCGCCGAGGTGCCGCGACCTCCCGACGCCGCCGACGCCGCTGCGCTGGCGCTGTGCCACCTGGCGATGGGTCCCATGAGGGAAGCATCGGCTAGAGCCCTGACCGCTGCAGGAACGGGCACCCGGGGACGGCGGTCGTGATCGGCTCGCTGCGGGGCCGGCTCGCACAACGATGGGGCGAGGACCAGGTGTTGGTGGAGGTGGGAGGGGTGGGGTACCGGGTGACGGTCACGCCCACGACGGTGGTGGAGCTGGGTGAGCCCGGTGACGACATCTTCCTCTACGTGCACCACCACCTGCGCGAGGACGCAGAGGTCCTGTTCGGCTTCCTGCACAGCGAAGAGCTCCGCTGCTTCGAGGCCCTGATCGGCGCGCACGGGGTGGGCCCGACCCTTGCCCTCGCCATATTGGCCGTGCACTCGCCCTCCGCACTGCAGCGGCTCCTCGCGGAGGACGACCTGGCTTCCCTCTGCCTGGTGCCGGGCGTGGGGAAGAAGACGGCGGCACGGCTCCTCGTGGAGCTGAAGGCCCGTCTCGACCTCCCCGGACTCGACCTGGCCGCCACCGCCGGCTCGTCGGGGCAGCGGCGCCCCGGTGCGGCTTCGGCGAGGGCCGACGTGCGCGAGGCGCTGACCAACCTCGGCTACGGCCTCGACGAGGTGGGAGAGGTGCTCCGCGAGCTTCCCGACGACGGCGATCCCTCCGAGCTGCTGCGCGAGGCGCTGCAGCGCCTGGCCGTGGGTTGAGGTGGTGCCGGTGATGGATGAGCGCCCGGGGCTCGACTGTGGAGAGCGCCGCAGGTGAGAGACGAGATCCTGGATCCGAGCGCCAGCGACGAGGACCTCACGGTCGAGCTGAGCGACGAGGGGGGTCTGCGGCCCCACCAGCTCGACGACTTCGTCGGGCAGGCCGAGCTGAAGGACCACCTGTCGATCATCCTGGAAGCGGCGAGGCGGCGGGAGCAGGCCGCCGACCACCTCTTGTTCGCAGGCCCCCCAGGGTTGGGCAAGACCACCCTGGCCGGGATAGTGGCCCACGAGATGGGCGTCGTGCTGCACGTCACGTCGGGCCCTGCGCTGGAGCGCGCCGGCGACCTCGCGGCCATCCTCACCCGGCTGGGGGAGGGAGACGTGCTTTTCATCGACGAGATCCACCGCCTCTCTCGCACCGTCGAGGAGGTCCTCTACCCGGCCATGGAGGACTTCCAGCTCGACATCGTCCTGGGCAAAGGTCCGGCTGCTCGTTCGATCCGGCTCGACCTCCCTCGCTTCACGCTGGTGGGTGCGACCACCCGCACGGGTCTCATCACGGGCCCGCTACGAGACCGGTTCGGCCTCGTGGCTCGGCTCGACTACTACGACGTCGTCGACCTGGAGGCCATCGTCACAAGGGCGGCAGGGATCCTCGGGGTCCAGATCGACGACGACGGAGCGTCCGAGATAGCGCGGCGCGCCAGGGGAACTCCCCGCATAGCCAACAGGCTCCTGAGGCGGGTCCGCGACTTCTCCGAAGTGCGTGCCGGTGGGACCGTCGACGAGCGGGTCGCCCAGGAAGGCCTCGCGTTGTTCGGTGTCGACGAGCTCGGCCTCGACAAGGTCGACCGCGCCATCCTCGCTGCGATCTGCGAGCGCTTCGGCGGCGGCCCCCTCGGCCTGAGCACGCTGGCCATAGCGGTGGGTGAGGCCACCGAGACGGTCGAGGACGTCTACGAGCCGTTCCTCATCCAGCAGGGCTTGCTGATGCGCACGCCGAGGGGGCGGGTGGCGACGCCGGCTGCCTGGGCGCACATGGGTCTCGTGGCGCCTGCGTCGTCGATGCTGGCCGACGACACGGCGCCACCGCAGCTCTTCTGAGCGGTCGGGGGGCCAGGCCGGCTGTCTTGTGCTGTCAGGGGCGTCGGCTAACCTGCAACTCCGCCCGGTGATCGCTACGTCCATCGACTGGAGCGCACGCGCCGCCGGATGATCTGAATCGAACCATGCCACTCATAATCCTCCTCGTCCTCTTCGCCCTCATGTGGATCGTGCTGATCGTTCCGCGCCAGCGTGAGGTCCGTCGCCATCGCCAGCTCGTCGCATCCCTCTCGGTGGGCGACGAGGTGATGACGTCGTCGGGCATCTACGGGACCATCAGCAGCCTCGAACCCGACGAGGTGCGCCTGGAGGTGGCGCCGGGCCTGGAGCTGAAGATGGCAAGGCGGGCGGTGGCTGCGAAGGTCCCCGAGCCGGCCGCCGCCGAGCCTGCAGGCGGGCCGAGCCTCGCGGAGCCTTCCGACTCGATGGAGCTGGAGGCCGGCGAGCCCTCCGACGGCGACGGCGAGGACGACGTGGGGCGCTCTTCCTGATGCGTCGCCGGGGGGTGCTCTCAGCTGTGGTCGTGGTGGTGATTGCCGCCGCGGCCCTCGGCTACACGTTCCTGCGCTCCTACGCGCCGCTCCTCGGCCTCGACCTGCAAGGTGGGGTGTCGGTGGTGCTCCAGCCCAAGGAAGAGGTGAGCAGCGAGGCGCTCGACCAGGCGGTGGCGATCATCCGCCAGCGCGTGGACGCCCTGGGCGTGGTGGAGCCGGAGATCACCCGTCAGGACAACACGATCCTCGTGCAGATCCCCGGCGTGGAGGACAGGGACCGGGCTCTCGAGCTCGTCGGACAGACGGCAGAGCTGAGGTTCCGCCCCGTGCTCTCGGCGATCCCTGCCACCGCAGAGCTCTCGCCAGAGTCCAGCGCCTCCGCCGAGGTGGAGGTGGAGGGGCCTGACGGCTCCACGGACACCTCCGCAGCGCCGGGTGAGGTCGGCACCACGGACACCACGGCCGCTCCCGCCGAGCAGCAGCCGAGCACCGCAGCGTCGCTGCTTCCGGCCGACGTGTGCGTCCAGGGCGTCGAGGACGACAAGGACCTCCCCGACCAGCAGGTGCTGTTGCCGCAGTGCGAGGGCGACCAGCTCGTGATGGTGTACCAGCTCGGGCCGACCGCCCTGACGGGAGAGAGCCTGGAGAGCGCCTCTTCGGGCCTCGAGGGCGGGCAGTGGGTCGTGCGACCGCTGTTCAGGTCCGGCGAGGAGGGCATCGACAAGTTCAACGCCATCGCGTCGCAGTGCTACAACGGCGAGCAGGGGTGCCCGGCTTCCCAGGGCTCGCAGGGTGGCAGGGGCCAGCTCGCGATCGTCCTGGACGGGGAGGTCATCTCCGCCCCCACGATCAACGCCGCCAGCTTCCAGCGAGACGACATCTCGATATCGGGCAGCTTCGACGAGAGCAGCGCCAGCGACCTGGCGACAGCGCTGCGATACGGCGCCCTGCCGGTGGAGCTCGAGCAGCAGCAGGTCCAGATCGTCTCGGCGACCCTCGGGCAGGACGCGCTCTCGGCCGGCCTGTGGGCGGGCCTCGTCGGCTTCATCGCCGTGGCCCTCTTCATGATCGCCATCTACAAGATCCTCGGAGTGCTGGCCATACTCAAGCTGGCCGTCGAGGCCGCTCTGCTCTGGTCGATCATCAGCTGGCTGGGGGCCACCCAGGGCCTCGCCCTCACCCTCGCAGGCGTGACGGGCCTCGTGGTCGCCATCGGCGTCTCGGTGGACTCGAACGTGGTCTTCTACGAGCACCTGAGGGAAGACGTCCGTGGCGGGAGGAGCATCCGCAGCGCCGCCGACAGATCGTTCAAGGACTCGTGGCGCACGATCTTCGCCGCCGACTTCGCCTCGCTCCTCGGGGCGCTGCTGCTGTGGTGGCTGACCATCGGTGCCGTACGGGGCTTCGCCCTCAACCTGGCCATCGCCACGGTGCTCGACCTCTTCGTGGCGAGGTTCTTCATGGGACCGATCGTGCGCTGGGCGCTGCACACCGACGCGGCGACCAGGCACCCCGGTTGGTTCGGCCTCCCAGCCGAGATCGACTCGAGTCGCACGCCACCGCCGGGATCGCACTCCAGACCTGAGCCCATCGGGGTCGTCTCGTGATCGCCCTACGGCGCGTAGCGCGGGGCGAGAACGCCATCGACTTCACCCGTTGGTGGCCGCGGGCGCTGGTGCTCTCGGCGGTGTTGATCGTCATCAGCCTCGGGTCGCTGTTCACCCGAGGCCTGAACATGGGCATCGATTTCGAGGGCGGAACCGCCTGGGAGGTCACCTCCAGCGCCACGGTGAGCGAGACCCGTGAGGTGCTCGAGCCCCTTGGGCAGGGATCCGCGAAGATCCAGACGGTCAGCTCTGCCGGCGGCAACCAGTCGGTGCGCGTCCAATCGGGGGAGGTCGGTCCCGAGGAGCAGGCAGAGGTCCGGCAGGCCCTGGCCGACATGGCGGGGGTCGACGTGTCGGAGGTGAGCGTCAGCACGGTGGGGCCGTCCTGGGGGGCCGAGATCACTCGCTCGGCCGTCCGCGCGCTCATCGTCGTGCTGGCCGTCCTGCTGATCTACCTGTCGTTGCGCCTCCAGTGGGGGATGGCGTTGTCGGCCATCGTCTCGTTGATCCACGACCTGGTGATATCGGTCGGGGTGTACTCGATCTTCCAGTTCGAGGTCACGCCCGGCACGGTCGTGGCCTTCCTTACGATCCTCGGCTTCTCCATCTACGACACGGTCGTGGTCTTCGACAAGGTCAAGGAGAACGAACCGAAGGTGGGTCTGTCCAACAGGATGACCTACACCGAGATGGTCAGCCTCTCCATGAACCAGGTCCTGATGCGGTCGCTCTACACGGCGATCGCCTCTCTCCTCCCGGTGATCTCCGTGCTCGTGGTGGGATCGATGATCCTGGGAGCGGTCACCCTCCAGGAGTTCGGCATCGCGCTGTTCGTGGGCCTGATCCTCGGGACCTACTCGTCCATCTACATCGCCGCACCGCTGCTCAACCTGATCAAGGAGCGCCAGCCGCGCTTTCGGACCGTGCGCGAGCGAATCGAGGCCACCAGGGGCGATCCATCTGAGGCGTCCGTACCTGCTCGGGTTGCATCGGATGCCTCAACGGTGAAGGGCGAGGCTCCCGCAGCTGCGACCTCGGCCGGGGCATCCTCCGGTCCGCAGCCACGCCCGACGGCGTCGGGGGCCATCCCTCCGAGACCCCGGAAGAAGGGCAAGCGCCGCTAGGAGGTGCGCGGCCCGCCCGGATCGGGTGGTCTGCATCCAGCCTCGGCTGTTCGGCCCCCTGCGCGCTCTACGATGGGCCTACGCAGGACATGATCAGCGAGGGCTGAGACGAGATGGCTACCACCGTGGACAGGGTTCTTCCGTGGAGGCGCCACAGCGCGCCCACCGCGGAAGAGGTCGCGCCGCTGGTCGCCCTCTACCGGTCCCGGCACCCCAAGGCCTCGTCAGCGATGATCTCGCTGGCCTACGAGCGGGCCGCCGACGCGCACCGGGGCCAGAGCAGGCGATCGGGCGAGCCCTACATAGGCCATCCGGTCGCGGTGGCCAAGATCGTCGCCGGCCTCGGCCTGGACGACGTCACCATCGCTGCGGCGCTCCTCCACGACTCCGTGGAGGACACCGGGACGACCCTCGCCGACGTGGAGGCCGAGTTCGGACCGGAGGTCGCTGCGATCGTCGACGGCGTCACCAAGCTCGACCGTCTCAAGTTCGACTCCAAGGAGGCCCAGCAGGCGGCCACCATGCGCAAGATGCTCGTGGCGATGGCCAAGGACCTCCGAGTCCTCATCATCAAGTTGGCGGACAGGCTCCACAACATGCGCACCCTCGCCGCGCTGCCGGCTTGGAAGCAGGAGCGGACCGCTCAGGAGACCCTCGACATCTACGCTCCGCTGGCGCACAGGCTGGGCATGCAGGAGATGCGTCAGCAGCTGGAGGACCTGGCGTTCGCCGCGCTGCACCCCAAGCGCTACGCGGAGATCGACCACATGGTCGCCACGCGCACCCCTGAACGCGACATCTACCTGGCCCAGGTGATCGCCGAGGTGGCCGATCGCCTCCAGGAGCTGCGAATAGACGCCGAGGTCACCGGGCGCCCCAAGCACTACTGGAGCGTCTACGAGAAGATGGTCGTGAAGGGCAAGGAGTTCGACGACATCTTCGACCTGGTGGCCATCCGGGTCGTGGTCGAGACGGTGAAGGACTGCTATGCAGCCCTCGGGTCGATCCACGCCACGTGGAAGCCGGTGCCGGGGCGCTTCAAGGACTACATCGCCATGCCCAAGTTCAACCTCTACCAGTCGCTGCACACGACCGTCATCGGTCCGCAGGGCAAGGCGCTGGAGGTGCAGATCCGCACCCGCGAGATGCACAACAGGGCCGAGTACGGCGTGGCCGCGCACTGGAACTACAAGGACAACCACGCCTCGACTGCGGACCTCACATGGCTGAACCGCATCGTCGACTGGCAGCGGGAGACCGAGGACCCCGGCGAGTTCATGGCGAACCTCAAGGTCGACCTGGAGCAGGACGAGGTCTTCGTCTTCACCCCCAAGGGCCGGGTGATAACGCTTCCCAAGGGAGCGACCCCGGTCGACTTCGCCTACACGATCCACACCGAGGTGGGCCACGCCTGCATCGGCGCCCGCGTGAACGGCCGGCTGGTGCCGCTCGACTCACAGCTCACGTCCGGGGACACGGTGGAGATCTTCACCTCCAAGGTCGAGGGTGCGGGCCCGTCGAGGGACTGGCTGAAGTTCGTGGTCACGCACCGGGCGGGGAACAAGATCCGCCAGTGGTACTCACGGGAGCGCCGGGAGGACGCGATGGAGACGGGCCAGGAGGAGCTGGTCCGTGCCATGCGCAGGGAGGGCCTGCCGGTCCAGAAGATCCAGCAGTCGAAGGTCCTCGACGAGGTCGCGGAGATGCTGAACTACGCAGACCTGTCGGCGCTGAGGGCTGCGATCGGCGAGAAGCACGTCTCGGCCAAGTCGGTCGCCGAACGGGTCAGACGTGCGCTGCAGGACATAGATCCCGAGCGCGAGGAGCAGCTCCCGGTCACCGTGCGCGAGTCGCGCAGGCACCGTCGCCGCAAGCCGGTCGACTCCGGCGTCCACGTGGAGGGTCTCGACGACGTGATGGTGCGGCTCTCACGCTGCTGTACCCCGGTGCCAGGCGACGAGATCATGGGGTTCGTGACGCGCGGTCGCGGCGTATCGGTTCACCGTGCGGACTGCGCCAACGCCCGTTCGCTCTCCCAGGGCCAATCCGACCGGCTGATCGACGTCGAGTGGGACAACGAGAGCAGGGGCACCTTCGTGGCATCCATCGAGGTCGACGGCCTCGACCGCTCGAAGTTGCTGCGGGACGTGAGCGCTGCCCTCGCCGACCACCACGTGAACATCATCTCGTGCAACACGATCACCGGCTCCGACCGCATCTCGAAGATGCGCTTCGACTTCGAGCTCGCCGACCCGTCCCACCTCGAGTCCGTCCTCGGCGCTGTCCGCCAGATCGACTCGATCTACGATGCCTATCGAGTGCTGCCAGGCAAGGGCGGCTAGGGCCGATCGAACGGTGCCGGCCGCTACGCGCGGGCCAGCGGCTTGTACTTGATGCGGTTGGGTTGATCGGCGGCGCCGCCCAGCTCTGAGCGCCGGAAGGCCTCGTACTCGCTGAAGTCGCCCTCGAACCAGCGGACCTGGGAGTCGCCCTCGAAGGCGAGGATGTGCGTGGCGACGCGGTCGAGGAACCAGCGGTCGTGGCTGATGACCACGGCGCAGCCCGCAAAGGCCTCCAGGCCCTCCTCG
>CAZHBH010000083.1:0-8504 GCA_964530525.1 uncultured Rhabdothermincola sp. | reverse complement strand
GTGGCCCTTTATGTCCATGCCGAGGATGTTCCCGGCGTGCAGCCTCACCTCGTCCTCGTCGGCAGCGAGCTTCACGCCCCCCGCCTTTCCACGGCCTCCCACGTGCACCTGGGCCTTCACGACCACCGGATAGCCCACGGCTTCGGCCGCCGCCACCGCCGCTTCCACGGTGTCGACGGCTCGCCCGTCGGAGACGGGGATGCCGAAGGTCGAGAAGAACTGCTTGCCCTGGTACTCGAGAAGGTCCACGGCGAGAAAACTAGTCAGGTTGCAGACAAGTGACCAAAGCCGCCGGACCGGCGTGCGCTGGTCATCGGATCGACGACGGAGGAGCGCAGCTTCGCCGGGAGGATGGATCGGCCAGGTTGGCGACGGGACGGCGGGACGGACGATGCTGGCCGGGTGAGTCCCGTGCGCAAGACAGCTCCCCGCAGCGTCGTGATGGCGGTGGTGACCTCGCTCCTCGGGATAGCGGCCGCCGTGGCCCTGATCGTGTTCGTGCTGGCCCGCAGCTCGGACAGCAACGTCGAGATCCGACTGGGGACCGAGCACTTCGAGGCCGGACCGGCCGACCAGAGAGCTGACGCGATCGGACGCGACGGGCCCATCTTGTTCACCGACGCTGCCGGGGGCACCCGCGACATCTACCTCCAGCACGTGGGGGCCACACCCACCGAGGGCTGGCTCGCCTTCGAGGCTCGCCGGCCGGGTTCCGGCCGAGAGTGCACCCTGGAGTGGCAGGCCCAGGACTCGCACTTCGTGGACCCCTGCGATCAGACGGTGGTGCCGGCCGACGGGTCGGGCCTGCTGCAGTATCCCGTGGAGGTCACCGAAGACGAGCAGCTCGTCATCGACGTCCGGTCGGGCTCTACCTGACGCCCGCTGGCCTCAAACCCTCTCGAGGGGAGCGAAGGTGAGCAGGAGCCGCTTCTCCCCGACACCGCGGAAGTTGACGACCACCTCGGCCTTCTCGCCCTCCCCCTGAAGGGCCATGACCACGCCTTCCCCGAACTTCCCGTGGCGTACGTCGTCGCCGACCTTCAGGCCGAGCGACTCTGCCCCACTCGGCTCGGGGCGGCGAGCCCGCGAGCGCATGGCCGCCTCCACCACCCTGTCGCGGTGCGCATCGCCGCGGTCCCACGGCTCCGAGGGCCTTCGCTGCTGCCTGCCCCTACCGGGTGATCTGCGACCACCTGCCTGCTCCACCAGCTCCGAGGGGATCTCGTCGAGGAAGCGGCTCGGAGGGTTGTACTGGGTGCTGCCGAAGATCGTGCGACTCCAGGCGTGCGTGAGGTGGAGCTTCTCGCGTGCGCGGGTTATGCCCACGTAGCAGAGGCGCCGCTCTTCCTCGAGCTGGTCCGGCTCGCCCAGCGAGCGCAGGTGCGGGAACACCCCATCCTCCAAGCCGGCGATGAAGACGACCGGGTACTCCAGGCCCTTCGCGGAGTGCAGCGTCATGAGCACCACGGCCGACTCGTCGGGGTCGAGGGCGTCGGTGTCGGCCACCAAGCTCACCTGCTCGAGGTACTCGTCGACGGTGGCGACCTCCTCGGCCGCGCCCACGAGCTCCTCGAGGTTCTCCAGGCGTCCGTCGGACTCCACCGTGCCCTCCGCCCTCAGCTCGTCGAGGTAGCCGGAGCGCTCGAGCGCCGTGCGCAAGACAGCGGCCGGCCCGTCGGCCAGGGCATCCACCAGGTCGTCGAGCAGCCTCAGGAACATCTCGATGCCCCGCAGAGCCCGGCCGCTGATCCCGGCGTAGCGGGCACGACGGAGGGCCTCTACGAACGACATCTCGTTGGCAGCTCCCCAGGCGTCCACCCGGGCGACGGTCGTGTCGCCCACCCCCCTCTTGGGAACGTTGAGCACCCTCTTCACGCTCACCTCGTCGATGGGGTTCACGGCGGCGCGCACGTAGGCGAGGGCGTCCTTCACCTCCCGGCGGTCGTAGAAGCGAGTGCCGCCGATGACCTTGTAGGGGATGCCCACCCTGGTGAGGCGGTCCTCCACGACGCGGCTCTGTGCGTTGGTCCGGTAGAAGACCGCTATGTCGGACCAGCGGTGCCGCCCCCCGTCGTGGATGTGCGCGATCTGGTTGGCGATCCACTGGGCCTCGTCGCCCTCGTCCTCGGCGTGGTAGCGCACGATGGTGTCGCCCACGCCGTTGTCGGTCCACAGCTCCTTGGGCTTGCGCCCGAGGTTGTTGCCGATGATGGCGTTGGCGGCGTCGAGGATGCGCTGGGTCGAGCGGTAGTTCTGCTCGAGGACGATCACCGAGGCATCCGGGAACGCCTTCTCGAAGTCGAGGATGTTGCGGATGTCCGCGCTGCGGAAGGCGTAGATCGACTGGTCCTCGTCGCCCACGACGAAGGCGTTGCCGTGGCCCGCCGCCAGCTGCAGCACCAGCTCGTTCTGGACCCGGTTGGTGTCCTGGTACTCGTCCACCAGGACGTGACGGAACCTGCCCTGGTAGTGGGCCAGCACGTCGGGGTGCTCGCGGAACAACCTCACCGTGGTGCCGAGCAGGTCGTCGAAGTCCATGGCACCGGCGCGGAGGAGACGGGCCTGGTACTCGCGGTAGACCTCGGCGATCTTGCGCTCGAAGAACCCGCCGGCCCGCTCGGCGTACTCCTCCACCCCCGTGCCCTCGTTCTTCACGGCGCTGATCGATGCCTGGATCGACCGAGGAGGGAAGCGCTTGGGATCGACCCCCATGTCGCGTATCACGTAGCCCACCAGGCGCAGCGAGTCGGACTGGTCGTAGATCGTGAACGACGACGGGAAGCCGAGCACCGAGGCCTCCCGGCGCAGGATCCGCACGCAAGCCGAGTGGAACGTGGAGATCCACATCTTCTCGGCGACGGGGCCCACCAGGGCTCCCACCCTGTGGCGCATCTCGTCGGCGGCCTTGTTGGTGAAGGTGATGGCCAGGATCTCGAAGGGCGACACGCCCCGGTCGCGGATGAGGTGGGCGATGCGGTGGGTGAGCACACGGGTCTTGCCGGACCCGGCACCGGCGATCACCAGCACCGGTCCGTCGGGGTGCGTGACGGCCTCCAGCTGGACCCCGTTGAGGCCCTGGGTGAGGTCGGCTTGGGCGAGCTCGCTCATCTCCCCCACACCCTACGAGCGGCCGACGACAGCTAGGGGAGGGACAAGGCCGATCGACGATCGGGCGGCCCCCGGGGGAGGGCCGGCGCGCCGAGCGCCCGTCACTCCCACTCGATGGTGCCGGGAGGCTTGGACGTTATGTCGTAGGCCACCCTGTTGATGCCGGGGACCTCGCCGATGATGCGGTTGGAGATGCGCTCGAGGAGCTCGTAGGGGAGGCGAGCCCAGTCAGCCGTCATGGCGTCCTCGCTCGTGACGGCTCGTACGATCACCGGGTGGGCGTAGGTGCGCTCGTCGCCCATCACCCCGACGGTCCGGATGTCGGGGAGCACGGCGAAGGCCTGCCAGATCTCGCGCTCGAGGCCCGCCGCGGCGATCTCCTCGCGCACCACGGCGTCGGCGCGCTGGAGGATGGCGACCTTCTCGGGCGTGACCTCGCCGATGATCCGCACGGCCAGGCCCGGTCCGGGGAAGGGCTGGCGCCAGACGATCTCGGGGGGGAGGCCCAGCTCCAGGCCCACCTGGCGGACCTCGTCCTTGAACAGGTTGCGCAGGGGCTCGACGAGCTCGAAGTCCATGTCCTCCGGGAGGCCGCCCACGTTGTGGTGGCTCTTGATCTTCGCTGCATCCACCGTCCCCGACTCGATCACGTCCGGGTAGAGGGTCCCCTGCACCAAGAAGCGCGCGTCGCTCAGGCCGCCCGCACTTCGCTCGAAGATGCGAATGAACAGCTCGCCTACGGTCTTGCGCTTCTCCTCGGGGTCCACGATGCCGGCGAGCCGCTCGAAGAAGGCGTCGGCGGCGCGCTCGTGGATGAGCTCGATTCCCTGGCTGCGCTGGAAGGCGTCGACCACCTGCTCGCCCTCGCCCTCTCGCATGAGGCCGGTGTCGACGAACACGCAGGTGAGCTGGCTGCCTATCGCCTTGTGGACGAGCGCAGCGGCCACCGCCGAGTCGACGCCACCGGAGAGCCCGCAGATGGCCCGGCCAGAGCCGATCTGCTCACGGATCGCCGCCACCGACGTGTCGATGACCGAGCTCATGGTCCAGCTGGGCTGGCATCCGCATGCGTCGAACACGAAGCGCCTGAGCAGCTCCAGGCCATGAGGGGTGTGGACCACCTCGGGGTGGAACTGCACCCCGTAGAGGGCCCTGTCGGGGTCCTCCAGGGCTGCCACGGCGACCGCGCCGGTCATGGCGGTCACCTCGAAGCCCTCGGGCACCTCGGTGATGGAGTCGAAGTGGCTCATCCAGACCTGCTGGCGCCGGGGCAGCCCCGCGAAGAGCAGGCCCTCGGACAGGACCTCCAAGTCGGCCTTGCCGTACTCACCCACACCGGTGCCGCCCACCACGCCGCCCAGCTGCTGGGCGAGGAGCTGGGCCCCGTAGCAGATGCCCAGCACCGGGATGCCGGTCTCGTACACGCCGGGGTCGATCACCGGGGCGCCCGGGACGTGCACCGACTTGGGTCCCCCGCTGAAGATCACGCCCGAGGGCGCACGCTCTGCCAGCTCCGATGCGGTGATGCTGGACGGGACGATCTCGCTGTAGACGTTCAGCTCCCTGACCCGGCGGGCGATGAGCTGTGCGTACTGCGCCCCGAAGTCGACCACGAGGATCGTGTCGGGTGGTGCTTTGGCCTCAGGCAAGGTCTCGCCCCATCCCCACCCTCTGCGAGAGCTGACGGGCCTTGCCCTCGGTGCGGGCCGAGGGGGCGATCATCACCTCGGCCTTCTGCAGCTCCTTGAGCGATTCGTAGCCGCAGGTCGCCATCGACGCCCTCAGCGCACCGAACAGGTTCATGCGGCCGTCGTCGCCGTGTGCCGGGCCCACGAGCACCTCCTCGAGGCTGCCCCGGGGTGGAGTGCGAACGAGGGAACCTCGCGGAAGGGTCGGGTGAGCGCTCGCCATGCCCCAGTAGACGCCGCGGCCGGGAGCCTCGAAGGCGGCCGCCAGCGGGGAGCCGATCATCACGGCGTCGGCACCGCACACGACCGCCTTGGCGATGTCGCCGCCTGTCGCCATCCCGCCGTCGGCGATCACGTGCACGTACACGCCGGTCTCGTCGAGGTGGCGCATGCGGGCAGCCCTCGCGTCGGCCACGGCGGTGGCCTGGGGCACGCCGATGCCCAGCACCTCCCGGGTGGTGCAGGCCTGCCCGGGGCCGACCCCCACCAGGATGCCGGCGGCCCCGGTGCGCATCAGGTGCAGCGCTGCCTGGTAGCTAGCGCAGCCACCCACCACCACCGGGATCTCCAGCTCTCGCACGAACTGCTTGAGGTTCAGGGGCTCGCCGCCCCGCGAGACGTGCTCGGCCGACACGACGGTGCCCTGGATGACCAGCAGGTCGAGCTCGGCGCCCAGCAGCACGGGTGCCAACTGCGCCGCACGCTGCGGGGTGACGGCACCGCACGCGACCACGCCGGCCTCCCTGAGGGCACCGATGCGCTCCACGATCAGGTCGGGGTCCACAGGCTCGGCGTAGACCTCCTGGAGCCTGGCGGTCACCTTCTCGGCGGGAAGCCCCGCGATCTCCTCGAAGAGCGGCTCGGGGTCTTCGTACCTGGTCCACAAGCCCTCCAGGTTGAGCACCCCGACTCCGCCGAGGCGCCCCACCTCCACTGCGGTCTGGGGACTCGTGACGCAGTCGGCGGGGGCCGCCATGAGCGGCAGCTCGAAGCTGAACGCGTCGATCTCCCAGCTGATGTCCACGTCACGCGTGTCTCGCGTGCGGCGACTGGGCACGATCGTGATCTCGTCGAGCGAGTAGGCCCGGCGGCCCGACTTGCCGATCCCGATCTCTACCTCGGCCACGCGGTGCCTCCTTCAGACGAAGGAAGCCATTCTAGATCGGGCGGGAACGGGTCAGGAGCGGCTGAGCGTCTTGAGCACCTGCTTCGCCACCACCGCGCTCATCTGGTAGCCGACGTCGCGGCCCTTCTTCGTGACCTGGCGCAGCACGCTGCCCCCGGTCAGCGCCTCCACGCTCTCCAGCCCCTGCACGAGCGCCTGCGAGGTGGCGTCGGTGGCCTTGTAGCCCATGTCGGTCAGGGATCGCACGAGGTCGTTCTGCGCCACCGGCGTCGGGGCCGCCGACGCGATTATCCGCAGGGCGTCCTTGGTGACCCCCGCTCCCTGGCTGATGGCCTGGCTCACCGACAGCGAACCGTCCTGTTCGGCCTCGGTGGAAGCGAGCCACCGCCTCACCTGGCTCACCAGCTCGGATTGCGTCTCGGCCTCGAAGCTCAGCGTCGGCATGGCCGACACGCTACCTGCCGTGGCGGTTCGCCTCCGAGCCGTTCCAGCCCGCGCCGGTGACGATCGACAGCAGGTTCACCAGCATGCGGGCCGTGGCCCCCCAGATGGTGTCGCCCACCAGCTCGAAGAAGTGCATGGGGTGGTCGAGGGGGGGCACCCCCCAGCGCTCCTCCCGGTAGACCTCCGGGAGCATCAGCTCGTCGAGGGAGACGTGCAGGATGCGCTCCACCTCGGCGGGGTTGGGCACCAGCTCGGGCAGGCCCGAGGGCAACACGCCCACGAACGGGGCGATGTGCGATCGACTCATGAAGGTCTCCAGGTGGTCGAGCTCTCCGATCACCTCCACGCTGTCGGGGTCGAGCGCAATCTCCTCGCGAGCCTCCCGCAGCGCAGCGTCCAACGGCTCCTCCCCGGGCTCCTGGGCGCCGCCGGGGAAGCTCACCTCCCCTCGATGCGACCGCAGGTGCCGCGCCCTGCGCGTGAGCACCACCCTGAGACGTCCGTCGGTCGAGCTCTCGTACAGGGCGGCCAGCACGGCCGACGGCCTGCTGCTCGCGCCCTCGGACGCAGCAGGCGACGGAGCAGGGGCCGAGCTGAGGGCCCTGCGTACGTCGTCCAGCGAAAGGGGGGGCCGGTCGGGCGCCAAGTCCCGCCACGGCGCCGGATCCCCCGGTCGCTTCGCGACCGGCTCGGGGATCTCCTGATCACCCCCTCGTTGCACCACCGCAGCGTACGCTCGCGCCGTGTCAGGCGACGCTTACCCTCCGGGGCACGAAGCCGAGCCCGGAGGGGGTGACGACGAGCCCGTCCGGTCGAAGGAGAAGCGTGGGTTCGCCTCGCGCGAACCGCTCTCCGACGAGCTCCGCCAGGACCTGTTCGGCAGGGCCAGCTTCGTCCCGGTCTTCCTGCTGGCCCTGCTCACCGTGGTGAGCTTCCCCGTGGCCGACACGTTCCACTGGGGCTTCCTGTTCACCAACACCTTGCTGGCCATCACGATCGTCCTGGCGTTCCACCGCTCCCAGGTGAGCAAGCACTTCCTGAGGCTGGCCACGCTGCTCGTGGTGGTGACCTCAGCCGGTTCGCTCCTGGCCGCCACCGCGATGGCCGCGCGCGGGGAGCAGACCCGCCTGCTCCTGGGAACCACGTCCGCCCTCACGGCAGCCCTCGTGCTGCTGGCCCAGCCGGCGATCATGCGCCAGACGTTCCGGCACCGGAAGGTGACCATCAACACCCTCGCGGCGGGGGTGACCTCCTACCTGTTCATCGGGCTGTTCTTCACATCGCTCTTCCGGCTCATCCACGCCATCGAGGGCGTGCCGTTCTTCGCCGACCACATGCACGTCGACGCCGGCGAGTACCAGTACTTCAGCTTCGTGACCCTCACGACCCTCGGTTACGGCGACTTCACGCCGGCCACCGACGTGGGCCAATCGGCCGCCGTCACCGAAGCCATCATCGGGCAGGTGTTCCTGGTCACCGCTGTGGCACGGATCGTGTCGATCATGGGCTTCGAGCGCCCGCCAAAGGGCAGCCTCGTCGACGATCCCGACGATCCCGACGATCCCGACGATCCCGCGACCCAGGGCGAGCCCGCGATCGAGCCAGGCACCGGGGCCTGACCGAGAACGTCAGAGGCCGACCCCGAAGGGCCGGCCTCTGACGAACCCGAGAGCTGGCTGGACTACATCATCCCGCCCATGCCACCCATGCCTCCGCCCATGGCGGCCGCAGCGGCAGCAGCGTCGACCTCTTCGGGCTTGTCTGCCACGAGGGTCTCGGTGGTGAGCAGCAGCGCAGCGATGGAAGCTGCGTTCTGCAGGGCCGCACGGGTCACCTTGGCGGGGTCGATGACGCCGGCCTTGAGCAGGTCGACGAACTCACCCGTGGCTGCGTTGAAGCCGTTGGAGCCCGACTCTCCCTCTGCCTGCTGCACGATGACGGCACCCTCGAAGCCGGCGTTGTCGGCGATGAGCCTGGCCGGAGCCTCCAGGGAGCGGTGCACGATGCGGGCGCCGGTCGCCTCGTCGCCCTCGAGGGAGTCCACGAGGGAGGCGACGGACGGACGGCTGCGCAGCAGGGCGGTGCCTCCGCCGGCCACGACGCCTTCCTCGATGGCGGCACGCGTCGCCGAGAGCGCG
>CAZHBH010000082.1:0-8588 GCA_964530525.1 uncultured Rhabdothermincola sp. | reverse complement strand
CAGCTGCGGGTGCGCGTGTCCCCCGACGCGCCGATGGAGGGCCGGGCCGAGTCCACCTACCGCTACACCGTGATCGACACCATCGGCGGCGGTTCGTCGGAGATCCAGAAGAACATCATCGCCAGGCGGGCTCTCGGGCTCCCCAAGAACTTCTAGAGGGTCGACGTTGCCTGCCGCCCCCGCATCCGCCGGCGCCCTCCTGGAGGGCATCACAGTGGTGAACCTCGCCACCGTGGGCCCTGCCGCGCGGGCCGCCTGGATGCTCGCCGACTACGGGGCAACGGTGATCAGGGTCGGAGCCGTACCCAAGGATGGCGGCGTCCAGATCACGCCGCCCGCCTTCGCCTACGGCGGCGACAGGGGCACCAAGCGGGTCCAACTCGACCTGAAGGCACCCGAGGGCAAGGCCGCGTTCCTGCGCCTGGCAGCCAGCGCCGACGTGGTGATCGAATCCTTCCGCCCTGGCGTGGTCGATCGCCTGGGCATCGGCTACGAGGCGGTGCGGGCAGAGCGTCCCGACATCGTCTACTGCTCCACCAGCGGCTACGGCCAGGACGGCCCGTACTCGACCTGGGCCGGACACGACGTGAACTACCTGGCCCTCGGCGGCTTCCTCGACTGCTCGGAGAGGGCTCCGGGCGGGAAGCCCCCGCTACCCGGCGCCACCGTGGCCGACAGCGCAGGAGGCGGGATGCACGCCGTTATGGCCATCCTCGCCGCCCTGGTGCACCGAGCCGCCACCGGCGAGGGTCGATACCTCGACGTCGCCGTGGTCGAAGGGGTGCTTTCGATGATGGCCCTCGCCGTCGACGAGCACCTGGCCACCGGCGATCTCCCTGGTCCCCGTCACAACATCCTCACCGGCCGCTACGCCTGCTACGACACCTACCGCTGCGCCGACGACCGCTGGGTGGCCGTGGGGGCCATCGAGCCTCACTTCTACCGCAACCTCTGCAAGCTGCTCGACTGCGAGGGCTGGGCCGACCGCCAGCTCGACGACGACTCGCAGGACGCCATCCGGGCCGACTTCGCCGCCGCCTTCGCCCGCAAGCCCCGCGACGAGTGGGTTGCCCTCCTGGCCCCCGCCGACACCTGCGTGGCACCCGTGTACTCGGTGGCCGAGGTCGTCGGCGACCCGCACCTGCGCGCCCGCGGCGTGCTGGTGGAGGCCGACCACCCCACCCAGGGCACCTTCCGCCAGCTTGGGCACCTGCTGGCGGGGACCGACAAGACCAACACCCGGTTCGAGCTGACCGACGCCACGCTGACCGACACCGATGAGGTGCTGGAGAGCGCAGGCATGAGCACCGAAGAGATCGCCGCGCTGCGCGAGCAAGGAGCAATCGCATGACACAGACCGCATCCGAGGACGCCGCAACCCTCCCCGCCGACGTGGCCGAGCTCATCGGGAAGGTCCAGTACGAGACCTTCGGGGAGTTCCCGGTGGAGCGTGGCTACATCTGGACGACGTGCTCGTCGGTGGAGAACGGCAACCCGCTGTTCTGGGACGACGAGGTGGCCGAGGAGCTCACCGGTGGCCCCATCGCACCACCGACGATGATCTCGGTCTGGTTCAGGCCCCACCACTGGGCACCGGGGCGGATGGAGCAGGCGCTGCCCCTGCAAGCGCACTTCGACCTGAAGGCCCGCTTCGACCTTCCCGAGGCGGTGATGACCGACAACACGATCGTCTTCCACACGCCGGTCCGCCCGGGCGACGTGCTGCGGACCCATCAGGTGCTGCGCTCGGTGAGCGAGCCGAAGACCACCAAGCTCGGCACGGGAAGGTTCTGGGTGATCGACGTGGAGTACTTCAACCAGCACGACGACCTGGTGGGCGTGGAGAGCTACACGGGCTTCGGCTACCGCCGCTCCTCCTCCCACGACCAAGGAGGCTCGCAATCGGAAGGGGCAGGCAAGTGAGCACCGCCACGAAGGATCTGCTGTTGGGCGACGTGAGCGAGGGAGAGGTGCTTCCCACGCTCTCCTACGGCGTGACCGCCACGACGATCGTGCTCGGGGCGCTCGCTTCGCGCGACTGGCGCCCGATGCACCACGACCACGACTTCGCCGTGAACCGCAACGGCATCCGCGACATCTTCATGAACACGCCGAACCAGGCTGCCTGGTTCGAGCGCTACCTGACCGACTGGTCTGGACCCAAGGGACGGCTGGGGCGCATGCGCTTCCGGATGAAGGGCTCGGTCTTTCCCGGCGACACCATGGAGCTGAACGGCACGGTCACCTCGGTGCGCACCGACGAGTCCGGCTGCGGCTGGGCCGACGTCGAGGTGGTGCTGAGCGTGGACGGCGAGGTCAAGACGACCTGCTCCGCCAGCGTCGCCCTGCCGGCCAGCGTCGAGGACAACCCCTGGAACCGATCGGGCGAGCGCTGGACGCCCTGACCTGACCGGCCGGGAAAGCCCCCGACCTCGACAACGCACCGGCGATCAGCCCGATCGCCATCGAGAACGACCACACCCGAAGAGCAAGGACCACGAGGGACGAAGATGGATCTGGACTTCAGCGAAGAGCAGGAGATGCTGCGGGAGCTCGTGCGAGGGGTGTGCAGCACCTACGCCGACCTCGACGTGGTGCGGGCCATGGAGGACGACCCCGTCGGCTACCCGCCCGAGCTGTGGAAGCAGCTGGGCGAGCTCGACCTCATCGGGCTCACCCTCCCGGCGGCATACGGCGGATCGGAGATGTCGCTTCTGGAGGCCGCTGTCGTGTACGAGGAGATGGGCCGTGCGCTGGCCCCCTCCCCGCACTTCGTCTCCGCCGTCCTCGGAGCCGGTGCTCTGGTTGCCGCCGGCTCCGACGGTCAGCGCGACGACTGGCTGTCCAGGTTGGCCAGCGGCGAGGCCATCTTCTCGGTGGCCTGGCTGGAGCCGGGCGGGAGCTTCGGACCCGCCGGCGTGCAGCTCACCGCCACGGCTGGGTCCGAGGGCGGCACCGATGTGCTGGTGCTGGACGGGACCAAGCGCCACGTGCCCTTCGCGAGCTCAGCCGAGCGTCTGGTGGTGCTCGCCAGGACCGGACCGGGCGAGCGAGACGTAGACCTGTTCCTGGTGGACCCGAACGCTCCGGGCGTCGAGCTCGTCCAGCAGTTCACCATGGCGTCCGACACCCAGTACGAGGTCCGCTTCAACGGCGTGCGGGTGCCTGCCACCGACCGGCTGGGGACCGCCGGCTCTGGCTGGGCAACCTGGGACGAGCTCATGTACGACGGGGCGATCCTCATGGCGGCGCAGGCGGTTGGCGGTGCTCAGTACGCCCTGGAGATCACGGTCCAGTACTCCAAGGACCGCGAGCAGTTCGACAAGCCGCTGGGTGCCTTCCAGGCCCTGGCGCACTACATGGCCGACGCCAAGACCGCGGTGGACGGCGCCACCCTCCTCGTCTACGAGGCCGCCTGGGCCAGGGCGAACGGCCGAGACGTTCGCAAGCTCGCCCCCATGGCCAAGCTCTTCGCCTGCCAGACCTTCCGCGACACCACCGCCATGGCCCAGCAGATCTTCGGCGGCGTCGGCTTCACTCTGGAGTACGACATCCAGCTCTACTTCCGGCGGGCCAAGGCCCAGCAGCTCAACTGGTGGAACGATCGCCACCTCGAGGAGCTGATAGCCGCCGCAACCCTCGACTGACAGCTCGCCTGGCGCTCTCCCGGGATGGGTGAGGGTCTGGGAAAAAGCAAGAGGCTCGAGCCGAAGCTCGAGCCTCTTGTGGGGGTTCAATGAGTATTGATGTCAGTCAGTCAGTCGATGGGTGGGAGGGCGAGGATCGTGGTTCGTCGCCACGGGACGAGCGCTGACGACGATCCGGTGGGAGGAGTGCACACGATCCTCGCCCTATTCCCCATCTTGCCGGTGGGGGGATGGACACCGACATGAGGGGTATCGGCACGGCTGGCGGAGAACTTGAGAAGAATCTTGGAATTTTCTGAGATTTCTCCTCGGGGCCCCGCGACTGGGAGGCTGAGGCCGTGCTCTTCCTCGGCGACAACCTGCTGGCGTGGCTCACCCTGGCCCTCGGCGGCGCTCTCGCAGTCGGCACCGCGCTGGCCCTCCTGCGGCCTCGCCCCACCAGCGAAGGCGACCTCGCGAGGCCCCCGCTGCCCCGAAGCCTCCTGATGATCGGGGTCGGTCTGGTGGCCGCGGTGTGGGGTCTGGCGAGCCTCCTGTCCTCCTGAGTCACGCAGGTCCTTGCCCGAGGCCTCTCCGTCTGCCACAGTGTTGCGATCATGTTGCAAACGTTGCGGACTTGTTGCGGCCCGGTAGCGGCCCTATCTCGGATTGGTGCCTGCCTGGCGGTCGCCCTGTTGGTGGCGACGGCGGTGGCGCCGTCGTCGGCCGGGGCCGACGCCCGGGCCGAGCGTGAGCGGGTCCGCTCGCAGAAGGCGGAGAGGGCGGCGGAGGTCGATGCCCTGAAGGCCGACCAGGCCGCTGTGAACAGCGCCCTCGCAGACCTGGACAGGAACCTCCAGGGCCAGCAGGCTGCCTACGCCGACGCGGAGCGCTCGCTCTCGCAGGCCGAGGACGACGTGCAGAGGTTCGAAGCCGCAGCCGAGGCGAAGGGCGCGGAGGTGGCCGGGCTGAAGGACCGGATCGCGGAGCTGGCTGTGGAGGCCTACGTCAACCCACCCTCGAGCGACCTCTTCACCGCCTTCGGGGCCGACAGCGCTTCGGACGCTGTGCGCAGGCGAAGCCTGCTCGACCTTCGGGCCGGTCGAGATCTGGACCTGCTCGACGAGCTCCGTGCCGCAGAGGCCGAGCTCGAGTCGCTGCGCGACGAAGCCGGCGACGCCGCTGCCGCTGCCAGGGAGCGACGGAGCTCGGTGGCCCAGCGCCTCGAGGAGCTCAACAGCGCCCGAGCCCAGCAGTCGGCGTTCGTCCAGGAGATCGACCGGCGCCTCGATGCCAAGTTGAGCGAGGCCGCGGCTCTCGCGGCTGTCGACAGCCAGCTCTCCCAGCAGATCGCCGCCCAGGAGGCCGAGCTCGCTGCGAGCGTCCGCCGGTCCAGCGGCTACTCGGGTGGCGGTTCCTTCAGGCCTCCACCCACGGGGTCGGTTGCGGTGACCCACGTGGGCGGAGGCATCTACGTCGCCAACGCGGTCGCGTCGCAGACCCGGGCGATGATCGACGCTGCAGCGGCGGCCGGCATCTCGCTGTCGGGCCACTCGTTCCGCGACCCCAACGAGCAGATCGCCCTGCGCAGGCAGAACTGCGGGAGCAGCGACTACGCAATCTGGCAGATGCCGGCCTCGCAGTGCAGCCCGGCGACCGCTCGCCCTGGGTTCTCCAAGCACGAGCAGGGGCTGGCGATCGACTTCTCAGGGATGCGCTACGGCAGCGCTGGCTACAACTGGCTCAGGGCGAATGCCGGGACCTACGGGTACGCCAGCACGGTTCCCGGCGAGCCCTGGCACTGGTCGGTGGGCGGCGGATAGGGCCGTCGAGCACGGCGGGGCAACGATGCCCCGCCGTGCCGGCGGGCGAGGGTGTGGCTTCCCATCCGACCGCTGATCGAGCGTGGACCTAGACCCCCCGGGCCATGTTGGCGAACTTGGTGTAGTGGTCGAGGAAGGCCAGCCGGACCATCCCGGTGGGCCCGTTGCGGTGCTTGCTCACGAGGATCTCAGCGGTGCCGCGGTCGGGCGACTCCTTGTTGTACACCTCGTCCCGGTAGATGAACATGACCACGTCGGCGTCCTGCTCGATGGAGTTGTGCACCACGATGCCCTCTGCCACGAAGTTGTGGGTGCGGCCAACTGTGGCGTCGAACACCGGCTGCTCACCCAGCTCGGTCACGCTCACGATCAAGTCCCAGCGCACGTCGGCGCGCGCTAGGTCGGCCAGCAGCGGGTCGGCCACCAGCTCCGCGAGCGTCGCCATCTGGTCACGGCGGAGCGGCTCGCCGTAGACGCCCTCCAGGAAAGCCTCCTTGCCCCCGAAGGCCTCCTCCAGGTCGGTGAGCGAGAGCCCGTGGTTCGGCAGCGCCTTGCGCAGGTAGGCCCAGACCTCCCTGGGGATCTCGGGCTCACCGGTGCCGTCGGCATCGTCGCCCACGGAGGTGGGCCAGATGCCGCCCACCGGCACCGCCACGAAGTCGCCCACGTCCAGCTCCTCCAGCGGGAACCAGCCTTCGAGCGCCAGGAAGGGGTGGTTCGCACTGGCCTTGATGGTGCGCCCCGACGCCAGGCGCATCTCGTAAACCATCTTCACGCCGCTGGGGAACACGCGGCTCATGTGGCCGACCCTCAGCCGGTAGTGCTCGTCGAGCGTCCAGATCGGGATGTCGCGCTCGTCGGCGGCCAGCAGCTGGCCCATGGTGACCTGCTGGCCGGTGTCGGCGCGGGTGATGCGGGTGTCCGCCGTGAGGCAGCCCGACTCGCGCAGGTCGGCCAGGATCGGCCGCTTGTCGGCACGAAGCTCCAGCGACCTCGAGAGCTGCGACAAGGCCAGCACGGGGCACTCCAGCTCGCGGGCCAGGATCTTGAGGCCGCGGCTGATCTCGCTCACCTCCACCTGCCGGTTCTCGGCGGAGGAGCGGCCCGTCATCAGCTGGAGGTAGTCGACCACCACCAAGCCCAGCTCGCCCACCCGGCTCTTCAGCCTGCGGGCCTTCGCCCGCAGCTCCATGATGGTGAGGTTGGGGTTGTCGTCGATCCAGATGGGCGCCTCGGCGAGCCTGCCCGTGGCGAGGGCGATCTTCTGCCAGTCGCTCTCGTTGAGGTTGCCGTTGCGGAGCCTCTTCGAGTCGACCCTGGCCTCGGAGCACAGCATCCGCTGTGTCAGCTCCAGCTGGCTCATCTCCAGGGAGAAGATGAGCACCGGCTTGCCCGCCTCCACCGCCACGTGGCTGGCCACACCGAGGCCGAGGGAGGTCTTCCCCGCTGAAGGCCTGGCCCCCAGCACGTACAGGGCGTTGCGCTGGAGCCCCGAGAGCAGCTCGTCGAGGTCGAAGAAGCCGGTGGGCCAGCCGGTGATCGCATCGCCCCGGTCGTACAGGGCCTCGAGGCGGTCGAGGTTGGCGTCGAGCAGGTCGTGGATCGGGGCCATCGAGTCGGTGACCCGCCGCTGCGAGATCTCGAACACGAGCGACTCGGCCCTGTCGACCGTCTTCGCGACGTCCTCGGGGAGGTCGTAGCCCATCTCGGCGATCTCGCCGGCCACGCCGATGAGCCGTCGCAAGAGGGCGTGCTCCTCGACGATGCGGGCGTAGCGCTGGGCGTTGGAGGTGGCGGGGGTGGTGCTCTGGAGGTGGACGAGCGTCGCCACCCCCCCGACTGCGTCGAGGCGGTTGGCGCGCCGCAGCTCCTCCGCCACCGTGACGGGGTCGGCCGGCTCTCCTGCCGACGACAGATTCTCTATCGCCTCGAAGATGTGCCCGTGGGCCGGCTTGTAGAAGTCCTCGGCGGTCAGCACCTCGGACGCCACGGCGATGGCGTCCTTCGAGAGGAGCATCGCCCCCAGGAGGGACTCCTCTGCCTGGAGGTTGTGCGGGGGAACCCGGCCCGGTGATCCGCTCCCGGGGCCGCGGAGGTGGGAAAGCTCGTCGGCAACGCTCATGAGGCTCTCACCATTGCGCACCTGCCCTGGGGATCGAAAGCAGCAAAACCTCGATTATTTAGGGGATCATCCTGTGTACGAGCTGTGGACAAATCGGAGCACCTGTGGAAGCAAGGCGCACCCGACTCGAAGATAGGAACTCGTGGCCGGCCGCGCGCGGATGCACGGGGAGAGAGCCTGGAGGATCGACCGGCCGGCAGTCGGCCGTGGTGTCAGGGCACCCGGCCTAGGCCGAGGTGACCTCGACCGTGATCGCGAACTCGACGTCTGCGTGGAGCTTGGCGTGCACCGAGTGGGTGCCCAGCTCCTTGATCGGCTGGTCGAGCCTGAGCTGGTGGCGGTCGATGACGATGCCCGTCTGCTCCTCCACTGCGGCCGCGACGTCGGCCGTGGTGACCGAGCCGAACAAGCGGCCCTCTTCACCCGAGCGCGCCGAGATGTTGATCACCTTGGGCACCAGGCCCGTGGCGACCTCCTCGGCAGCCGCCCGATCCGCGGCATCTCGGATGTCGCGCGCCCGACGCATCGCCTCGGCCTGCGATTCGGTGCGCACCGTGGCCTTGATGGCGAGGCCCTTGGGCACGAGGTAGTTGCGGGCGTGGCCCGCCGCCACCTCCACGATGTCGCCCTTCTTGCCCAGGCCTTCCACGTCGTCTCTGAGCAGGACCTGCATCAGGCCTCTCCCTCGTCCGCAACGAACGCCTCTTCGACGATGACCGTCTCGGTCTCGGTGACCACCACGTCGTCTCCGTCGGCGACGAGCTCCGAGTCCACCTCGATCACGTCCACCTCCACGAGCTCCGACTCGTCTGGGTTGAAGCCCTCGATGGCGGCGGCATCCAGCTCGGCCGAGTCGCGCTCGCCCCTCGGTCCGCCGTCTCGCCCGCCACGGTCGCCGCGCTCGCCCTTGCCCCCGCTCCGCTGGGTGACCACGCGGTTGGCATAGGGGAGCAGCGCCATCTCGCGGGCGTTCTTGATCGCCTGGGCGATCTCGCGCTGCTGCTGGCTGTCGTTGCC
>CAZHBH010000081.1:0-8601 GCA_964530525.1 uncultured Rhabdothermincola sp. | reverse complement strand
CCGGCTTCGCCCTTGGTGCGGATCATCGCCGCGCCTTCCGCGATGCGGCGCAGCGCCTCGCCCAGGTTACGGCAGCCACACACGAACGGGACTTTGAAGTTATGCTTCAAAATGTGGTTGGACTCATCGGCAGGCGTCAGCACCTCGGACTCATCGATGTAGTCCACACCCAGCGCCTGCAGGACCTGCGCCTCTGCGAAGTGCCCGATGCGGGCCTTGGCCATCACCGGCACGGTGACCGCCGCCTGTATGCCCTCTATGAGCTCTGGATCGCTCATACGGGCAACCCCGCCGTCGCGGCGTATGTCGGCCGGCACCCGCTCGAGCGCCATCACCGCCACGGCACCGGCATCCTCGGCGATCCTCGCCTGCTCTGGCGTGACCACGTCCATGATCACGCCGCCCTTGAGCATCTCGGCCAGACCCCGCTTCACCAGCTGCGTGCCGGTGCGGTGCTCTTGTGCGGCTGAGGTGCCCTCGGAGTCTTGGCTCATGGGTCGCATTCTACGACCCTGCCGTCACCACCCAGCCAGATCCAGCCTTCCCGCCGCACCGGCCTCCCGCCCCCAGCGACGGCGGCCAGGCCGGATCCCCCGAGGGCGAAGCGAGATCAGCCGCGGGCGGCGAGGATCTCCTGGGCGGCAACGGCATCGAGCTCGGTGACCGACGAGCCGGCCTGCGGCATGGCGACCCAGGTCGGGCCGGGGGTCAACGCGATCGGGGCGCCGGCGGTGTCCGTGAGAGTCCACCCCGCCGAGGGGTCGGGACGAGCCCACTGACCCGTCACCAGCTTGCCATCGGTGAGGACGATGGCATCCCCCTCGCCCGTGCTGATGGCCATGGGCGAGCGCGGGTCGGAAGGACTGGATCCGTAGCGCACGAAGAGCACCACGACGTTCGGGAAGCTCACCGGGACGCCATCCGCGTCCAGCGTCACGCTGTCGGCGCGGGGGTGGCGCTGGTCCACCTGGAAGCGGGTCCAGCCCTTGGAAGCCTCGTCCCATGCGAAGTCGACGTCCATGCCCCCGCCGAAGCGTACGGTCAGGCCGGCGGAGGGCGGGGCGCTCACCGGGGCCAGTGGTGGGCGGTACGAGAAGAGCGGCTGCACCGAGCCTGTGCTGCGGGTGCCGTAAGAGTCTCGCAGCGAGCTCACGTTCGTGTAGAGGTTGTGGGGCATCCGGCGGTCGTCGCTGCGCCAGTACTCGGCAGAGGCGGTGCCGTGGCTCGCCTCCACGAGCAAGCCAGCCGCGGCCGCCTCGCGCACCTCGCCGATCACGCCGGGATTGCCCCCGGAGAAGGCGAAAACGGGTTCGCCCAGGTTCGAGAGCAGGTCGATGTCGGAGCTGCGAGCGGATCGGACCGGGCCCGCCGGATCGGCCGACTGGGAGTGGAACACCGCGGCGAAGCGGGTGAAGCCCTCGATGAGCAGCTCGTAGATCACGTCGGCCTGGTTGAGGCCGGACTGGGGACGGGCCTCTGGCTGGTTGTCCATCTTCACGACCACGACCGGCCTCGTCACCGCGGGGAGGTCGGTGGTGGGCAGGCCGGTGAGGGGCCAGGGGGCCGTGGGCAAGGTGGTGGTCGTGGAGGTGCTGGGCGGTGCCGTCGTCGCCGTGGTGGCCCCCTCCGAACTGGTGGAGCACGCCCCGAGGGCCAGCATCGCCATCGCCACCGCAGCGGCGAGCGCCGTACGCATCGAGGGTTCTCCTTAGAGCTCGCGCAGGGCGGCGATGCGGTCGTCGAGCGGGGGATGGGTGTCGAACAGGTGCGACCAACGGCTCTTGCGCTTGTCGCCTCCCTGGTAGCGAGGCATCGGCTCCTCGATCCACATGTGAGCCGTGAGCCGGTGGTTCCCACCCACCACGGTGGAGTCGGCCTTGAGCTTCTCGAGCGCTGCGATGAGCCCCGGCGGGTAGCGGGTGATCTCCACCGCCGACATGTCCGCGAGCGACTCACGGCGGCGGTTGATCGCGAGCTTCATGAGCACCGCCGCCAGGGGGGCCAGGAGGATGAACACCAGGGCGACGATCATCACGATGGGGTTCTGGTTGGTCCCTCCCCCGCTGTCGCGCCGTGCTCCGCCGAAGATCATGAAGCGCAGGCCGAGATCGGAGAGCGCAGCTATGACCCCCACCATGATCACCGCCAAGGTGGCCACGAGGATGTCGTAGTTCTTGATGTGGCTGAGCTCGTGGGCGAGGACTGCCTCCAGCTCGACCCGGTTCATCTTCTCCAGCAGCCCGGTGGTCACGGCGATGGCGCCGTGGCGGGGGTTGCGACCCGTGGCGAAGGCGTTGGGGGCAGGGTCGTCGATCACGTACAGCCTGGGCATGGGCAGCCCCGAGCCGATGCACAGGCCCTCCACCAGGTTGTGCAGCCGCGCGTAGGTCTGGGGATCGGCAGGTCGGGCGCGGTTGACCGCCAGAGCGATCTTGTCGGAGCTCCAGTAGGTGACCAGCGCCATGGTGATCGACAGCACGAAGGCCACGATCACCCCGACCCAGCCGAACCGGAAGAGCAGCATGAACGCCGCGACCACCAGCCCGACGAGCACCACGAAACCGGCCACCAGGGCCGCGGAACGACGCTTGTTCTGTGCTACCTGGTCGTACAGGGTGGGCTCCGCTCAGGTCATCAGGTCAGAACGCGACCTGGACCGGGCCGCGCGACTCGTCCTCGGCCTCGAAGAACTCCCGCTCGGTGAACCCGAACGGGCGGGCCAGGAGCATTGACGGCACCGTCTGGATCTTGTTGTTGTACTGCAGCACCTGGTCGTTGTAGTACTGCCGCGCATAGGCGATGCGCCCCTCGGTTGCCGTCAGCTCCTCCTGCAGGGCGAGGAAGTTCTGGTTGGCCTTGAGGTCGGGGTAGGCCTCGGAGACGGCGAAGAGCGACTTCAGCGCCCCGGTGAGGACGTTCTCGGCTTCGGCCTTCTGGTGCGGGCCCTCCGCTGCCACGGCCATGTTCCGCGCCTGCGTGACCCCTTCGAGGGTCTGGCGTTCGTGCGCTGCGTAGCCCTTGACCGTCTCGACCAGGTTGGGGATGAGGTCGTATCGGCGCCGCAGCTGGACGTCGATCTGCGACCAGGCGGCGTCGATGCGGTTCCGCAGCTTGACCAGCCCGTTGTAGAGGGCGATGGCGATGATCACGAGCAGCACCACCACTACTGCCACGACCAGGGCGATCCACATGGGAGCCATCCTAACCGGCCCCCTCGACACCGCCGTGCTGCCCGGTGCAGGCGGAGATCCGGGACCTGGCAGGGCAGCCACGCGCCTCGGTGGCCGGAGGTCGCGGAAGATCCCGGCACGGCGGGACCGGGGGTCCCGATCGAGCTAGCTGCGCGAGGCGGCGACCACCCGCCGGTAGAGGGGCACGTACACCTCGGCCAGCTGCCGCATGGAGAACGAAGACGCCCTCTCCTCCCCCGATGCCACGAGCTCCTTCGCGAGCTCGGGGTCGCCCAGCACCCGCCGGAGCGCCGCCGCCAGTGCGCCTGTGTCACCCGGGGGCACGAGGAGGGCGTCGCGGCCCGCCCTTGCCACGTTGGAGTAGCCCGACAGGTCGCTGGCCACGACAGGCGTACCCGCCGCCATCGCCTCGAGCAGCACGACCCCGAACGACTCGCCGCGCAACGAGGGAGCGCAGAGGACGTCGGCGCCACGCAGTCGCCGGGCCTTCTCATCGTCCGATATCCGGCCCAACCACTCGATCCTGGGGTCGCCTGCCACCTCGGCGCGCAACGTCGCCGTCTCGGGTCCGTCGCCTGCCACCCAGAGGCGGACGTCCCGGGGCAGGTCCCGCATGGCCGCCAGCAGGACCGCCAGGCCCTTTCGGGGCTCGTGGCGACCCACGAACAGGATCGTCGGGGCCTGCTGCCCGTCAGCCCAGGGAGGGGCCCCTTCGATGGCGGCGGTCTCGACACCGTTGAAGACGATCTCGTACTCGCCACCGATCGACTCGTACGCCAGGGCGCGAGCATCGGCCGAGACCGCCGCTCGCAGGTCGAGCTTGGCTGCCATCCACCGTGCGACGGGGTTGAGCCACCGGTACGGGGCGTTGCTCTCGGCGGCGTGGAAGGTGCCCACCAGCGGTTGCGACTTGAAGACCAGCGCCGTCTGGGTGGGACCCGGGCACAGCGGTTCGTGGAGGTGGACGACGTCGAAGGCCTCGTCGCGCAGCGCCCTGATCGTCCGCAGCTGGGCCGACACGTCGGGGGCCAAGGGCGCCACTGAGCCGTTCACGGCCGTGGGGAGGCTGTCGCCCAGCGGCGTGACGCCGGCGTCGGGCGGAGGACCGTCGCAGGGGGCCAGCACCCTCGTGTCGTGGCCCAGCTCCCTGAGCGCCCTGGCAAGCCCCAGCACCTGGCCCTGTACCCCACCGGGCACCGTGAGGCTGTAGGGGCACACGATCCCGATCCTCATCGGGCGCGCCTCGCCCACCTGTGCCGCCTGGTAGTTCGCCACCGCTCCATGGCCTCCGCGTCGCTGGGCCAGTTGGGCTGCTGGAGGTGCCACTGCTCAGGGGCCGCTCGGATGAGCTCCTCGAGCTGCTTGGCCAGCTCCTGGGTGATGGTGGCGACGTCGTCGCGCAAGCGGCCCCTGCGCTCCACGGCCAGGGGCGGCCCAACCACCGCGTGGTGGCGCCGACCCCGGAAGTAGACCGCCGTGGGCAGCAGCGGAGCACCCGAGCGGATGGCGAGAACCGCAGGACCGGCCGGGAGGGTCGTCGTCTCGCCGAACATCTCCACCTCCACGCCGTCGCCGGCGATGTCGCGATCAGCGAGGAGGCAGACGACGTGACCCTCACTCAACGACCGCAGCACCTCGGCCGCTGCACCAGGGCCGAGCGGCACGATGCGCATCCCGAGGCGCTCGCGGAACTCTGCGAAGAACTCGAACAGCTCGGGGGGCTCTATCGGCTCCACGACCACGGTCACCGGAACCTTCAGGACCTGGGTGAGCCACACTCCGGCCCACTCCCAGCCCCCGAGGTGCGGGAGCACCAGGATCGGCCCGATCCCCTGCTCACGGGCCCTCACGAGATGGACCAGGCCCTCGTAGTCGAACGAGGCGTCGAGCACCGCCGGCGAGGTCCCGGGCAATCGGAACGACTCGATCCAGTACCGGCCGTAAGAGCGGAAGGTCGCCCGCACCGCCTCGGCCATCTCCTCGCCGTCCAGGCCCGGGCCCAACACCCTTCGGAGGTTCAGCTGCGTCATGACGCGACGATGCGGGAGCACGTGGGGCGTGGCGGCAGCGGCCATGCGGGCCGTGAGATCGGCCACGCGCCTCGGAACGCCACGCGAGTAGGCGTAGCCGGCCCGATAGCCGATGGAGACGGGTTCGAGTCGCAGGCTCAAGGCTTCGCCGCCACAGCGGAGCTCAGCGGCTCGTGCTAGCGACCACCCAGCCGACGCGACCAGGGCGTCGGCCGGGCAGCGCGGGCGGCAGAGCGCGCCGCCCGACGACGAGCCCTGCGCTCCTGGCGCTGGACCACCGCGGGACGACCGGCGCTCGCCTGCTTCCAGACCTTGAAGAAGCGCTGCACGGCGGTGGCCACCGTGAGCACGAGCATCAAGAAGAGGACGGGTATCAGCAGCACCTCGAAGATGAGACCCACCGAGAGGAGCACAAGTCGCTCTGCGCGCTCCATGAGACCTCCCCTGGCTTCGAAGCCCAGGGACTCGGCCTTGGCCCTCTCGTACGAGACGAGCATCGAGGCCGCCAGCACGGCCAGCGCCAGCATCGGCCAGTAGCCGCCCCTCGAAGCGGCGAGGTACCAGGCCACACCGCCGAGGAGGAACGCGTCCGCGATGCGGTCCATGACCGAATCGAAGAACGAGCCCCTCGGTGAGGCGGTGCCGGAGGCCTTCGCCACGGCCCCGTCGAGGACGTCTGGCACTGCCGTGAGCACGAGGAGCGCGAAGCCCACTCCAAGCCAGCCAGCTCCGATCGCCACTGCGGCGCCCACGCTGATGAGCCCGCCCAGCAAGGTGAGGTGGTCGGCGGTCACCCCGGTGCGCTTGAGGCTGAGGCCCACCGGCCTCAAGCCCTTCTCGAAGCTGGATCGCCAGCGTCCGTCGAGCATCGTCGCTCCTGTCTGGTCCGCCCGGTCAGTGCCACGACGGAGATGAACGCGGCCAGGTTACCAGCGCCCGTTGCAGCACATCGGCGATGGCCGCCGTAGCTCGCCGAGCGCCCGGGCGCGGCTCCGTTCGGCGCAATAGGCTCGCGACCACAGACGCCCGAGGGGGCCCGCCGCATGAAGGTGCCATCCGACAGGATCCGCAACGTCGCCCTGGTGGGACACGCCGGCACGGGCAAGACGACCCTGGGCGAGGCCCTTCTCGCCGCCTCCGGCGCCATCATCCAACCGGGCTCGGTCGAGGACGGCTCCACCGTGAGCGACTGGCAGCCCGAGGAGCGCCGCCGTGGAACGTCGCTGGCGTTGTCCTGCCTCCCGTTCAGCTGGGGTGGGCACAAGGTGAACCTCCTCGACACGCCCGGTGATCCCGACTTCGAAGGAGAGGCGCTGGCGGCCGTGAGGGTCGCCGACCTCGCCCTGTTCGTGGTCAGCGCGGTCGAGGGGGTCGAGGCCCAGCACGAGCGCCTCTGGAAGGCTTGCTTGGCCCTGGACCTGCCCAGGATGATCTTCGTGAACAAGCTCGATCGCGAGCTCAGCTCCTTCGAGCGCACCCTCGGCGAGCTCCGGGAGCGCTTCGGCGCCGGGGTGGCGCCCATGGAGCTGCCGGTGGGGTCCGAGTCCTCTTTCCGGGGCGTGGTCGACCTGCTGACCGACGTGGCGCACGTCTTGGAGGGTGGGACGACGGTCGCCACCGGTGTGCCCGACGACCTGGCAGCGACAGAGCACGAGGTGCACGACAACCTGGTCGAGGGGATCGTCGTCGCCGACGACGAGATGCTGGAGCGGTACCTGTCGGGCGAGGTGCCCTCGGTGGCCGAGCTGGAGGCGACCCTCGCCGAGGGCGTCGATGACGCGACCGTCTTCCCGGTCGTGTGCGGCAGCGCTCTCGCCGGGGTCGGCGTCGCCCGACTGGCAGACCTGATCTGCGAGCTGGGACCCTCCCCCGTCGACCGTCCGCCCACCGAGGTCACGGCTGGCGACTCGGTCGTCCAGGTCCCGCCCGACCCCGACGCGGAGCCGCTGGCGTTCGTGTTCAAGACCGTCGTCGACCCCTACATGGGCCACGTCTCGCTGTTCAAGGTCCTCTCCGGCACGATCGAGCCCGACGTCCACCTCTTCAACCACCGAACCAGCGCCGACGAACGCCTGCACAACCTCTTCGCCTTGAGGGGCAAGGAGCACCTGGAGGTGGAGGACGTCCCGGCGGGCGACATCGCAGCTGTGGCCAAGCTCGGCTCCACGCGCACCGGCGACACCCTCGCCCCGAAGCACATGCCAGTTGCTGTCGGGGCCTTGACCTGGCCCGAGCCCACGGTGGCCGTAGCCGTGCACGCCAGGGCCCAGTCGGAGGAGGACAAGCTGGCCGGTGCCCTCCGGCGACTGGCCGACGAGGACCCTGCCCTCGTGATCGACCGCGACGAGCAACACCAGACGGTCCTGCGGTGCACCGGGGACACGCACCTCCAGGTCACGCTCGAGCGCCTGGCCGATCGCCACGGCGTCGAGGTGGAGCTCGGAGAGGTGCGCATCCCTTACCGCGAGACCGCGACGGAGGTGACCGAGGCCGAGGGTCGCTACAAGAAGCAGTCGGGAGGGCACGGACAGTTCGGCGTGGTCCGCATCCGCGTCGAGCCCCTGGAGCGAGGGGCGGGCTTCGAGTTCGTCGACGAGGTCGTCGGAGGCGCGATCCCGCGCCAGTACATCTCGGCGGTCGAGAAGGGTGTCGTTGAAGCGATGGCCGAGGGGGGCGTTCACGGCTTCCCCGTCGTGGACCTGCGAGTCGTCTGCCGCGATGGCAAGCACCACCCGGTGGACTCGTCGGAGATGAGCTTCAAGATGGCCGGGCGACTGGCGCTCCGCGAGGCCTTGGCGACCGCGGGACCGATCGTGCTGGAACCGGTCTCCTCGGTGGAGGTGAACGTGCCGACCGACCTCCAAGGCGAGGTGCTGGGCGACCTCAGCTCCAGACGGGCCAGGGTGCAGGGCAGCGAACCCGCTGGCGGGGGCGACACGGTGATCACCGCCCTCGTGCCCACGGTGGAGCTTCGGGACTACGGGCTGTCCCTCAGGTCCAAGACAGGAGGACGAGGGAGGTTCCGGGCCCGTCACGACCACTACGAACCGATGCCCGACCACATGGCGGTGCCCGTGGGCTGAGCCCCGGCTCTGAGCTGGGCTGCGCGGAGTGGACGCCCCTCTGGGTTCGTCCGGCTCCAGCCGATGGAGCCCGGTACGGTTCTGGGTGTGAGCGACCTCGACCTCGGACACCTGACCCCGAGCGACGCCGTGGCGGCGTTGCGCTCCTTCCCCCGGCGGTACCGAGAGCAGCTCCAGCCGCCGCTCGCGAAGCTGCCACCAGGCACCGACGTCGACGAGCGAGCCGCCCGCCGCGTCGGGGGCGGCCGCGCCGCCCTCGAGATCGTCGCCGACGTGGAGGACCGCTGGCGCAGCTTG
>CAZHBH010000080.1:0-8878 GCA_964530525.1 uncultured Rhabdothermincola sp. | reverse complement strand
GGCAGCCGTTGTGCGGCACCGGCGTGACGTCCTTTATCCCGGTCACCTCGATGCCCACGTTCTGGATGGAGCGGATGGCGGTCTCGCGACCCGAACCCGGGCCCTTGACGAACACGTCCACCTTGCGAACGCCGTGCTCCATGGCCCGCCGGGCGGCCGCCTCGGCGGCCATCTGAGCGGCGTACGGCGTGCTCTTGCGTGAGCCCTTGAAGCCGACGTTGCCCGCAGATGCCCAAGAGAGCACGTTGCCCTGCTGGTCGGTGATGCTGATGATCGTGTTGTTGAAGGAGCTCTTGATGTGGGCGACGCCGTAGGCGACGTTCTTGCGCTCCTTGCGGCGGGGGCGGCGCCCGCCAGGCGTTGTCTTGGCCATGGCTACTTGGTGACCTTCTTCTTGCCGGCCACGGTCTTGCGTGGACCCTTGCGGGTGCGGGCGTTGGTCTGGGTGCGCTGGCCGTGCACGGGGAGGCCACGGCGGTGGCGGAGACCCTGGTAGCAGCCGATCTCCATCTTGCGCTTGATGTCCTGGTCGACCTCACGGCGGAGGTCGCCCTCGACCTTGTAGTTCTGGTCGATGAAGCTGCGGATCCGGCTCACCTCGTCGTCGGTGAGGTCGTGGACCCGCGTGTTCGGATCGATCTCGGTGGCCTCCAGCAGCTGGCGCGACTTGGAGCGCCCGATGCCGAAGAGGTAGGTGAGCGATATCTCGACGCGCTTGTCGCGCGGGATGTCTACTCCTGCGATTCGTGCCATCTCAGCCCTGCCTCTGCTTGTGGCGGGGGTTGTCGCAGATGACCATCACCCTGCCGTGTCGGCGGATGACCTTGCACTTCTCACACATGCGCTTCACGCTTGGTCTTACCTTCATCTCTCGCCTGCATCCGTTCTCTTATCTCGGCTCAGGAGCACCGGGGCGATCCCCCCGGCGGGCCCGGTTGCCTACCGGGCTCTCGCTTCTTGTTGCGTTCACTTGTACCGGTACGTGATCCGGCCTCTCGAGAGGTCGTAGGGCGTCAGCTCCACCTGGACGCGATCCCCCGGCAGGATGCGGATGTAGTGCATCCGCATCTTCCCGGAGATGTGAGCCAGCACGCGGTGACCGTTGTCGAGCTCGACACGGAACATCGCGTTCGGCAGCGGCTCGAGCACCGTCCCCTCGAGGACGATCGCATCTTCCTTGGGCTTCGGCAGCGGTGAACCTCCTAGAGGGACGTGAGCAAGCCTCTGGCGTGAAAGCCGCCTGAGGCGAAGATCGAGCCTAGCGGGACCGCCCGCCACCAGCCAACTCGCCGGTCAGGCGGTCAGCACCTCCGGGCCCGAATCGGTTATGGCGATCGTGTGCTCCCAGTGGGCCGAGAGGGACCCGTCGGCGGTGCGAACCGTCCACCCGTCGTCCTCCAGGAAGGTCTCCGCCGAGCCGGCGTTCACCATGGGCTCCACGGCCAGCACGTGACCGGACCGCAGGCGCAGGCCCTCGCCCCTCCTGCCCACGTTGGGCACCTCCGGCCGCTCGTGCATGGCCCTGCCGATCCCGTGACCCACGTACTCGCGGACCACCGAGAAGCCGGCGGGCTCCACCACCGACTGCACGGCGTGGCCGATGTCGCCGATGTGGCTCCCGTCCACCATGCTCGCGATCGCTTCGTGCAACGCCCTCTCGGTCATGGCCACGAGCCGGTGGGCCTCCACCGAGGCGTCTCCCACCGTGGTGGTGAACGCCGCGTCGCCGTGGTAGCCGTCGACGATGGCCCCGCAGTCGACCGAGATGATGTCGCCGTCTTCCAACACGTACCCACCGGGGATCCCGTGCACGATCACGTCGTTGGGCGAGGTGCAGATGACCGCCGGGTAGCCGTGGTAGCCGAGGAAGTTCGACTTGGCCCCGCGCCTGTCGATCACCTCCCTGCCCACCGCGTCCAGCTCGGCCGTCGTGACGCCGGGCCTGATGTGGTCGCGGATCTTGGCGTGCATCTCGGCGACGACCTTTCCCGCCTTGCGCATCTTCACCAGCTCGTCGCGGGTTCGGCGCGGGGCTGGCGACTCGCCTGACCGCCGAGAGCGGGCCACCGGCCTCAGCCCGCGAGGCGAGCGTCGATGGCCCCCACCAGGCGGGCTGCCACCTCGTCGGGCGTTCCGAGCCCGTTCACCGTGAGGAGCAGGCCTTGGCCTTCGAACCACTCGATGGTGGGAACGGTCTGCTCCTTGTAGGCGGCCAGGCGCGCCTGGATGGCCTCGGGCTTGTCATCGTCGCGCTGGACCAGCTCCCCCCCGCACGCGGGGCAGACGGGGTCCTGCGAAGATGCGATCGCCCCGCACTTCGAGCAGACGCGGCGCGACGACATCCGCTCCAGCACCACTGCCTCGGGGACGTCGATGTCGATGGCCAGGTCGACCGACGTCATCGCGCAGAGGGCCTCGGCCTGGCCGATGGTGCGGGGGAAGCCGTCGAGCAGGAAGCCTCCCTCCAGCACGTCGGGCGCCTTCAGGCGCTCGGCCACCACCCCGAGCATCACCTCGTCGGGGAGGAGCTTCCCGGCATCCATGTAGCCCTTGGCCTCGAGGCCGATCGGCGTGCCCGCCGCGGCGGCCTCGCGGAGCATGTCGCCGGTGGAGATGTGAGGAGCGCCGTAGTGCTCCGCCAGGCGCGTCGACTGGGTTCCCTTGCCGGCACCTTGGCGCCCGAAGATCACGAGGCGGATCACCGGAGCCCACCCCGCGACGCCGTGGGACGCCGTGTCCACCGGCCCGCCGTCGCGGGCGGGGACGAGGAGGTCACTTCAGGAAGCCCTCGTAGTTGCGCATCATCAGCTGGCTGTCGATCTGCTTCATCGTCTCCAGGGCCACACCGACGGCGATGAGGATGGAGATGCCGCTGAAGAGCACCTGGCTGTCGGGTAGGAACTGCGTGAGCAGCAAGGACGGCACGAGGGCGACGGCCGTGATGAACAGCGCCCCTGGCAGGGTGATCCGCGACAGCACCTTGGCGAGGTAGCGCTCGGTCTGCGGACCCGGCCGTATGCCGGGGATGAACCCTCCCTGCTTGCGCAGGGTGTCGGCCTGCTTGACGGGGTCGAAGGTTATGGCCGTGTAGAAGTAGCAGAACCCGATGATGAGCAGACCGAACACGATCAGGTGGATCGGGGCGTTGGGCGTCACCAGGTTGTCGTTCACCCAGCTCTGCACCGACTCGCCCCAGCTGCCCGGCTCGGAGGGCAGTAGGCCGGCGATGAGCTGGGGCAGGTAGAGCACCGAGCTGGCGAAGATGATCGGGATCACACCCGACTGGTTCACCTTCATCGGGATGTACGTGTTCTGGCCGCCGTACATGCGACGACCCACCACCCTCTTGGCGAACTGGACCGGGATCCGACGCTGGCCCTGCTCCACGAACACGATGGCGACGAGGATGACCAGGAAGCCGGCGATCGTGAAGGCCAGGGCGAGCCACCCGCCGTTGGCCCGGATCTGGGCGCCCTGCCCGGGTAGCGCGCTGACCACGGAGGCGAAGATCAGCAGCGACATGCCGTTGCCGATGCCTCGCTGGGTGATGAGCTCGCCCATCCACATGAGCAGCGCCGTGCCCGTGCTGAGGGTGAGGACGATCAGGAGGACCTTCCACACCGAGAAGTTCGGGATGAGGCCTCCGGTGGAGCCTGCTCCGATGCCGAAGCCTCCACCGCCGTTGTGGAACAGGTAGGTGAAGGCCGTGGCCTGCATCACAGCGATGCCGATCGTGACGTACCGGGTCCACTGGGTGATCTTGCGCTGGCCGACCGCCCCCTGGTTCTGCCACTCCTCGAGCTTGGGTATCACGACAGCCAGGATCTGCATGATGATCGACGCCGTGATGTAGGGCATGATCCCGAGCGCGAAGACGGCGAACTGGGTGAGCGCGCCCCCGGAGAACAGCTCGAGGAAGGCCAGCACGCCGCCCTGCTCCGCTTGGTCCTGAAGGGTTTGGAGGAAGGTGACGTCGATCCCCGGTACGGGAACGAACGCGCCGAACCGGTAGATCAGGATCATCAGCAGGGTGAAGAAGATCTTGTTGCGGAGGTCCGCAATCCGGAAGACGTTTGCGATGTTCGAGAGCACCGGAGATCTCCTCGTGCCGGTCAACCTGCCCCAGGGCAGGATGTCCTAGCGGTTCGTGTGCTGGTTTCCCTTGGCCGGCGGCCGGCGATCGCCCCAGGGGAGCGGGATGGTCTCAACACTACCCCCAGCACCCTCGATGGCTTCCTGCGCGGCCTTGGAGAAGGCGTGGGCCTTCACGCGAACTGCACGGGTGACCGAGCCCCTGCCGAGGACCTTCACGAAGGCCCCCTTGTGCACGATCCCCGCCTCGCGCAGCGAGTCCGGGGTCACCTCGTCCAGTCCGCTGGATTCGATCACGTCGAGGTTGACGGCCTGGTACTCCACCCGGAACGGGTTCGTGAAGCCCTTGAGCTTCGGGATGCGCATGTGCAGCGGCAGCTGCCCACCCTCGAAGCCCACAGGCACCTTGCTCCGGGCCTTCTGGCCCTTGGTGCCCCTGCCTGCCGTCTTCCCACCCTTGCCGCCGATGCCGCGGCCCACGCGCTTGCCCGCGCGGCGCGACCCCTCGGCGGGCTTGAGGTCGTGGACCTTCATCTGGGCGCATCCTCCTCGGCGATGGGCTCGACTGCTACGAGGTGGGGGACCCTGGCGATCATGCCGCGGATCTCCGGACGGTCAGGGAGGACGTGCTCCCTACCGATGCGGCCGAGGCCCAACGCCCTCAGCGTGCCCCGGTGCTTGGGCTTGGTCCCGATGGACGAGCGCACCTGGGTCACCTTGAGCATGGCCCCACCCTCGGACGCCGCGACCATCATGCCACCTCGTCGGGCACGTGGGGCCCTCGCTGGGTGTCGTTGTAGGCACGCAGCAGGCCACCGGGCACGAACTCGCCCGGAGCGAGGCCCCGGAGGCGGGCGACCTCGTCGGGCCGCTTGAGCGATTGCAGGCCCGCGATGGTCGCGCGTGAGACGTTGATGTGGTTCGGGGAGCCCAGGGACTTGCAGAGCACGTCCTGGATCCCGGCCTCCTCCAGGATGGCGCGAGCGGCTCCGCCGGCGATCACCCCGGTACCGGGGGCTGCCGGCTTCAGCAGCACCCGACCGGCACCCATGCGCCCGATGACCGGGTGGGTGATGGTGCTGCCGGCGAGCGGCACGGCGAAGAGGTTCTTCTTGGCCTCCTCGGTGCCCTTCTGGATCGCGAGGGGCACCTCCTTGGCCTTGCCGTATCCCAGGCCCACGTGGCCGGCGCCGTCGCCGACCACCACCAGGGCGGTGAACGAGAAGCGCCGGCCGCCCTTCACCACCTTGGCCACCCGGTTGATGTTGATGACGCGGGATTCCCGCAGGGCGAGCGCGTCGTGGTCGTTGGCCATCACAGCTCCAGTCCGGCTTCTCTGGCGGCAGCCGCCACGGCCGCGACCCGGCCGTGGTAGCGGTAGCCGCCCCTGTCGAAGACGACCTTGTCGATGCCCGCGGCCTTGGCACGGCTGGCGAGCAGCTTGCCCACCTCGGCAGCCGCGTCCACGGTCGCACCGCGCACGTTGCGCAGGTCGGCCTCCACTGTGGAGGCCGACGCCAGCGTCTTGCCCGAGAGGTCGTCGATCACCTGAGCGCTGAGGTGCTTGTTCGAGCGGAACACCGCCAGGCGCGGGCGCTCGGCGGTGCCCTGCACCTTCTTGCGCACCCTGCGGTGCCGCCGGAGGCGAGCCTCGCGCTTGTCCTTCGATACGTCCTTCATCACTTGGCCGCCTTTCCGGCCTTGCGGATCACTCGTTCGTCCTTGTAGCGCACGCCCTTGCCCTTGTAGGGCTCCGGCTTGCGAATCGCCCTGATGTCGGCGGCGACCTGGCCCACAGCCTCCTTGTCGATCCCGATGACCGAGATCTGGGTGGGCGTGGGGACCTCGAAGGTCACACCCTCGGGAGCCTCGACCTGGACGGGGTGGCTGAAGCCGAGCGCCAGGCTGACCTTGCTCGACCCGGCGGCAGTGGCCCTGTAGCCCACGCCCACGATCTCGAGGTCCTTGCGGAAGCCCTCGGTCACGCCGACCACCATGTTGTTGACCAGCGAGCGGGTGAGGCCGTGCAGGGCCCGGCTGCGCCTCTCGTCGTCGGGGCGCTCCACCAGGAGGTGCCCGTCGTCCTCGCGGACGGTGATGGAACCGGGTAGCTCGCGCTGCAGCGAACCCTTGGGGCCCTTCACCGTGATGGCGCGGTCGTCGACCGAGACCTCCACGCCGCCGGGCAGAGGGATGGGAGAACGTCCTATTCGTGACATCTCGCTCGGTCCTCCCCTACCACACGAAGCAGAGCACTTCGCCGCCCATCTGGCGGCTCCGTGCCTCTCGGTCGGTCATGAGCCCCTGGCTCGTGGACAGCACCGCCACCCCGAGACCACCGAGGACCCTGGGGATCCCGTCGGCCTTGGTGTAGACGCGCAGGCCGGGCTTGGACACCCGCTTCACCCCGGAGATGACCCGCTGGCGCTCCGGCGAGTACTTCATCTCGATGACGAGCGTGCTGCCGGGACGGCCGTCGTGCTCCTCCACGTGGAAGTCCGTGATGTAGCCCTCACGGTGCAGGACGCCGGCGAGGTTCTGCTTGAGCTTGGAGGACGGCATGCGCACCTCGTCGTGCATCGCCACGTTGGCGTTGCGGATGCGGGTGAGCATGTCGGCGATCGGATCTGTCATCGTCATCTCGTCGTACCCCCCCTCACCAGCTGGCCTTCTTGAGCCCAGGGATCTCGCCGGCGTGGGCGAGCTCGCGCAGGCAGACACGGCACAGCATGAACTTGCGGTACACCGAGTGGGGCCGACCGCAACGCTGGCAGCGCGTGTAGGCGCGCACCTTGAACTTGGGCGTGCGCTCTGCCTTCTGGATGAGTGCCTTCTTGGCCATGGACTACTGCCCCTCACGCTTGAAAGGGAAACCGAGTGCTTCGAGGAGGCCCAGCCCCTCTGCATCGGTACGGGCTGTGGTGACGATGGTTATGTCCATTCCTCGGGTCGAGTCGACCTTGTCGTAGTCGATCTCGGGGAAGATGAGCTGCTCGGTCACGCCGAACGTGTAGTTGCCGTTCCCGTCGAACGACTTCCGGGGCATGCCCCTGAAGTCACGGATGCGAGGTGCCGCGAGGCTCACGAGGCGGTCGAAGAACTCCCACATGCGGTTGCCGCGCAAGGTGACCTTGGCGCCGATCGGGTTGCCCTCGCGCACCTTGAAGCCGGCGATGGAGCGCCGGGCCCGGGTGACGATGGCCTTCTGACCGGTGATGGCCTCGAGGTCGCGCACCGCTCCGTCGAGGAGCGACTGCTGGACCAGCGCTCGACCCACTCCCATGTTGATGACGATCTTGCTGAGGGTGGGCACCTGCATGATGTTCTGGAGACCGAGGTCGTCGAGGAGCTGGGAGCGCAGCTCGCTCGTGTAGCGCTCCTTGAGCCTGGGCGTCTCCGGGGTCGTGGTGGCGCTCATCCGATGTCACCTCCGCACTTGCGGCACACGCGGATCTTGGATCCGTCGGGGTCGAACCTGTAGCCCACCCTCGTGGGCTTGCCGCAGCTCGGGCAGACCAGGGCCACGCTGGAGGCCGAGATCGGCATCTCCTTGTCGATGATGCCGCCCTGCTGCGTGGACCGCGTCGGCTTCTGGTGCTTCTTGGCGATGTTCACGCCGTCGACGATCACCCGGCCCTCGGCCGGGTAGGCGAACGTGATGGTGCCGCGCTTGCCGCGGTCTTTGCCCTGGCGAACCTCGACGCGGTCGCCCTTGCGGATCTTCATGGTCGCACCTCCCGCATCACAAGACCTCCGGTGCGAGAGAGATGATGCGCATGAACTTCTTGTCGCGCAGCTCACGGCCCACCGGGCCGAAGATCCTGGTGCCCCGCGGCTGCTGCTGGTCGTTGATGAGCACGGCAGCGTTCTCGTCGAAGCGGATGTAGGAGCCGTCGGGACGACGCCTCTCCTTCTTGGTGCGGACCACGACGCACCGCACGACGTCGCCCTTCTTCACCGAGGCGCCCGGGATGGCGTCCTTCACGGTCGCCACGAACACGTCGCCGATGGACGCGTATCGACGCCTGGTGCCTCCGAGGACCCGGATGCACAGCACCGAGCGCGCACCGCTGTTGTCCGCCACCTTGAGGCGGGACTCCTGCTGGATCATCGGGCACGCTCCAGCACTTCCACCACGCGCCAGCGCTTGAGCTTCGAGAGCGGGCGCGTCTCCGTCACGCGCACGCGATCGCCGACGTGGAGGTCGTTGCTCTCGTCGTGCACGTAGAGGCGCTTCGCGCGCTGGACCGTCTTGTTGTAGCGGGGGTGGCGCTTGCGGTCCACGATCTCCACGACTGCGGTGCGGTCCATCTTGTCCGACACCACCAAGCCCTCCCGCACCTTGCGGGGGTTGGGGCGTGTTGCGTTCTCTTCTGGCATCAGGCGCTCTCCTCTTCGGCCATCAGCGCTTCGGCGGCGGCGATCTCACGGACGCGCAGCTCGGTGAGGTGCCGCGCTATGCCCTTGCGCACCTGGTTGAGGCGGGCGTGGTTCTCCAGCTGGCCGGTGACCAGCTGGAACCGCAGGTTGAACAGCTCCTGGCGGGCGTCGGCCAGGCTCTCGAGCAGCTCGCTGTCGCTGAGGTCGCGAACTGAGGTCTTGTCGGCCATCAGAACGCCTCCTCGCTCTCGACGAAGCGCGCCTTGATGGGCAGCTTCTGGATGGCCCTGTCGATGGCCGCCCTCGCCACCTCGGGATCGTTGTAGGAGAGCTCGAACAGGATCCTGCCCGGCTTCACGACCGCTACCCAACGCTCCGGGTTGCCCTTGCCCGAGCCCATGCGGGT
>CAZHBH010000079.1:0-8948 GCA_964530525.1 uncultured Rhabdothermincola sp. | reverse complement strand
ATGGGTCGTTCAGGCCCGCCGCCCCGATCACCCGCCAGGCCATGGCGGCGTTCCTCTACAGGTACTCCGGTCTTCCGCTAGGGCACCAACCGCCCTGCGGCAACGACTTCTTCGACGTGGCTGCCCACAACGACTTCTGCGGTGAGATCACCTGGCTCGTCGCCGAGGGGATCACCAACGGCTTCGGGGACGGGTCGTTCAGGCCCGCCGCCCCGATCACCCGCCAGGCCATGGCGGCGTTCCTACATCGCATGGCGACGTAGGAACGGCCGATCGACCTCCTCGATCCCCAAACGCCGATAATGTACGTTATGTAAAGTTATGGATGGTTCCCGGCGAGGTCGGCGGTGCGGGGCTCCACCCACACCTCGGCCACGGGCTTGGCGTTCTCGGTGAGCCAGCGGAGCGCCAAGGCCACGTCGTCGGGCTCCGACGACTCCGCCAGGTCACGCTCGACGTCTTCGAGCGCCGCCTGCAGGCAGTACAGGCGCCCCTGGAGGTCCTCCAGCACGTCTCGGGACACGATCACGTCGTCGTCACCCAAGCCGTGCGCCGCGGCGAGCTTCCTCGCCAGGTGGGCCGCCTGGCGGCAGCCCTGCTTGCAGTAGCGCCTCGGGCGTCCAGGACCGGGCCTTCGCGCCATCGGGCGCCCGCACCACCGGCACCGGTCCTTCATGGGCAATTCCGTCATCTGACGATATTAGCGGCTCGTGGGGCCTCGACGCCCCTCGGCCGGGGGCCGGCATGCCGTCGGGCCTGCCGGCCACCGCCGCACAGGGGTCCTCAACGTGGCTTGCCCGGCTACAGCGGGCAGGTGCAGATGTCGAGCGGGTACTCCAGCGTGTAGCGGTACATGAACGCGACCATGGCCTGGCGCGCCACTGCTGTGCTGGGTTGGAAGTCGCCTCCGTCGTAGCCCGCTGCTATCCCCGAGAACCCGAGCCACTGGATCTCGTCGTAGAAGGCGCTGCCCGGTGGCACGTCGGGGAAGATCGGGGGAACGTCCGGGACGAACGAGTAGGGCTCTGCGAAGCGGAACAGGAAGGCCGCCATCGCCTGGCGCGTAACTGCGTTGGTCGGCTGGAAGTCGCCGTCCTCGTATCCGGTGGCTATGCCCTCGGCCCACAGCCACTCGATCTCCTCGTAGAAGGGGTGGTCGAGCGGGACGTCAGGGAAGGTCGGCTCGGCGGGTGCGTCGAACTCCGGCTCGCCCGCGAAGCGGTAGAGGAAGGCGGCCATGGCCTGGCGCGTGACGGACTGCGCGGGCCTGAAGGTGTCGTCGTCGAAGCCGCGCGTTATCCCTTCGAACACCGCCCAGTTGATCTCGGCGTAGAAGGGTTGACCCGGGGCGACGTCCGTGAAGGTCTCCTCCGGAGGATCGATGAACACCTCGTTGGAGATCTCGCTCGTGGTCGCGGATCCGTCGGCGAAGATCGCCGTCACCGTGAACGACTGCTCGGAGTCGGCCGGCAGGCCGATGATCGAGATCTGGCACACGAGCCCACTGGTCACCACCAGCAGATCCCCACCGGCGTCGCGCACCTCGTAGGCGACCACCGAGACCGGTGAGTCGAAGGGGGGGAACCAGTCGACCGTCGCCTGGCCCGGCTCGCCCTGGGCGAACACGAAGGCGGGTGCAAGTTCCATGTCGAAGAAGGAGTCGGGCTCGATGGGGAACACCGCTCCCCCGGCGGCCCAGACGGCCTGCTGGGTGGCTATCTGGTCCGGGAACCCTCCGCTGAACGGGCCGCTGAAGGCTCCGGTCCCTTCGAGCTCGCACGTCCAGGGGATCTGCCAGCTGAACAGCGACGTGAACGGGTCTCCCTCGTCGGTCAACCACGGTGCCTCCGTGGGATCGAGGTCGAAGGCCAGGATCGCCTGGATCACGAGGGCCGTGGAGTTCGGGTCCGAGGGGTCACCCTTGAAGAAGGGGAAGCCTCCGTCGTCGTTCTGGATCCCCGCGAAGAACACGAGCGGATCCTCGTCGGGGTCCACCTCGATGGCGAGGAGGCCTTGCGCCGCCATCGCCGACGAGTTCGAGTCGGTGCCGGTGAAGTTCTCGGGGTTCATGGTCACGCAGGGCTGAGACGGGTCGGCCCTGTACGACTGCCAGCCGCCGAGGGTCTCGGGGGGCGAGGAGCTGGCCGGGGTGCACTGCTGGGCCAATAGCCACTCGATCGCCTGTTCGGGGACCTCGACTCCCGCTCCCGCCAGTGCCGTCAGGGCCAGGCCCTGGTTGTACACGCCGCTGTAGGTGGGGTCGTAGCCCTCGACCGCTCCCCCGAACATGCCGTCGTCGCCGAGGGTCTCGAGCAGGCGGACGGGCAGGTCGACGCCTCCGAAGGTCGTGGGATCCTCCCCCGCCGCGACCGCCAACAAGATCACGTAGGCGATCGCGCCCGGGTCGTCGATCCCCCCCGGGGAGACGGTCTCCCCCACGTGATCCGACACCCACCCGACGGCGGCGTCGAACGACGGCTCCTGGATGCGTGCCGCGGCGAGGGCGAGGGCGGACTGGACGGTGTTGGACGGGGCAGGCTGGCCCTCGAAGTCGGGGATGTAGCCATCCTCGGTCATCTGCGAAGCCAGCCAACGGGCGCCGTCCCAGGCCTCCGTGAAGAGGACGTCGTGGGCGTCGGCCCGCCCCGGCGCGACCGTGACGGCCAATCCCATGGCCATCACGACCACTGCGAGGAACGCGGCCAGTGGCCTTCGGATCGATGTGCTGAGCAACTCGGTTCCTTTCTGTCGGAGGACGGGGAACCGATGCGCACCGATCGCGCACTGGCTCAGCTCCGCTGTCCACGACGGTGCTGGTGAGCCGCACTCACGACTGGTGCTCCGACTCGTGTGCAGGCGCCTCGGCGGGCGGCACACCTACGGTTGCGGGACAGCGCCGGGTTCCGACCGGCTTCCCCTGTCGTGCGTGTTCGCTCTGTTGTCGCCAGGGAGCAAACCAGACCAGGGGCACCCCGTCAAGGACCGTGGCGAGGGACCGGGGTGGACCGGGGCCAGGTGGACGTGCGCCCCCGGCCGCCCCCGGATGCGCACTGGCCGGACCGGTCGTCCGACGACGGCATGCCGGACCCACCAGGTCGTAAGCTGAGCCCGGAGCTGCCATGGGAAAGCCGATCCCCTACACGATGCCCACGTTCGAATCCGCAGCGGAAGAGCGCGCCTACGTGAAGCAGCGTCTCGCCGCCGGCCTGCGCATCTTCGGCCACCTGGGCTTCGACGAGGGCATCGCCGGGCACATCACGGTCAGGGATCCCGAGTTCAGCGATCGGTTCTGGGTGAACCCGTTCGGGATGCCCTTCTCCCACGTGCGGGTGAGCGATCTGGTGATGGTCGACCACCACGGCGAGGTCGTGGCCGGCGATTGGGCCGTGAACCCCGCGGCGTTCTGCATCCACTCCCAGGTCCACGCAGCCCGTCCCGACGTGATGTCCGCGGCTCACGCCCACTCCGTCCACGGCAAGGCGTTCTCGGCGCTGGGAAGGGAGCTGGCACCCATCACCCAGGACGCCTGCGCCTTCTACGGGGACCACGCGCTGTTCGACGACTACACGGGCGTGGTGGTCGAGGCCGAGGAGGGAAAGAGGATCGCCCACGCTCTGGGTGACCGAAAGGCGGTGATACTCCGCAACCACGGCCTGCTCACGGTCGGTTCGTCGGTGGACGAAGCGGTGTGGTGGTTCGTCGCGATGGACCGCAGCTGCCACGCCCAGCTCCTGGCGCAGGCGGCCGGCCCCCTGGTGGAGATCCCCCCAGCCCAGGCCGAGCTCACGGCGGACCAGGTGGGTGATCCGTTCACGGGATGGCTGAGCTTCCAGTCGATGTACGAAGTGATCGTCCGGTTGCAACCCGATCTCCTCGGGTGACGAACGTGGAGGGAGTGGGGAGTCATCCGATGACCGACCAGCTGTTCGAACGCCGGCGAGCCGAGGTGATCACCACCCTCCTCGAGGCCGAGCGGGAGCTCGACTTCGAGCGCCTCGCCGAGGTGTTCCCCCATCCCCGATACGAGCTGATCGGCAACGGTCGCGTCTACGACGGGATGGCGGTGTGCACCCGCTACCTGAAGGAGCGACGCAACGCCTTCCCCGACTACGCCGCAGAGGTGATCGCACTGCACCACGCCCCCTCGGCATCCATCGCCGAGTCCTGGGTGAGCGGCACGCACGCGGGGCGCATCGAGGGCATCGAGCCCACGCAGCGAGGATTCAGGGTGAGGATGGCCTCGATCTACATGTTCGATCAGGGCGGGCTCACCTGCGTTCGCAACTACTTCGACCACGCCACGGTGGCGCGCCAGCTCGCCTGACCCTCGCTCCCCCGCCGGGCCGGCCCGTCCGGTCGCCGGTTTCGTCCGCTCCCTCACGGACTATGCCAGAGTGACCACATGACCCGTCTCTCCGGCGATGACCGGTTCATCCCCCGCCACATCGGACCCACCCCGCAAGAGCGCGCCGAGATGCTGAGCGTGCTCGGAGTCGACGGGATCGACGAGCTGATGGACGCCGTGGTCCCCCCGTCGATCCGCTGGGACAAGCCGCTCGAGCTGGGCCCGCCGATCTCCGAATCGGCGATGCTGGCGCATCTCCGCTCGCTGGCCGATCGCAACCAGGTCCTGACCTCTCTCATCGGGACCGGCTACACCAACACCATCACCCCGCCGGTGATCCAGCGCAACGTGGTAGAGGACCCCGCCTGGTACACCGCGTACACGCCCTACCAACCCGAGATCTCCCAGGGGCGCCTCGAAGCGCTCCTCAACTTCCAGACGATGGTGGCCGACCTCGCCGGGTGCGATCTGGCCAACGCCTCGCTGCTCGACGAGGGAACGGCGGCGGCGGAGGCCATGGCCATGGCGAAGCGCCTCGCCCCTGGTGCCGGAGACACGTTCTTGGTGGACGCCGACTGCCACCCCCAGACCCTCGCCGTGATAGCGACGCGCGCCAGGCCCCTCGGCATCCAGGTTCGGTCCGTCGACCTCGACGAACCCCTGGAGCTCGACGGAGCCTTCGGGCTCTTGGTTCAGTACCCGGGATCGAGCGGTCGCGTGCGGGACCTCGCTCCCCTCGTGGAGGCGATCCACTCGGCGGGCGGCCTGGCGTGCGTGGCCGCTGACATCCTCGCTCTCGTGGCGCTCACGCCGCCCGGCAAGGTGGGAGCCGACATCGTCGTGGGCTCCACGCAGCGCTTCGGCGTGCCGATGGGCTACGGGGGTCCGCACGCGGGATACATGGCGACCAGGGATGCGTACCAGCGGAACCTGCCAGGACGGTTGGTAGGGGTCTCGGTGGACTCTTCCGGCAGGACCGCCTTTCGGCTGGCGCTGCAGACCCGTGAGCAACACATCCGTCGAGAGCGCGCCACCTCCAACATCTGCACCGCTCAGGTGCTTCTCGCAGTCGTCTCGGGCCTGTACGCGGTCTGGCACGGCCCCGAGGGCCTGCGCCGCATCGCAGCTCGGGTGCACGAGCTCACCACCACGCTCGCCGCTGGGCTTCGCTCCGGAGGTGTCGAGGTGCTGCACGACTCGTACTTCGACACCCTCACGATCCGAGAGCCCGGCAAGGCCCGCCAGCGCCTGGCGGCGGGGCTGTCCTTCGGCCTCAACTTGAGGTTGAGGGATGACGACACCATAGGGATCACCCTCGACGAGACCTCGACCCCGGACGTGGTGGAGCGGGTCTGGGCTGCCTTCGACCTGGATCGACGGTTCGACTCTGTCGCCACGCCGGAGAGCTCCATCCCCCCGAGGCTCGTGCGCACGGAGCCGATGCTCGCTCACCCCGTGTTCAACAGCTACCACTCCGAGACGGAGATGCTGCGCTACCTGAGGCGACTCGCCGATCGCGACCTGGCGCTGGACAGGACGATGATCCCCCTCGGCTCTTGCACCATGAAGCTGAACGCCACGGCAGAGATGATCCCCATCACCTGGCGAGAGTTCTCCGACATCCACCCGTTCGTGCCCGCCGAGCAGGCCAGCGGCTACCACCAGCTCTTCGACGACCTCGAGCGCATGCTCGCCGAGATCACCGGCTACGACGCCGTCTCCCTGCAGCCCAACGCGGGATCGCAGGGGGAGCTCGCCGGGTTGCTGGCGATCCGCGCCTTCCAGGAGAGCGAGGGGCAAGGCGCCCGAGACGTCTGCCTGATCCCCGCCTCGGCTCACGGCACCAACGCCGCAAGCGCCTCGATGGCGGGGATGAAGGTGGTCGTGGTGCCCTGCGACGAGGACGGCAACGTCGACGTGGAGGCCCTCCGCGAGGCGGCTGCGGAGCACTCGGAGCGGCTCTCGTGCCTGATGGTCACCTACCCCTCCACCCATGGCGTGTTCGAGGCAGCGGTCGTCGAGATGTGCGAGATCGTCCACGACAACGGGGGTCAGGTCTACCTCGACGGGGCCAACCTCAACGCCCTGGTGGGTCTCGCCAAGCCCGGGCAGTTCGGCGCTGACGTCTCGCACCTCAACCTCCACAAGACCTTCTGCATCCCTCACGGAGGCGGCGGCCCGGGCGTGGGACCCGTCGCCGCGAGGGCCCACCTGGCCCCGTTCCTCCCCAACCACCCGCTGGTGCCCGAAGCGGGGCCGTCCACCGGGATAGGGCCGATCTCGGCAGGTCCATGGGGTTCCGCGGGGATCCTGCCGATCTCCTGGGCCTACATCACGATGATGGGAGCCGAGGGCCTGGCTGAGGCCACGGCGGTGGCGATCCTGTCGGCCAACTACGTGGCGCACCGCCTCGCCGAGCACTTCCCCATCCTCTACGCGGGCTCGGGCTCGTCATCCGCTCCCGGCCGCTCGGGCCCGTCATCCGCTCCCGGCCGCTCGGGCCTGGTCGCCCACGAGTGCATCGTCGACATGCGCCCGCTCACCAGATCCACCGGCATCACGGCCGAGGACGTGGCCAAGCGGCTCGTCGACCACGGCTTCCACGCCCCCACGATGTCCTTCCCTGTTGCCGGAACGCTCATGGTGGAGCCCACCGAGTCAGAGGGCAAGGCGGAGCTCGACCGCTTCTGCGACGCCATGGCGTCGATCCGTGCCGAGATCGACAAGGTGGCCAGCGGCGAGTGGCCAGAGGACGACAACCCGTTGGTCAACGCCCCCCACACTGCCGAGGACCTGCTGGCGGAGCCTTGGACCCACCCCTACGAGCGCAGCCTCGGCGCCTTTCCCGGAGGCCCGCCCGGGCGGGAGGTGGGCCCCGCCCGCCCCGACAAGTACTGGCCACCGGTGAGCCGGATCGACAACGCCTACGGCGATCGCAACGTGATGTGCTCGTGTCCGCCGATGGAGGCGTACGACGACTGAGGCTCAGGCCGGAGTCGGGCGCTTGACGAAGGGCCTGGGGACCACCCTGGCGGGCAGCAGGGTCCCCCGGACGTCGACTGCGAGGTGATCTGCCTCCCCCACCCCGGAGCCCACCAGGGCGAGGGCGATGCCGTGTCCCAGCTCGGGCGAGAAGTTCCCGCTCGTCACCGTGCCCACCCGCCGGGGCTCGGCAGAGCCGTCCACCGTCACGACGTCGCTCCCCTCCCTGGGTGGCCGTCGTCCCTCGGTCGCCAGGCCCACGATCTTGCGGGTGACGCCCCCCTCGCGCTCGGCGGCCAGCACCTCCCGTCCGATGAAGTCTCCCTTGTCCCAGCTGACCACCCAGCCGAGGCCCGCCTGCAAGGGCGTGATGCCTGGTCCCAACTCGTGTCCATGGAGAGGTAGTCCGGCTTCGAGTCTGAGGGTGTCCCGCGCGCCGAGGCCTGCCGGCACCGCTCCCGCATCGCACAGCTCGTCCCAGAGGGTCCTGGCCTGCACCACGGGCACTGCCAGCTCGACGCCGTCCTCCCCGGTGTACCCGGTGCCCGCCACCAGGAGCTGCGTGCCGCGCCATTCGACCTCGGCGACCCTGAAGCGTCCCACCTCTGCGGCGTCGGGCGCCACGACCTCCAGCAACCGGCGAGCGCCGGGTCCCTGGACGGCGAGCAGGGCCCGCTCGGTCGTCACGTCGCGCACCGTCGCGGCGGCACTCTGGAGCGCCGCGCTGACGCGCTCGGTGTTGGATGCGTTGGGCATCACGTCGAAGCGCTCGGGATCGATCCACCACACGATGATGTCGTCGAGCACAGAGGCGTCGTCCGGGTCGAGCAGGTGCGTGTACTGGGCTCGCCCCGGGCCGATCCGGCCGAGGTCGTTCGTGAAGGCTGCCTGCAGGGCGTCGAAGGCGCCCTGCCCCTCGACGCGGACCGTGCCGAGGTGGCTGACGTCGAACAGGGCTGTGCCGTGCCGGCAAGCCCGGTGCTCACCGATCGTTCCCAGGGGGTAGCTGAGCGGCATCTCCCAGCCACCGAACGGGACCATCTTGGCCCCTAGGCCTCTGTGGGCATCGTCGAGCGGGCTGAGTCGCACGAGCCGGGACCCTACACGTCCGCGCCTACGCGACCGCTCGGACCGATCTGCCCGGTTCAGCCAGAGGCGAGCCGGGACCCTTCGACTCCGCCTGCGCCGCCCTCGTCCACGCTGGAGGGGAACAGCTCCACGAGCTTGCGGGTCACGTCCTGCTGCACCTTGGCCAGCGAGAGCACGTTGAGCACGCCCTGACCCTTCTGCACGAGGTCGATCAGCTCTCCGTCGCTCCGCACGAGCAGGGCCGTGTGGCCGTCGATGACGAGGTTCGCCTGCGTCACGTCCTCGCCGAGGTGCTCGCGCAGGTAGGCGAACACGTCTCGCACCGTCTCCAACCGGATCCCGGCGTCGAGGAGGTTCCTGATGACCCGGAGCTCGAGGAGGTCCCGGTAGCCGTAGCGACGCCGAGACCCGCTGCCCTTGGCGTCTGCGAGCGACGGGCGCACCAGGTCGGTGCGAGCCCAGTAGTCGAGCTGGCGATAGGTGATGCCCACGATCTCGGCGGTGCGCCGGCCCGAGAAGCCCTCGGTCTCGG
>CAZHBH010000078.1:0-9403 GCA_964530525.1 uncultured Rhabdothermincola sp. | reverse complement strand
GACTCGTTGCCCGGGATGGGGTGGCTGCTCATGATCACCACGTCGCCGGGGCCCACCTTCAGGCGGCGGTTCTCCTGGGCGGCCATCAGGGCCAGGGCCGACAGGGGCTCGCCCTGGGATCCAGTGCTGATGACGCATACGTCTGCGGGATCCAGGTCACCCACGTCGTCGACGTCGCGCAGCTTGGCGTCGGGGATGTCGAGCAGTCCCATCTCGCGGGCGAGACGGACGTTCTTCTTCATCGACATGCCCATCGTGGCCACGGTGCGCCCGAAGGCGAGGGCCGCATCCGCGATCTGCTGCACGCGGTGGATGTGCGAGGCGAAGCACGTCGTGATGATGCGCCTGCCCTCGTAGTTGTGGAACAGCTCGTAGAGGACCTGCCCGACTGCGCTCTCCGAGCGGGAGTAGCCCTGCTCCTCGGCGTTGGTGCTGTCGGACAGCAGCAACCTGATGCCCTCGTCGTTGGCGACGGCCCCGATCCGACCGAGGTCGGTGAGGCGGCCGTCGACAGGGGTCAGGTCGAGCTTGAAGTCGCCCGTGTGCAAGATCGCACCCTGAGGCGTGTGGAACACCGTCGCGAAGCCGTGCGGCACCGAGTGCGTGACCGGTATGAACTCCACGTCGAAGGGCCCGATCTGCCTCCGTTCGCCGTCCACGACGGGCACCAGCTGGGTGCGGTCGCCCAGCCCGGCCTCGTCGATGCGGTTGCCCGCCAGGCCGAGGGTGAGGGGCGAGCCGTAGATGGGGAACGACATCTCCCTCAGGAGGAACGAGAGGCCTCCCACGTGGTCCTCGTGGCCGTGGGTCGCGATGCACCCCACGATCCGATCGGCGTTGTCGCGCAGGTACGAGAAGTCGGGAAGGACGAGGTCGATGCCGAGCATGTCCGCCTCTGGGAACATGAGCCCGCAGTCGAGGAGCATGATCGACCCCTCCACCTCGATGCACGCGCAGTTTCGCCCGATCTCGCCGAGGCCTCCCAGGAAGGTGATCTTCACCGGGTCAGCCACGTCCGCCCATCCCCCCGTGCTCGAACCGCGCACCGTTGCACCGGCGCGGCCCCAGCGGTGCAACTCCCTCGGCCGCCAACCCATCTCGGACCTCAGCCATGGAGTGCATCCCAGACCTCTCGCGCCCTGGCCTCCAGGCCTTCGGGAGCCACTCCCAACGGGAGCCTGCACTGCCCAGCGGGCTTGCCCAGAGCCCTCAGCATCGCCTTGGAGGGCAAGGGGTTCGGCGTCTCGTCACCCGATTCGAACTGGTAGCTGGGGATGAGCTTCGCGTTCAGCTTGCGGGCGAGCTCCAAGTCGCCCTTCTCGAAGGCCACCACGAGCTCGCGCAGGATCCCCGCGCTCCAGTGGGCGCACACGCTGATGGCACCCACCGCCCCGACGGCCAAGAGGGGCAACGTCAGGGCGTCGTCACCGGAGTAGAGCTCGAAGTCGTCCGGGGTTTCCGACACCACCTGGGCAGCAGCTGCGGGGTCGCCTGCGGCGTCCTTGACCGCCACGATGTTGGGCACGTCGTGCGCCAGGCGGACGATAACCTCGTGGGAGATCTTGCGGCCGGTGCGGACTGGGATGTCGTAGAGGATCACAGGGAGCTCGGTCGAAGCCGACACGTGGCGGAAGTGCGCCTCTATGCCCGCCTGCGAGGGACGGTTGTAGTACGGCGTCACCACCAGCACCGCGTCGATCCCGGCGGAGGCAGCCCTCGACGTGAGCTCTGCGGCGTGGCGGGTGTCGTTCGTCCCGCTGCCCGCGACCACGGGGACGTCAACGGCGGAACGGACCGCTCGCCAGACCTCCACCTGCTCCTCGTCGGTCAACACGCTCGCCTCGCCGGTGGTTCCGGTCACCACCAAGCCGTCGCAACCCTGAGACACCAACCAGCTCGCGAGGGTCGCTGCGCCGTCGAGGTCGACCCCTCCCCGTTCGTCGAAGGGGGTGATCATCGCCGTGATCACCGACCCGAACCTTCCCATCAGGCTCCTTCCTTCCTCATCCCGAAGCCAGCTCCATCAGGCGGACACGGGCTCACGCTGCAGGCCCAGGGTCGAGAGCAGATCTTCGTGAAGCTCGAACCACACGGTGTGGTAAGAGTCGACCGTCAGTCGGTCGAACCACTCCGACTCGCCGCGCTCCACCCGCCGGCGTGCAGCCGACAGACGTGGCCCATAGCCCGCGAACCGCTCCAGCACGGCAGCGAGCTGGGCGCACATCGGTTGCGCCGACTCGTCGTCGATCCTGCAGAGCCTGGCGAGCACGGCAGCGTCGTAGGCGTGGTCGGTGTGGTCGTTCAGCTCGGGTGCCCCTCCCGCTCCGCCGGCGGAGGGCCCGCCGGGCGAGGGGCGCACCTGCCAATCGGTGAACAGCTGGAGCACCTCGGGGTTGCACCGCTCGAAGACGCGGTAGGCCTCCTCCACGGTCTCGCGCGAACCGGTGCGGTCGAGCTCCTCGGCGAGAGCTCGCTCGTCGTGGGCCCTTCCCGCCTGCGTGAGGCTCCACCCCGCGACCCTCCCGGAACGGTGTCGCACGAGGCCCTTCGCTTCGTCCGCCCGGAGCACCGAGACGACCCGTTCCGACGGCACGGCTCTGCGCCCTGCCAGCTCGGTGGCCTCCGCGAAGCCCCGCAGGCGAAGGTCGTGGCGCACCAACATCTCCAGATCCGTTGGGTGCGCCATGGCCCGAAGGCTACCAGTGAGCCCTCTGGCTCCCCGCCCGGGAGACGACCCGTACAGGTATGGCGGCGGCGCCTCGCGAGAGGGAGGTGCTCGGGGCTAGTCCTGCTCCGAGGCGACCGCAAGCTCGTAGTCGGCGCCGCTGTCGGTGAGGTTCTCGAAGCCGATGACGCCCAGGTCGGTGAACCGGTCGCGCAACCAACCATCCGCCGCGTCGAGCAGGCCCAGCTTCCTGCAGTTCGGGACGATCTTGGAGAACAGCATCGACTGGAACATGACCTGGTCAGGCGTGCGCATGACCAGGTCTACGGCTTCACGCACCGGCACCCCCATGCGCTCCCACACCTCTTGCTGCAAGAAGCGGTCGCGCATGCGCACCGCCGCCTCGAAGGCGAACTCCTGACGCTCGCGCAGCTCCGCCGCGGAGAGCTCCTGGTAGTGCTCCTTCAGGGAGAGCACGCCGAAGGCGACGTGGCGAGCTTCGTCCGCCATGACGTAGCGCAGCATCTGCTTGAAGAGCGGCTCGGTCGTCATCTGGTGCATGAAACCGAACGCCGCGAGCGCCAGACCCTCGACCATGATCTGCATGCCGAGGTAGGTCATGTCCCAGCGAGGGTCGCTGATGATGTCGTCCAGCAGCATCTTCAGGTGGGCGTTTATTGGGTAGTGGCCCGAGAGCTTCTCGTTGAGGTACTTGGAGAAGACCTCGACGTGGCGCGCCTCGTCGACCACCTGTGTCGCGGCGTAGTACTTGGCATCGATCCAGGGAACGGTCTGGGTGATCTTGGCCGTGCAGACGAGCGCCCCCTGCTCGCCGTGCATGAACTGGCTGAGCACCCAGTTCTGCGATTCGACCGCGAACTCGAGCCACTCCGCATCGCCCCAGCTCTCCAGGCACGTTCCGCTGAGGTCCATCGGGTTCGTGTCACGCCCGCTCGCCACGGCGTTGGCCATCGCCACGTGCTCCTGGTCGACCTCGATGTCCCACGGGAGGTCGGTCTCGGCGTTCCACTGGGATGCCTTGGCCTTCTCGTAGAGGCGAGCGAGCCCGGGGTGGGATCCCTTCGTGTAGTCCCAGGTGAAGACGGTGTCGGAGGTGTCGGTCACCGAGTGGCTGCCCGAGGTGTCGCCCGTGTTCGTCATCGCCAGGATGGCGTCGAGGTCGTCCAGTTCGTCCCGACCGATCATGCCGTTCAGGTCCACCGCGCAAAGGGTACCCGTCGCCGGAGACTCTGGACCCCTCAGGGGCCGCCGCGGCCGTTCGGGCCAGGCGGGCCTTGAGGGCCCGGCGACCCGTGCGGGCCACCCAGACCCTCCGGGGGCCCGAGATCCCAGGCAGCCTCCGGGTCTCCTGGTGAGGTGGGCGCCGAGCCCGCCTTGCCCCGCGCAACCCTGCTGAGCATCACCCCGTAGACGATCACCGTGAGGGCGGAGAATATGAACCACTGGCCGGCGTACCCCAGGTGGGAGCCCTCCGAGAGCTCCGGTCGAGGCACGGGCACCGGCAGCTCCCCGGCCGGCGGGTCCTGGGCGATGAGGTCGACGTAGACCGGGTAGAGGGGCTCGGCGATCTGGGCCGACAGCTGCAGGAGGTCGACGTTTGCCATGCTCTTCAACGGATCCCCCTGGCCTGCCGACCCCACGAGGCCCCCGGCAGGCACCGAGGCGGCCCGTGCGGTCCCCGACACGATGGTGGTCCCGTCGGGGGGGGCGAAGACATCCCACCCGGCCCCCTCGGGGTCGGTGCCCGCGAACGGCACCCAGCCCCTGTTGATCGCCACGGCGCCGGAGCCGTCGGAGAGGACCAAGGGGGTCAACACCCAGTAGCCAGGCGCACCGCCCAACGAGCGGTTGCGCACGAGGACCTCGTCGTCGGTCAGGTAGCGGCCCTCGAGTATCACGGGCCGGTGCGCCACGGCCTCTGCCTCGCTCCCGCTAGCAGCCGGACCTTCTGGTAGGAGCTGTGCGATGTCCAGGGGCATCTGGTCGCCTCGGGCCTCGATGGTGGCGTTCATCGTGCGCCTCTCGTCGAGGCGCCGGAGCTGCCAGAGCCCCAGGTTCACCATGACCACGACCATCGTCACCACCAGCAGGTGCGTGAGGATCCAGCCCGGCCTCCAGAGGAACGACCACATCAGGATCACGCTACTGTCGGGCGCCCGTGAGCGAGGACCTGCCAGCCCAGCCGCAGCCCCGACCGGCCGGTCCGGGCAACCGCCTGCTGCTGAGCGCCGTCGTCGTCGCTCTGATCGTGTTCGTGATCGCTTCCTACGTGGGCGATGCCCTCGCACCGTCGCTGGTGAACGACCACCCGCTGCTCCTCATCGCCCTCAACTCGCGGATCCGCTACCTGGTTCTCACCGTCAACCTCCTCGACCCAGCCTCGTACTTCGTGGTGGGTCTGCTGCGGAACGTGATCTCCGACCCGCTCTTCTACCTGCTCGGCTACTGGTACGGCATCGCGGCCGTGCGCTGGATGGAGAAGCGGACGCGCACCCTCGGCGAGCTGCTCGCCACCGTCGAGCACTACTTCGGCCGCTTCGGCGGGCCGCTGGTGTTCATAGCCCCGAACAACTTCATCTGCCTGCTCGCGGGAGCCTCGAGGATGCGTCCCGCCGTCTTCCTGGCGCTGAACATCAGCGGTACGACCGCCCGCCTCATCGCCATCAAGATCCTGGGGGAGGCGTTCGAGACCCCCATCGACTGGCTGCTCGACTTCATCTACGACTACCGGCTCCCCCTGATGATCATCAGTGTCGTGGCAGTCGGTTTCACCGTCTGGAACGAGACCCGCAAGGGCACCTCCGAGATCGATCGCCTCAGAGGGCTGGAAGAAGAGCTGGAGGGTCCGCCTGCTGGACCGGCCGGGTCTGCAGGATCAGCCACCGAGACCGACCTGGACCCCTGAGGGGCAGCTGAGAGCGGCGCCCAGCCCTCAGGCAGCGGGTTCGAGCCGCGCCACCCGATGGCGCTCAGCTCTCTCGAGGTACGCGGTGAGCATCCCGGCCGGAACCGACACCACCCAGAAGACCATGGCCAGGTAGGCGTCGAAGAACGCGATCGGCACCGACAAGAGGAACGTCACGACCGGTACGAGCGAGCCGATGATCGCCCACTTGAAGACGGCCTCTGGCAGCTGCACCTCGAACAGGCCACGCGACCTGGCGGTCAGGTAGAGCACCGTCTCCATGCCGCTGGTGGCGGCCATGGTGACGGCGAAGACCGAGACCGCCACCCCGTTGCCGTCGAACTGGCCGAGGACCGCGGCGGGAAAGGGCAAGAACGCGATCAGCGAGAGGTAGAGGAGGTGGAGGGCGATGAACCGTGAGTCGACCTGGCCCAGCAGGGCGACGAAGCCGTGGTGCGCCATCCAGTAGGCCCCGATGACCAAGAACGCGATGAAGAACATGACGATGCTGGGCATCTGGTCGTTCAGCGCATCCAGGAGAGCGTCGTTGCTCGAAGGATCGCTGACGGTGGGCACCTCGATGCCGACGACGATCAACGTGAGAGCGATGGCGTAGACCGCATCGGCGAAGACCGCCACCCGGTCGAACTCGAGCCCAAACCCCTCGCGACGGTAGGGGGCACGCTTGCGCTCCCGGTCCCTCAGGCCGCCTGGGTGCGGTCCTGGTGGGTTGGGGCCTTCCACCAGCTCCTCTGTCACAGGTCGAGCAGGGCGTCCAAGCCCAGCGTCACGCCGGGTCGATCGGGAACCGCCTTGACCGCCAAGAGCACGCCGGGCATGAACGAGGACCGGTCGTAGCTGTCGTGCCGAACGATCAGGGTCTGGCCGGCGGTTCCCAAGATGACCTCCTGGTGGGCCACCATCCCGCGAACCCTCACGGCGTGCACCCTGATGTCCCCGGGCCCCTTCCCTCCCCTGGCGCCCGGCAGCACCTCGGTCGCAGTGCTCTCGGCCATCCAGGTGCTGGACGCAGCCGCCATCCGCTCCGCTGTGAGCATCGCCGTCCCAGACGGGGCGTCGACCTTCTGGTCGTGGTGCAGCTCGATGATCTCCGCCGTGTCGAAGTAGGGAGCCGCCATCTCGGCGAACCGCATCATGAGCACGGCACCGATGGCGAAGTTGGGAGCTATCACGCAGTTGCTGCGCTCGAAGGCTCGCTCGAACGACTTGAGGTCGCTCTCCGAGAAGCCGGTCGTCCCCACCACGGCGTGGACCGCATGCTCCGCCAGCCAGGCCAGGTTGTCGCGTGCGGCCGCGGCGAGCGTGAAGTCGACCACGACCTCGGCTCCCGCGTCGTTGAACACCTCGGGGCCCGCCGCCACCTGCAGCGGGAGATCGACCCCCGTGACCTGGTGCAGGTCTAGGCCGGAGTGGTACGGATCGACCGCCGCCACCAGCTGAAGATCGGGGTCCTCCGCCACGGCCCTGCACACCGTGGATCCCATGCGCCCGCCTGCGCCGAACACACCAACGCGAAGCGCCATGGCCCGAAGGATACTCCCGGCAGCACCAGGACCGCTCGGGCGATCAGCCGCCGGGGCCTAGGCCCCGGCGGGTTACCAACGTCCGGGCTCAGGCCCAGGTGTCAGCGACGTCGCCCGCCACGCCGACGTCCGCCTCCACGGCGCTCCCGGCCACCTCCGCCACCGGCGGATTCGGGGCCCAGCTCGCCGAAGTCCTCTCGGGCCTGTGCATCGAAGGCATCCTCGAACGAGACGTACTCACGGTCGCCCGCATCACCCTCGCCGCCCTCGTCGCTCCCTTCGGCTTCGTCCGACGAGGCATCGCGGCCGATGCTCCGAGGCCCGTCGTCGTCCCGATCTGACCGGGAGCTGCCCGAGTCGGCCGCCACCGGGGCTGCTGCGAGGCTGAGCGAGATCTTCCCGTTGGGGTCGATGTCGTCCACCCTCACCTCCAGCTCGGCTCCGAGCTCCACCACGTCCTCCACGCGGTCGACCCGCTTGCCGCCGCCCAGCTTCGAGACGTGCAGAAGCCCGTCGCGCCCGGGGAGGATGTTGACGAAGGCCCCGAACTTGGTGATGTTCACGACGCGGCCCGGGTAGAGCTGGCCGACGTCGGCCGTGGGCGGGTTGAGGATGAGCCGGATCTGGCGCTCGGCCTCTGCCACGGCGCCCCGGTCGGACGAACCGATGCTCACGGTGCCGACGCTGCCGTCGTCGTCCACGGCGATGTCGGCGCCCGTCTCGGCCTGGATCGCGTTGATGACCTTGCCCTTCGGCCCGATGACCTCGCCGATCTTGTCGATGGGGATCTCGAAGTTGACGATCTTGGGGGCGGTCTCGCCGACCTCCGAGCGAGGCTCCGATATGGCGCCGGCCATCACCTCCAGGACCTTGAGGCGGGCGGTCTTGGCCTGCTGGAGGGCGTCGGCCAGGATCTCGGCGGGGATGCCGTCGATCTTCGTGTCGAGCTGGAGAGCGGTGACCACGTCCGCCGTGCCGGCCACCTTGAAGTCCATGTCGCCGTAGGCGTCCTCCGCACCGAGGATGTCGGTGAGGGTGGTGTAGGTGCCCTCGTGGAAGACGAGGCCCATGGCGATGCCGGCGACCGCTGCACGCAGCGGCACGCCGGCGTCCATCATCGACAGCGAGGAACCGCAGACGGAGGCCATCGAGGTGGATCCGTTGGACGAGAAGGCATCCGAGACGGTGCGGATCGTGTACCCGAAGTCGGCCTTGGGCGGGAGCACCGGCACGAGCGCACGCTCGGCGAGAGCCCCGTGGCCGATCTCACGGCGCTTCGGACCCCTCATGAAGCCCGTCTCGCCGGTGGAGTACGGCGGGAAGTTGTAGTGGTGCATGTACCGCTTGCGGTCCACGACGCCGAGGGTGTCGAGCATCTGCTCCATGCGAGGCATGCCGAGCGTCGTGACGTTGAGGACCTGCGTCTCACCCCGGTTGAAGAGGCCCGACCCGTGCACTGTCGGCAGCACCCCGACCTCGGCCGACAGCGGTCGGATGTCGGTGGTGCCCCGTCCGTCGATGCGAACGCCCTCGTTGACTATGCGGCTGCGCACGACCGACTTGGTGACTGACCGGACGGCCGCCTTGATCTGGCGATCTGCCCCTTCGAGGTCGGCGAAGCGGTCGGACAGCTCGGCCACCAGCGCGTCCCGCAGCTCGGCCTCGGCGGTGACCCGATCGTGCTTGTCGACGATGGACATCGCCTGGGCGATGCGCTCACGCCCCGCCTCCTCCACCGCTGCCAGCACCTCGGGCGTGTAGTCGACAGCAACGGTGTACGTCATGGGCTCCTTGGAACCCGCCTTCGCGACCAGCTCACGCTGCAGCTCGACCGACTGGCGGATCCAGAGCTTCGAGGCCTCGAGGCCCTCGGCGATGGTCTCTTCGTCGACCTTCGGAGCGCCTGCGTCGAAGGCCGGGAAGGCGCCCTCGGTTCCACCCGCCTCGACCATCATGATCGCCACGTCACCGTTGCCGAGGAGTCGTCCCGCGACGACCATCTCGAAGGTGGCCGCCTCTCCCTCCTCGTAGGTGGGACTGGGGATCCAGTCGCCCTCGGTGCTGTACGCGACGCGCACGGCACCGACGGGACCGTCGAAGGGGATGCCCGAGAGCATCAGAGCGGCGGACGCGCCGTTGATGACCGCCACGTCGTGGGGGTTCACCAGGTCGGCGGCCAGGACCGTGCCCACGATGTGGACCTCGTTGCGAAACCCGTCGGGGAAGCACGGGCGCAGCGGGCGAGCGTGCTGGTCGCCGGCCCACTAG
>CAZHBH010000077.1:0-9850 GCA_964530525.1 uncultured Rhabdothermincola sp. | reverse complement strand
TAGGGCCCAAGGGCCCGAGTTGGAGGAGGCCGGGGCTCACGCCCCGGCCTCCTTCACGCATCGCAGCCCAGCGGCAACAACTGGGTGATAATGCGCGTGTCCTATCCGGTGAAGTTGGGGAGTGCCGCCGATGTCACGTTCAGATCACGCTCGTCCCTATCGCCTCGGCGCACTCCTTGCCGCCCTGGCTCTGGTCGTCGGCGCCGCTGCGTGCTCGACCTCCGAATCCGGTAGCGGTAGCCCCGACACGACGGTGGGCACCGACACGACTGTCGCGGGCCCCGACACCACCGAACCCGAGGCGCTCTCTTTGGCCGACGTCGAGGAGCTCGCCCAGGCGGCTCTGCTCACCCCCACAGAGGTGGGAACGGGCTTCGTCGCCGCCTCGCACGAGATGACCGACCCCCCTGGCCCCGCACCTTGCGGGACGCCGCGAGCCGACAGCGTCGCCCCACCGGACGTCGAGGTCGGAGCCACAGCCGAGTCTGCCGACGGCAACCTCGCCTTCGTCGAGGAGATCCGCTACTTCGAGAGCCCCTCCCAGGCGGAGGAGTCGTTCATGGCCGGGGTCTCCGGACTCGACTGCTCCCAGGGTGAGGTCGTCGGGTCCGGTGGCCAGTCCACCGCGGTGAACATCAGCCCGCGGATCGACCTCAGCAGCGATCTCCCCGATGCCGACCGGGCCTTCGCGTGGAGCGTCAACTCCGCCGACTTCGAGTCGCAGGCCGTGGCCATCCTCCTTGGCCAGCTGGTGGTGACGATGCAGTTCGCCAACTCCCTGGGGGCCGACCTGTCTGCCGCTCCCGATCCGCTGAACGTCGTGCAGGACGCCCTTCAGAAGATCCTCGAGAGCTGAGAGGCTGCCCTCGGTCAGACCTTGGGAGCGGATGGAGCCCGGAGTCGGATTCGAACCGACGACCTGCTGTTTACAAGACAGCTGCTCTGACCAGCTGAGCTATCCGGGCGTGGCTGACATTCTGCCGCCTTCTGGGGTGACTCGGCCCGATCCCCCGTTGGCAGAGCGTGGCGGTCGGGCTGCCGGCCCCGCCGGCTACTGCAGCTCTTGGAGGATCTGGGTCATCTCGCGACGGAAGCGACGCAGCTCGTCTCGGTGGAAGAGCGAGAGCTGGGCAAGGAGCTCCTCGCCCCTGTCGGTGAGCGAGAGCAGCTTGCGCCTCCCGTCGGAGGGGTCGGCCGTGCGCTGGACCAATCCGGCCTCCTCCGCACGATCCGCCAGCTCCACCACGGAGTGCACCTTCTGCTGGAGCATCTCGGCGACGTCTGACGTCGACGGTCCTCCCTCGCCGGCGTGGCCACGGATCGCCAGGAGGAGTTGGTGCTGGGCCGGCGTCAGGCCCGTCTCTCGGGCGGCGTCCTCGGATGTCCTCATGAACACCCGCAGGGCGTGACGGAACTGGGCGAGGGTCTGGTAGTCGCGATCGGAGAGTTGGTAGCTGGAGCCAGAGCTCGCGGTGAGGCCGTCCGAGACGGCTTGGCCTGAGGAGCGGTCGGACGAGGAGGCGGTTCGCCGGGGCACGTGTCCCACCTTAGGTCGTGACACGAGCGAATATACCTCGTGACACGATACGATTTGCCCGATGGACACCACCACGTCCTCGCGACGGCTCCTGTTCCTTACCTGCCTGGCCGCTGGGCTAGGCATCATCGGGGGGTTGGCGGCATGGCTGCTGCTGCACCTCATCGGCCTCATCACCAACCTGGCCCTGTTCCACCAGTGGGGCTGGGAGGTCCCGTCGTTCAGCGAGCTGGTCGTCAGCCCGTACATCATCGTGGCGGCCGTGTTGGGGGCCACAGCCGTTTCGATGATCGCCAGGTGGGCTCCGGTCATCCGGGGTCACGGCATCCCCGAGGCGATGGAGGCCGTGCTCACCAAGCAGAGCCGCATCTCACCTCGCGCGGCGGTGGCCAAGCCGACGTCCTCGGCGATAGCCATCGGCACCGGGGGGCCGTTCGGGGCGGAGGGTCCGATCATCGTGACGGGCGGTGCCGTGGGGTCGCTCATCGGCCAGGTCGTCAGGGTGTCCCCTTCCGAGCGCAAGATCCTCCTCGCGTGCGGCGCTGCCGCAGGGATGGCGGCCACCTTCGGCGCTCCCCTCGCGTCGGTCATCCTGGCCATCGAGCTGCTGCTCTTCGAGTTCTCCACCAGGGCGTTCATCCCGCTGGTGGTGTCGGCGGCCGTGGCGGGAGGCATGCACGCGGCGCTCATCGAGGCCGGCCCGCTGTTCGACGTTCCACCGCATGACTTCGCGGGCCTCGGACAGCTCCCCGCCTACGCCCTGCTAGGCCTGGCGTGCGGGCTGCTCGCGGTGGTCATCTGCAAGGGGTTGTTCCTCTTCGAGGCGGGCTTCCGCCGCCTCCCGGTGGGCGAGTTCTGGCACCCGATCATCGGAGCTGTGGGCTTCGCCCTGGTGGGGCTGGTGGTGCCCAGGGCCCTGGGGGTCGGGTACGACGCGATCAGCGACATCCTCTCCAGCCGTCTCACGATCGCTGCGGTGGCGCTGCTGGCCGGGGGCAAGCTCCTCGCCTGGTGGATCGCCCTGTCGTCGGGCACGTCGGGAGGGACGCTCGCACCGATGCTGCTGATCAGCGCTGGGTTCGGCACGCTCTTCGGCGAGCTGGTGAACGCGGTGGTGCCAGGTCTCGAGGTCTCGCCCGGCGCGTTCGCGCTGGTGGCGATGGCGGCGACGTTCGGCTCGGCCACCAGGGCCAGCCTCACGGCGATGGTCTTCGTGTTCGAGCTGACCCGTGACTACGAGGTGATCTTGCCGTTGATGATCGCGACGGTGCTGGCGAACCTGCTGGCGGGTGCACTGATGCGCGACAGCATCATGACCGAGAAGCTCTCGCGGCGTGGCCTGCACGTCCACACCGACTACGAGCCGGATCGGTATCGCACGACGGGGATCGCCCAGATCATGACCACCGACGTGCAGACCGTGACGGCGTCCACCCCGATCGCCGCCGCCCGGAGCCTGCTCACCAAGGGCGCCCACAGCGCGTACCCGGTGGTGGACGGCGAGGGCCGCTGCGTGGGGATCATCTCCAGGGGTGACCTGCTCACCGACGCCCACGCGGACGACGCTCCGGTGTCGGAGGCAGCGAGCGCCGACGTGGTATCGGTGGAGCCCGCCGACGTGGCGGCGACGGCTCTGCAGCGGATGCTCGACGAGGGGGTCGACCACCTACCTGTGATCGAAGGTGGCGACGTGCACGGGAAGCTGTGCGGCATCGTCACCCGCACCGACATCCTCGCCATACGCAAGAGCCACCTCGAGCACGAGCGCCGGCAGCACGGATGGCGGATGCCGCGGCTCCGGCCCCTCCGCCGCCCGGGCCAGCGTCACGACGCCGAGGTGATCGACCCGATGGACTAGCTCGCCGGGTGCTCGTCTGCCCTCGTCCTAGAACCGGCGTACCTCTGTCAGACATCTGACGACGGAGGTACGCCGGTTCTGTTCGTTTCGCGGTCGAGCGGGTGGAGATGGTCGGGGGATTGGAACAGGCAGTAGCTGTTCGCTTGCAAATTTGTCCTGGAATAGCTGTTGACTCTCGACATGAGTCGGAGATATCCTGACTTGGCAACGATCTCATCATGACTTATGGTGAGAGCAACCGAGTTACATCCGGTAAGTGGTGGCCATGAATCCAGTAGCCAGCTGCGAATGCCTGTCAGGAGGGATCGAATGGCTCTGAGCATCGATGACCTCCGATCGTTCCTCCTCGTCGTCCAAGAGCGGTCCGTCACCAGAGCGGCCCGTCACCTGGAGGTCACCCAGCAGTCCGTCTCCGAGAGGATCCGCCGCCTGGAGAGCCGGGTGGGCGTGAAGCTCTTCACCCGGATGCCGCACGGGGTGCAGCCCACCCCCGCCGGCTACCGGCTGGTCCCCTACGCCGCCCAGTGCGTCTCGCTCGTCGACGAGGCCATGGCCGTGATCGACGACGACGACCTCATCCGCCTGCAGGTGCAGCGCTCGGCGAGCGACGCCGTGATGCCCTTCCTCGAGAACCTCGCCGCGGCGTCACGCATCGACATCGCGACCGGCACCGACGCCAGCGAGATGCTCGACGCCGTCGCCGAGGGCGTCATCGACGTGGCGGTGGGGGTGTTCATGGAGCCCCACGGCTCCGACGCCCAGGTGTCGGCCGCTCCCGACCCCAAGGCCGGGGCCAGGAAGGCGTCGAACGGCAAGGCGACCAGGGACGACGGCGTCGCCTCTCCGCACTGGGCCCACGCCTCGGTGCGCGTCGAAGCGCTGCTCTCCGACCCGGTCATCTGGGTGGTGTCCGCCGATCATCCGTGGGCCTCGCGCACCGAACCGCTGTCGCTGGCCGAGCTGAGCGTCGCCTCGGTCCCAGGGACCGGTGACTCTTCGGGCGGGGTGCCAAGGGTGGTGGCCCGCTCTGCGGTGGTCGCCGAGCTCGCCTCGGGCGAGCTGGTGGAGCTGCCGGTGGACCAGGCGTCGTGGGTGGTCCCCATCTCCATCGCCTACCGAGCCGCCGACCACGACCGTCCCGGTGTCGTGACCCTGCGGCGTGCCGTCACCGACGGCCACGCCCTTGCGGCCGCCCGCCAGTCGGGATCCACCTCGCCGTCGCGACAGGGAGGCGCGGACGCCGGCGGCTAGGTGCGAGCGGGGGCTCGCGCCTGTTGAGAGATCGAGTTCCGAGAGCAGTCAGGTCAGCCAAACAGGTCAGTAGCAGTCAGTAGCAAGCAATCAGGGGGGTTCAATGAGTTCATCGTTCGTTGGAAGTGCGCGCGGCGCGACCGCATCCGCACACGTGAAGAAGAGTTGGCGCGCTGCCACGGTCGCACTCCTCGTGCTGGCCATGGTCGGCTCGCTGCTCGCCCTGGCGGTGCCACCGCCTTCTGTCGCGGGCGCCCAGGAGCCTCCTCCTGGCGAGATGACGACCACGGCCTTCGATATGGACTGCATCGGTACAGCGGTCGGACAGCGCGTGGAGCAGCAGGAGTCCATGGGCATGGAGGTCACGGCGCCCACGCAGGTGGAGCCCGACAGCCAGTTCACGGTTCGGATCGCTCCGCAGCAGGGTGCGTTCCCCTACGAGCAGGACAGCCCCATCGGGATCGTGCGGGTCTTCCACCTCCAAAACATCGACCTGATGTTCAACTTGCCGACCAACGCGTCGGTGGAGTCGGTTGAGGTCGTCCCGGGAACCGGCTTTGGCATCGACGGCACACCCACGGTCTCGGTGAACACGACCGACCACAACCCGGGCCGCATCGTGCTGCACATCCCGATGGTTCCCGGCAACCCATCCGAGCCGACACTGGAGACCTTCTTCCAGTTCCCGGCCATCGACGTGAACGTGCGCGCCACTGGTGGCGTGGGCTCCAACGTCAACACCCGTGTGGCAGGCACCAACGAGGCCACGGCTGGGTATGTCTTCCAGGCCGCCTCCGTAGCGCTAGCCGACGTCGACTGCTGGCCGCGGGGTGAAGTTCCTGCCCCGATCATGTCCACGACGACGATCGGATCAGGTGGTACTTCCAACCCAACCACGACCGAGCTGACGGTCGACCCCACCATTCTCCCGGGTGGTGGCGAAGTCACCATGACGGCAACGGTGAACGCCCCCTCCGGTGTGGTTCGCTTCAACGACGGGGCAACGGTGCTGGGATACTCGGAGCTCGACCCCGAAGGGGACTCGAGCCTCGTGGCAGCCCTCAACACAGTCGGAACCCGTTCCATCACGGCCAGCTTCCTTGGCTCTGGTGGTTTCGAGCCATCTACGTCGGAGCCCGTCTCGGTGACGGTCACAAACCCGGCGAACCGCGAGCGGGTGCAGGTGAGCGTCAGCGCGACGCCCGACAGGCTCACGGTCGGCGGTTTGATCGGCGCCACGGGGACGACCACAACCGTTGGCGTCTCCGTTGAGGCCACCTCTCCTGGCCCGGACCCCTCGGGTGTGGTGCGCATCTACGACAACAACTCTCTGGTTGCGACGGAGGCGGTGACGGATGATCCGCTGGAGCTCAGCTTGACTCTTCCGGTGACGCCGAGCGGACATGAGCTCCGAGCGGAGTACAGCGGTGACGTCGAGTACTTCGCGGCCACCGGGACGACCCCGGTCGCCGTAACTGGGAACCCCACTGCTCTGTTCGGCAACAGCCTTGACATTGCCGTGACAGCTGGCGAGGTGAGCTTCCCCGGAGCGACAGCGCCTGTCCCTGGAGGGGGAGCCGTGAACGGCACGTTCCCAACGGACGCAGAGGGCGTCCAGCGGCCAGGTGATGCTCTCCTCTTCCCGCAGGTGTCTCTCGTTACCTCGAGCGGTTCGGTGACAGGCGTCCTTGCCCAGAAGGGAGCGATCGAGGGTGCGATCCAGCCCTCGGGTGAGACGACGCTTTCCACCGAGCTCTTCTTCCAGGTGAGCTCTGCCGACTTCGGCAGCGGCGCACAGCAGTTCGCATCGACCTGCGTAGCGGGGCCCTTCGATGTCGACCTGACGGGTGACCGCGGTGGCACGTCCGGCCCGATCACGCTGTCGGACACGGGCTTCATCGTTCCGTTCCTGCCCGCAGGCTCATGCGTCAACGACGCAGGAACGTCGATGGCGTCTCAGGTGAGCGCCGCCCTCTCCGGCGGCGCAACGGAGCTCGAGCTCACCTACGAGCCGCCGGCTCAGGCTCCCGCGACGGAGCTTGAGATCCTCAGCATCACTCCAGGTGGTGGCTCCTCAGAGGGCCAGCCGGTCAGCATCGCTGCTCAGATGACCCTTGAAGGTGGAGGCAACATCCCCGCATTGGGATTCCCCGGCTACGACCTCGACGTCACCGTGTACTCGAATGGCACGCCGGTCTTCACCGGCCCATTGAACGCCCGCCTCTCGACGGCAGGGCCGCTGCCGATCAACATCCAGATGCCATCCTTCGGTACCAACAGCTGGCCCTCGCTGCCAGCGGGGACGACCGAGGTGAGCATGAAGGTCAACACCAGAAACCTGGCTTCTAGCTCGGCCTTCGCCGCGACCCCGGTATCTGAGGCGTTCGACTATGCGGTGCTCCCGCCTCTGGTGAAGACTCCTCCGACTATCGAGCTGGATGTGCCCGAGACGGCGAGCGCTGGGGAGCCAGTGAACATCGGAGTCACCATCACCCCACCTCCCAACGATGCCGGTGCACCTGCCCCACTCCAGGGCTTCCTCCGGATCGTCGACGACGCCGACGGCGGTGCCCAGGTTCGGATCAAAGGCGTAGGGATCAGCGTCCCGAACGACTCGTTGGTGCGAGTCCAACCTGGCAACGATGGCCACTACACGGTGCAGACCGCTCTCGCCCCAGGTGAGCACTCTCTCCGGGCGGTCTTCGAGCCTGCCATCGTGGTGTCGGACTGGTGGTGGGCGCCGGCGAACTCGGAGCCTGTCTCGCATACGGTGTTGGGGGAGCAGATCCCGACGAGCCTCTATCTGATAGACGGGGAGGAGTCGACTACTCGGGGTGTCGGAATCGTCCCCCTCGGAACGCCGCTTCGCGTGAGCTTCGGCATGGAGCCAGGGATGGTGAACTCGTCGAACGTGAACGCTCCGTTCGGTTCGGGCACCTTCTTCACCTCCAACGGCGCGGGAGGATGGCGCTCAACGAGCTTCGGGAGTCAGGGTGTATCCGACATAGAGGTCTTTGTGCCTCAGGAGCTCGGTCATCACGAGGCCACAATCTTCTTCGACCCGGCGTTCAATGCCGGGGCGGAGTTCGCCAGCAACCAGGGAAACCAGGGATATGCCCGTTCTGAGTTGACCTACTCGTTCGAGGTGGTGCCCGCTCCGGGGACCGATGGCCCGATGCTCACGGGCACTCAGATGTTCGCCTCTCAGATGGCCGGTATCGTCGCTGAAGGGGAAGAGTGGCCATCGGTGTTCGCCTCGACGACGTCTCCCGCCACGGGCACGCTGTCATTCGTGGCCAGGAACACTGAGACAGGCGTGGTGGCGAACCTTGGCACTGGGAATCTCTCCAGCCCAGGCAACAGGGTGAGCCCGAACAACGTCGAGGTGACCGAGTCGTTGCCCGCCGGAACCTACGAGGTCCGTGCGAGCTTCACGCCAGGGAACCCGTCGCTGTTCGCACCTTCGACGTCTGAGTGGCTGACGATCCACGTGGTCGACTCGCCGCAGATGACAACGCTGGACCTCGTCGTCTCCCCGGAGTCGGAGCTTGGTCAGGTGGTACAGGTGCAAGCCCTCGTCGACCCGCCAGTGGCGGCCAACGGAGGTCTTGGCAACGACGGAGACATTGCGTTCTTCGTTGATGGTGAGCAGGTTGGCAGCGTCCAGGTTTCCCGTGGCCAGGCGGTGTGGGCCCTCTCGGGTCTGGAGCTCGGTGAGCACGACCTCCACGCCCAGTTCACCCCGGACCAGGACCAGGATGTACCTACGGTGCTCCCTTCCGTGTCCCAGGTCGTGACCCATACCGTGGTGCTGCCCACGACCGACACCACCACCACGCTCAGCGCCGATCCGGCCAACGGTGCGGTGGAGGGTGAGGACGTGACCCTCACCGCCACCGTGGAGCCCTCCGACGCTTCGGGTTCGGTGGAGTTCCTCGCCAACGGCGAGGCCCTCGGCACCGCAGAGGTCGAAGACGGTGTCGCCACCCTCGTCACCGACGAGATCACGGTGGGCGAGCACAGCCTCACGGCTGCGTTCGGCTCGTCGGATCCAGACTTCGGTGACTCGGTGTCGGCACCGCTGGCATACGTCATCGAGTCCAGCTCCGGTCCGATCGAGACCGGCACGACTCTCGCCATCTCACCTGAGGGCTCTGCGGTGCTCGGCATGGACGTGACCCTCACGGCCACGATCACGCCTGGCTCTGCGGCTGGAACGGTGAGCTTCCTCGACGGCGACACGGTCATCGCAGGACCCGTCGCTGTTGCCGACGGATCGGCCGAGGTCGTCGTCGACCAGCTGGGCGTGGGAACCCACAGCCTCATAGCTGCGTTCACCCCAGATGACGAGGAGGCCTTCTCCGGCTCTGCGTCTGTGGCCCAGAGCTACGAGATCACGGCCGACTTCGTGGACCCGGTGTTCGTCTGCCAGGGAGCAGACGCAGTGACCAAGGGCCTCATGGAGTCCATCGTGGCTCCCCCGGATGGGATCCTCACCTTGCCCACCGAGCTCGTCGCCAACGTCCCCGAGACCCTCACCAGCGCTGGAACCGGTGACGTCAGCTTCTCGTGGTCGGTCACCCTCCCCGAGAACCTCGCCAACTTGGCCATAGAGGCCCAGGCCAGCGAGATCTTCATGGAGGACATGGACCTCGCCATGCAGGCATCGGGTGGATCAGAGCAGGTCTGGAACTTCCCCGAGACCCACACGATCACCGACCCGGCGGCCACCATCACGCTGGAGACCTCCGGCACGGTGACTGCCTCTGAGCTGGCGGACATCGTCTACTCCATGCGCTCACCGGTGAACCTCACCATCCACGTGCCACCCACACCCCTGGTGTTCGTGGACGTGTACGTGCGACTCACCTGCACCGTGGAGAACACGACCCAGGCCATCACCCAGGTCCAAGGTGGAACGACGGCACCAGGTGCTCCCACAGAGGTGACCGCTGAGGCTGGGCCCCTCATGGCACACGTGTCATGGACCCCGCCTGCCAACGACGGTGGTTCGCCCATCACGGGATACGTGATCACCACCTCCCCAGGGGCCAAGACGACCCACACCTCGGCTGAGGTGACCCACGTGGACGTGATCGGCCTCGACGAAGGCCAGGACTACACCTTCACCGTGCAGGCAGTGAACGAAGTGGGACAAGGCCAAGCCTCAGATCCGAGCAACGAGGTGACACCGGGCCCTGGAG
>CAZHBH010000076.1:0-9863 GCA_964530525.1 uncultured Rhabdothermincola sp. | reverse complement strand
CGAGCAGGAAGTCGCGGATGTAGGGCGTGTCGAACTTCTTCTGGTCGTAGAGCTCTCCGGGGCTGGTGCCCACGCAGATGCCTCCGTGTTGCGCAACGATCCTGCCGACGAGCTTGCGTTGGACCTTCACGTGCTCGGGGGTGCCCTCGTAGCCGATGAACGAGAGGCACGTCTGGTCGAGGTCGAAGTGCTTGCGGTGCCGGAGGAAGGCCTTCAGCGCTGCCGACTTCAGCTTGTCGACGAACGACCCTGCCTTGCGAGTCGCCAGGGAGAACTGCGTCTCCCTGGCATCCGAGACGCGCGTCAGCGAGGGGCTCGCATCGCTGGCGGAGATGTCTCGCATGGCTGCCAGCGCGGCGTCCCAGTCGGGGAAGAAGTAGCCGAGGATCACCCTCTCGGCCGGGAGGCGGTGAACGTGGACGGTTGCCTCGGTGATCACTCCGAGGCGCCCCTCGCTGCCCAGGACCATCTCGCGCACGCTCGGGCCGGTCGACGAGGCCGGGACCGGGCGCAGGGCGAGGACGCCGTTCGGGGTCACCACCCTCACGGCCCGGGTGATCTCGGCGATGTCGCCGTACTTGTCCGACTGCATCCCCGACGAGCGGGTGGCGATCCAGCCGCCGAGGGTGGAGTGTTTGAAGCTGTCGGGGAAGTGGCCGAGCGTCCAGCCCCGGGCGTTCAGCTGCTCCTCCAGGTCGGGGCCCAGGGCTCCAGCCTGGATCCGTGCCAGCTGCGACACCTCGTCGACCTCCAGGACCCTGTCCAGGCGGCCGAGGTCCAGCGAGATCACCGGTCGGGGCTCGCCTCGGGGCGCTTCGAGGCTCCCCGAGATGTTCGTGCCGCCCCCGAAGGGGATGAGCACGGCGTCGGCAGCCAGGACCGCCTCGAGCACCGCGGCCACCTCCGCTTCGTCGGCGGGGTACACCACCAGGTCGGGCAGCCGGCCGAGGTCTCCCCTCCGCACCCTCACCAGGTCCCGCAGGCTCTTGCCGTAGGCGTGGACGACGCGATCCATGTCGCCGTCGGTCACGTGATCGATGCCCACGGCGGCCTCCATGGCTCCGCGGAGCTGGGCCGGGACCGACGGGCCGGGTACGTCGAGGGCTTCGAAGTCGATCACCGGCGCGCTGCCCGCGTCGAGGTCGAGGTCGATGTGTGCCTTCACGAACGGGGCGAGCGCCGGCTTGTCGGTGTGGGTGAAGGTGACGCCCTCGTCACCCCAGCCCCACCACTTCATGTGCTGCATCGCTGCCCCTTCTGTCATGTGCCGGCCAGCCGAGCTACCACGGGGGCCAGGGTCTCCATGTGCTCCACGCCGATGCCGATGGCACTTATCGCGAAGCGCTCACGCCGAGACAGTAGGTCCTCAACGATCTCCTCGGTCGTTCCCACGAGCGCGTACGGGGTCTCGAGGGCCTGGGTCGGGCTGAGGCCGAACCCCGCCGCTGCGGTCTCGGCGAGGCCCACGCGGTCGTTGGTGGCCACGACCAGGTGTATGCGGATCTGGATCTCCAGGTCCTTCCAGCGCTCTCCTGCGGCTTCCCGGATGAGTGCGATCTTCGGATCGGTCGCCTCGGCGGTCGCGTCGGGTCCCATCGACGCGTCGATGACGCCCTTGACCATCGAGGGGTTGAGGCCCACGACGTCCGCCTGCCTGGCCGCCATGCGAAGTATCCGGGGTGCGCCGCCACCGACGAGGATCGGTGGGTGCGGTCGCTGGACGGGCTTCGGGGTCCCCTCGAGGTCGATGACCGTGTAGTGCTTGCCCTCGAAGGTCACCGGGCCCTCGTCGCTGAGCAGGCCACGCACGATCGTGATCGCCTCGTCGAGGCGTTCGATGCGGACCCCGGGGGAGTCGAAGGCGATCCCGGCCCGGCTGTAGTCGCCGGGCATCCAGCCAGCGCCGATGCCCAGCTCGAAGCGACCGTCGGAGAGGAGGTCGACGGTGGCGGCCTCCTTGGCGACCACCACCGGATGGCGGTAGTCGTTCGCCAGGACCATCGTGCCCACCCGCAGCGTCGTGGTGGCGTCGGCGGCGGCCATCACGGCGGGCACCGGGGCGAGCTGGTCGTCGAAGTGGTCGGAGACCGTGAGGGTGGAGTACCCGAGGTCCTCGCAGCGCTTGGCCAGCTCACGCCACGACCTGCCGCTCGCTCCTGGCAACGAAGAGCACTGCACGCTGAATCGGAACGGGCGCTGCTGGGGTCCGGCCGTCGGCTGCATGGCACCAAAGGTACGCTGCGGGCACATGGGACCGGCAGAGCGAGGTGCAGGTGCCGACGCGGCAGACGTGTTGATCGCCGGCGTCGACGGCTCGGAGGGCTCGGCGCACGCGCTGGGGTGGGCCATCGAGGAGGCCCGCCTGCGAGGATCTGCCGTCAGGGCGGTGCACGCCTGGCTCCCTCCCCTGCTCACCGAGATCGGCAACATCCTCGTGGACGAGGACATCTCCGGCTACGAGGCCCACGCTCGTGAGGTCGTCGCCTCCATGGTCCCTAGCTCCTCGGACGTGCACGTGGAAGGCCGGGCAGTCCAGGGGGAGGCTCCGGTCGCCCTCCTGGATGAGCTGGATCGCGACGGCACGATGCTGGTCATGGGGTCACGAGGTCGGGGAGGCTTCAAGTCGCTCCTCCTCGGCTCCGTGAGCGAGCAGTGCGCGGCCGAGGCCTCGAAGCCGGTCGTCGTCGTACCCCCGGGCGCTCCTCTTCCCCGATCGGCTGCACCCTCCGGTTCCGAAGCGGACGTCGGCGACGTGGTGGTGGGAGTCGACGGCTCGGATGGCTCGGTGCTCGCGCTGAGCTGGGCCCTGGAGGAGGCAGCCCTGCGGGGAGCGAAGCTCGCCGTGGTCAACGGCTGGTGGAACGCCTACTGGTACCCGAGCCTGGGCATCACGAGCGTCCCCTACGCCGTTGCCGACTTCCAGGCGGTGAGCCGGGACATGCTCGACGAGACCCTCGATGCAGCCCTGTCGTCCACCTCGTTGCGACCGCCCGAGATCGAGAAGCTCGCCGTGGGGGAGCCGCCGGTGGCCGCGCTGCTGGAGCGATCGGAAGGCGCGGGCCTGCTGGTGGTCGGCACCCGGGGACGGCGAGCCCTTGCGAGCGCGGTGCTGGGCTCTGTCAGCAGGCAGTGCCTGCAGCACGCCGGCTGCGCGGTAGCGGTCGTTCCCTCAGGAGGCGGCTGAGCCCACCGGGCGGCGCCAACCTCCACCTAGTCGTCCACGAGCCGCCGGCCCGTGACCGATTCCGTGTGCACCCCGATGTAGTTGTCGAAGCGTCCCGCCGACCACGACTGGAGGTTGAGGTTGGCGACCAGCTCGAGGTGGTCGGGATCGACGATCTCGAACGAACGGCCTCGCACCATCACGCTCCACCCGCTCGACGAGGCGGGGTCGTACTCGTCGGCCTCCAGCACGACCACGGCGTTGTGGAGGGCGTTGTCGAGCTTCGTCCCCCTGGCCGACCTGATGACCACGAGGTCGCCGTCCAGGGCGAAGTTCACCGGAAGGATCATCGGCAACGATCCAGCGTTGACCCCGACGCGGCACACCGACACGGTGCCCAGGAGCCTGAGGCACTCTTCGCGGTCCAGGACCTCCAAGCCGTTGCGGTCCAGTCGCATCGGCCCTACTCGCCGCGGTCCAGGCGGTCTTTCGCTGCCGTCACCGCTGATCGGATCTCGTCCATCGCCTGGTCCAGCCCGGCGCGAACCTTGTCGGCGACGTCCGAAGCGGTGGAGGTGGCGCTGTCGGCCTGGCGCCTCGCATCGAGCCAGGCGTTGCGGAGCTGCTCGACGAAGGGGCTGAGCCGGTCCCGGGCCTCCTTGGATCCCAGGTCGAGCTGCACCTCGAGGTCCTCGATCCTGCCGCGCCACTGGTCGAGCTCCGACTGGGCCAGTTGCTTGCGGAGCTTCTTCAGCTGCTTCTCGAGGTCGTCGATCCGGTCTTCGAGGGAGCCGTCGTGTTCTTCCTTCGGCATCTGCGCCTCCTGTCGGCTGCGGCTGTTCCAACGATCATCGTCCATCTCCTGCGGCTCCACCAGTGCCGCTGTCTGCCATCCAACCTTGATCCCACATATTAGGATTGCCTAACATCTCTCTATGCTCTCCAACTCGGCCCTCACCGCGTTCAGGGCGGCAGCCACGCTCGCCAACTCGTTCCACGACGTGAGAGCGAGGATCCGCGACGGCTCACGCGTGGTGGTAGACGTCGGCGGACGAGCGCCGGGTCGCGCACCCGAAGGAGCGCTCTGGATGACCTCGACGCAGTTCCGGTGCGCGGTGTCGCACGCCCACAAGCTCGCCAGCGAGGGGGAGGCCATCTCGTTGGTGGGCCTCCCGGAGTGTGGGGAGCCTGCGATCGACGTGGGAGTGCCACCTGGAGGGGCCACCCTCGCAGGTGGCATCCACCGGCTTCCCCGTGACGGCGAGAACCTGTTCGCGTTCGCGTTCACCCTCGACGCCGAGGTGGCGTACTCGGTGGGGGAGACGTTGGTGGAGGAGGCCGGTCCCATGCCCGAGGTGCTGTCCCTGGGCTTGCGGCGCGACCGCGCCACCGACATCTCCATCGCGTTCGCTCGTACGAGCGCCCCGGCCGGATCGGCTCAGGAGGCCCGCCTCGTCTGCCTCATGGAGTCGCTCCTCGCTCGTTGGGTGGTCCACGAGCTGGTCGAACCCGCTGCTGGCATCCAGCTGGACAGCTGAGAAGCGATGCTCGCCGCCCTGGCGGCCCGGCGGGGGAGGGCGGCTGGCCGCTGGGACCGGTCGGCTCGCCCTCCCCTCAGCCGGGGTCGAACCCCACCGGGGCGTCGAAAGCCGCCTTGCGCACTGCGCGGCGGAGGGTGAAGAGCACGGGTGTGCCAAGCACAGCGATGGCGACCGTGGTCACCACGGCGCGACCGACGTCCCATCCCAGCACCGACGTGTAGAACGTGAACGTCATGAAGCGGTGGAGGTTCTCGAGGACGGGCGCGCCGGGCACGTAGGACACGTCGGTGCTCAGCCCCACGCTGAAGGGCCAGAACCAGAGGTTGAGGAGCGAACCGTAGATGACGGAGGCGATGGCCCCGTATGCGGCCAGCATCCCGATCTCCGCCCTGCCCGAGGCCCTTGGCAGCAGTCCTGCGCCGAGGCCCATCCATGACGCTGCGAGCATCTGGAAGGGGAGCCACGGCCCCACGCCTCCCGTGAGGAGAGCTGACGCGAACATCGTCGTGGATCCGAGAACGAAGCCGAACCCCGGTCCGTAGGCGCGCCCGCCCAGCACCAGCAGGAAGAACATCGGCTCTATGCCCGCTAGCCCCGCCCCCAGGGGACGCAGCGCTGCACCGACCGCCGCCAGCACGCCGAGCATCGCCAGGGCCTTGATGTCCATGGATCCGGAGCGGACCGGAGCAGGGGCCCCTCCCGAGGTGGCAGGCGCTCCGGGAGCGTGCAGCTCGGCGAGGATCACGGCCAGCAGCAGCGGCAGGATGAGCACGAAGATGAAGGGCGCGTCGGTCTGGTGGGCCAGGCCCTCGGGGGGCTTGACGAGCAGCGGCCAGCAGAACATCGCCAGGCCGGCCAGCGAGGCGACGACCAGGACCACCGTCGGTCTGGGCCTCAACCGCAGGGCGCGATGGCCCCGACCGGCGCCAGGCCCCCCCGCTCCGGTCGCATCCGGTCGGACCCAGTGGGCGTTGACGGAAGGCGTCGACGACGTCACGGTGCGGCTCGCCCGGGCTCGCGCAAGGCGAGCGCCACCTCTTCGACGGTTAGCCAGGGCTCGGGGTGGAGTATTCGAGCCACCTGCGGTGCGAACGCGGGGGAGCTGGCCACCACCTCGGCGGCCGGCCCGTCTGCCACCACCTCGCCGGCTGCCATGACGACCACGCGGTGTGCCACGCCTGCGACGAACTCCACGTCGTGGGTGGCCACGAGGACTGCCCTGCCTTCGGCCGCCAACCCAGCGAGGATCTCGGTGAGATGGGCCTTGGCCTCGTAGTCGAGGCCGCGGGTGGGCTCGTCGAGCAGCACGACGTCGGGCGCCGCCACGAGCTGGATGGCGAGCACCAACGCCAGCTTCTGGCCCTCGGAGAGGTCGGCGGGGTGGGTGTCGAGCAAGACCGGCCCCACGAGCTGCTCCAGCAGCGCTGCGGTGCTCCCGATGGGAGCCCCGGCGTCACGATCGGATCGGGCCAGCTCGTCGCCGACGGTGGTGAGGAAGAGGAGATCGGCCGGCGTCTGCGGGACGAGGCCCACGAGCTGGCGAGCTCGGCGTGCCGATTGGGTCGCCGGGTCGGCGCCGTCCACGTCGACGGAGCCCCCGTGCCGCCGGCCGCTGCCCTGCAGCGTCCACAGCAGCGACGACTTGCCCGATCCGTTGCGGCCCATGAGGGCCACCACCTCTCCCGGGTGCAGCTCGAGGTCGACCTCTCGGACCGCCACCAGCTCGCCGTAGCGGACGACCACCGAACGGGCTCGCAGCAACGGTGTCCCCACCACGGTCCCCCCAGCGCTTCGGGGGGGTCTGCCGTGACCGGAGAGCTCGGTGCGCAGGTCGGTCACACGGCGACGTGCCTCGCGCACCGACAGAGCGAGGGGCTCCCACCCGCACAGGCGCCCGAGCTGCACCACGGGCGGAGCGAGCGCTGCCGTGGCGAACACCTCGGTGGGCGCGCCCGAGCGAACCTCTCCTCCCTCCACGAGCTCCACCACCTGATCGGCGTACTGGACCACGCGCTCGAGCCGGTGCTCGGCCACGACCACCGTCACGCCGAGGTCGTGGACGAGGCGGGTGATGGCGGCGAGCACCTCTTCGGCAGCGGTGGGGTCGAGAGCCGAGGTGGGTTCGTCGAGCACGAGGATGCGTGGGTGGGCGGTCAGGACCGAGCCGATCGCCACCCTCTGCTGCTGGCCACCCGACAGCGTGCGCAGCGGCCTCGCACGCAGCTCGGCGATCCCCAGGAGGTCGAGGATCTCCTCGACCCGCTTGCGCATCGCCTGCGGCGGAAGGGCCAGCTGCTCCATGCAGTAGGCCAGCTCCTCCTCCACCGTGTCGGTGACGAATCCAGACAGCGGATCCTGCCCGACGAGGCCCACGACGTCGGCCAGCTCGCGCGGCGGATGGGTGCGCGTGTCGCGCCCGGCGACGCGCACGGTGCCTCGGAGGCGCCCACCGGTGAAGTGGGGCACCCTCCCGCCGATCGCTCCGAGCAGCGTGGACTTCCCAGAACCAGTGGGACCGACGACCAGGCAGAGCTCGCCCTCGTTGACGAGGAGATCCACGCCGCGGATGGTCGGTGCCGTCGCCTCGGGATACGTGACCGAGACCGAATCGAACTCGATCACCTCGCGAGCTCCGCGCGTCTCGGGCCCGAGCCGTCGATCCGGGCGGGCCCGTCGCTGGCCCATCGGTCATCGCTGGGGCTTGCCGGTGCGCCGGTGGTGATCGCTACCGGAGGAGCGAGCACTGCGGGAAGTGCTCCGATGAGGATGCCCACGACGGGCAAGAGCGTGACCATCGGCCACTGGAGGGGCTCGAGCGAAGGGTTGAGGATCGACGGATCGACGTTGCCCACGGCGATGATCACCGCGGCCGCGGTGATGCCGGACCCGGCCACCGCCCACTCCGCTCCTCGCCAGGGATCGGGGCGGTACCTGCTCGTGCGGACCCGGCGCCCACCCAGCACCATCCCGACGGTGGACGCGGTGATGCCTGCGAGAAGCATGGGAAGGCCCATGAGGCCGCTGGTGGTGGCATCCAGCAGCCCGTACGTGCCCACGCAGACCCCGGCGAGGCCCGCCAGCACCAATCCGCCGGCAACGGCACGAGTGGAGCGCCCGAGGCTCCCGGCCCTCCCGTAGCCGCGCGAGTCCATCGCCGCGGCCAGCAGCAGCGATCTCTCCAGGGCATCGGTCATGACCGGGATCCCCACCTCGTGCAGCAGCCTGAGTCGTCGGCCCGGCTCACCCCTCAGCCTCCTGGCTCGGGCGACGCGCAGAGCGCTCTCGATCAGCTGCGGAGCGATGGTGAGTGCGACGGTGACCGCCACCCCCGCCTCGTGGAGCGCGCTGGGTAGCGCCTTGAGCAGTCGCTTCGGGTTGGCGAGGACGTTGGCGGCACCGAGGCAGATGAGAAGCGTGGCAAGGCGCATGCCGTCGTAGAGGGCGGCGAGCAGACCCTCCAGGGCCACCGGCCCGCCGAGGCGGATCCCCTCCGCGAGGTCGGGCAGCGGGATCTCCGGGAGGCTGAACAAGACGTGCTCACCGGTCTGGCTACCCAGCAAGGCCCGAAATCCCACCCGGATCGCGATCACCACCAACCCGAGGACGAGGTAGGCCTTGAAGCCGCGCGCCCAAGGGGCCTCGGTGCGGCGGGCCGCCACCACGTAGGCGACGACGGCCACGACGAGCACGAGGAGGACCGGGTTGGTGGTGCGGCTTGCCGCCGTGCCCATCCCGATCGCCCACAGCCACCACGCACCGGGGTGCAACGTGCGCGGCAGCCGACCGGCCGGGCGTCCGTGCCCCCGGTCTCCCAACCTGCGGACCCGGGTCATCGGATCGACGAGGAGTGCACGCCGGTCCGTGAGGGGTCGGCGGCGGCACGCCTCCGGCGGGCAGCGATGGCAGCTGCGGCTCCCACGACGGCTGCCAGCCCGACGCCCAAGCCCACACCTGCCACGGATCCGCCTCCGGCGGCAGCAGGAGCGCCAGGTGCCGAAGTCAGCTCCATCTGCCCCGAGGGGCCTTCGCCGGAGGGGGGTGGGCCCGAGACGTCGGCGTCTCCTTCCGCGGCGGGTGCGGAGGCGTTGCCAGCGTCCCCCGTGCCCGACGGCGAGCCGGTCGCATCGAGGGGGCCGCCCCCCGGCCCGTAGGGCCCTCCGTCCGACGGGGGTTCCCCCTCGGGATCGACGCCGCCACCCGGGCTCACCGGATCGATCTCTACCGGGCCGCCGCCGTCGGGCATCACGGGGACAGGGTCCGGCTCGGCCACGGTGGGGGGCGACCATCGTGGTGGGATCCGGGGGGGCGCTGAGCGGAAGTCCTGTGCCCACGACCACCCGCTCACGTGGCCCGGAGCGAGGGGTCCGTGTCCGGCGCCGACCTGGTGGAACTCCCAGTCGTCGGAGCTGCCCTCTGCCCAGTGCGACCAGAACCCGCCCGTGGTCCAGCAGTAGGGGTAGCCCTGGGTGGGAAGGCCGTCGAGGGTGCAGATCCTGCCGACCCCGCCCTCTGAGCTGGTGCGGAAGCCCGCGGCGCGCAGAGCGGCGAATCCGTGGACCTGGTCTCCGGCTGCACAACCCACTCGCACCCCGCCGCCGAGGGTGGTGAAGTCGACGATCACGGTCACGCCCTCGCCCTGCTCGCAAGGTCGGCCCACCACGGGGACGCCGGCGTAGGTGGCCGAGGGCTCGGATGTGGCGCCGGCGGCGGTTGCGGCGCTCGCGGATGCCGCTCCCACTAGGGCGAGCAACAGGACGGGCCGCACGACGGCTCGGGTTGCAGCGAGCCACGAGCCAGCTCGGCGCACCTCGGCGACCTCCCGGTTCTGGGGCTCGCGATCGGCGAGCCCGGCCGGGGTGCCGGCCTCGCGACCACCACCTCGCATTCGAGCCACCTCCCGCGGACCACGACGGACTGGTGTGCTTCAGCTCTCGAGCAGGTGCTCCGGCTCGTCGCCGTGACCGGAGCCACGACGACCTACGGTTGCGGGTCAGCGCCGGACTTCGACCGGCTTCCCCCATCCGAGAGGCTGGGCCCGATGCTACACCCCTCGCCGCCGGGTCGGCCGCTCCCAGGCGGTGGACCCGGCGTTCGAGTAAGAGGTTCGGGGCCTGGGGCGGGTCAAGTACGCTCCGGACGTTCGCGGGTGTAGCTCAATG